>NZ_JBYVJW010000002.1:0-342718 GCF_058147165.1 Polaribacter sp. 2305UL8-11 | reverse complement strand
TGATTGTTGATAAACTTCCACAAGCCCAACAACGCTTTTTTTTGATGTTTTCATCTAACAAAAAAAGTTTATTGAAACCAGTTTCAATAAACTTTTAATTTAATCAGTATTACAAAGGGATTCAGAGGTTTTTACCAACCATTTTTTGCCATTAAGCCGTTTTGGTATTTTATATATAAATCTATATAACTAAGTCTTAGTAATTTTGTAGATGAGATTTGAACAAATAACAGTATAAAATAAGTAGGTATAATCTTTTAATTGTTTAATTTTTTGTCTAAAAATCTATATCAAATTTTATTAGAAAAAAAATTAAATAACTAATAATCAGCATTTTGTTTGATTTTTATTTGTATTCTGAATATGTTTTATCTATACAGTTTTTGTGTCACTACTGATAGTGTTTTATTATTTTGTTACTTAGAAGTCTTAATTTTTAAATCGTTTCATAATCATGAAAAACACTACAATAATAATTTTTTTAATACTGCTATTTGGTCATAAAGTATCAATAGCTCAAGATAACCCATACAAGGCCCCTTTGTATTGGAATCCTTATGAATTTTGTTTTACAGATAATAATTTTATTCCAGAAGAAGAATGGAAAAAAAATATTGATTGGGTAAATGATAACCTCAAACAGTATGGGTATAATATGGTTTGCATTGATGGTTGGGGAGATGATACAAAATGGAATAAAGATGGGTATAGAATTACACATTCAGCAAAATGGGAACATGATTATAAATACTGGTCCAAATATCTTCAGGATAGAGGTATGACTTTGGGCATGTATAACAATCCTTTATGGATAAACAGAGCAGCAGCTAATGCAGGAATAAAAATTAAAGGAACTAATATTCCGCTCTCAAATCTTCTCAATCCAAATCCTAAAGAGGAAAAAATATTTAGTTGGGTAGATGTTACTAAAGATGGCGCAGAAGAATATGTCAAAGGCTATATTCAATATTATGCAGATATGGGTGTAAGTTACTTTAGAGTAGATTTCCTTGCTTGGTTTCAAACAGGTTCTGACAAAGGAGATAATAGTTATGGACCTTCAAGACCTGTGGAAGATTACGAGAAAGCAATTCGTTGGATGCGAGAAGTTTGTGATGATAATGGTATTTTTTTAAGTTTGGTGATGCCAGAATTAGAAAACAATGCTATTTCAGAAAATAAATATGGTCACATGATACGTATTAATGAAGATGTTGGTCATGGAGGATGGCACCGATTTAATAATTTTGATAGAGGAATTCGTCATTCATGGTGGTCTGAATATTATAATACATTTGATGGATATACATATTGGTCATTTATCTCAGGAAGAAAAAAAATGATTTTGGATGGTGATTTTATCAGACTAAATACGATGGCAAACGATGATGAAAAAAAGACTGTTATTTCATTAAATTTAATGGCTGGAGGGCCTCTTTCTGTAGCAGACCAATACAGCACTATAGGTAATGACCTTCAATTTTATCAGAACAATGAAATGCTAGCATTGAATAAAGATGGTTTTGTTGGGAAACCTATTTTTACAAACGACCCTACTAATGAAGCAAGTCAGGTTTGGGCAGGACAGATGTCAAATGGTGATTGGATAGTCGGCTTTTTTAATAGAGAAGACGTTACCAAAAATAGAAGTCTAGACTTTAATGATTGGTTAGGTTTTTCTGGAACAGCATCAGTAAGAGATTTGTGGAAAAAGGAAGATCTTGGTGTAATGTCTAGTTATAGTATTGATGTACCACCACATGGTTGCGTAATACTTAAAGTAGTACCAACAAACCCACAACCATCTAATCTAAATGGCAAGGTTTACTCAGTAAAGTCTAAACTGAACAATAAAGTTATTACTTTTTCTGGTGTTAGAGATTCGCTAGCTATTAACAGTTTTATTTGGGATTCAAAACAAAAATGGTTGTTTACTTATGAAGGTGCAAATGAATATAGTATTATTTCTAGAGATACTGATAAAAGAGCTTTAGACGTAGCAGAACAATCGGTCAATGATGGAGCAAAAGTGCATATGTATCAGTATTTACATTCAATTAACCAAAAGTGGAAAATTAATGAAGATTCAGCTAATTCAGGATACTATAAAATAATCAACGCTAATAGTAATATGGCGTTATCGGTAGATGAACAAGGAAATATAATTCAATCTACAGTTACAAATTCCGATAATCAATTGTGGGCATTAAATCCAGTATATGACCATGTAACTTTAGTAGGGCCGGGTTCGCCAACAGGTAATTGGACAAAACCAGAAGGAGACGTTGTTACAGATTTTAGAGAAACTTCTCTAGGTTCAGATATCTGGAAATATACAGGTGCTTTAAATACAGGAGAGATAAAGATACATGTGAAAGCTGGTGATTTTATCCCTAATGATTGGACTGACGGAACGTTTCTTCAAGCTACTGTGGCAAATGCAGATTTTCTTTCAGCAAACCAATATGTTGTTAGTGGAACCGACAACAAATGGAACGTTGCTACAGCTGGACTTTATGAAATAACCGTTAATTTCAAAAATAATACACTCTCAGTTAAAGATTTAGATTATGATTATGTTACTCTGGTGGGACCAGGTTCACCAACAGGTAACTGGACAAAGCCAGAAGGTAATGCTACAACCGACTTTACGGAAACTTCTACAGGTTCTAACATTTGGAATTTTTCTGGAAACTTGAACTCAGGTGAAATAAAAATTCATGTTAAAAGTGGTTCAGACTTTATTCCTAATGACTGGACAGACGGTTTGTTCCTGCAAGCCGAAACAGCTAATGCCGATTTTCAAGAAGCTTCAGAATATGTAGTGGACGGAACAGACTTAAAATGGAATGTTAACGAGCCAGGGTTTTATAACATTACCTTAGACCTTAATAAAGCCAAATTATCGGTCAAAAGAAATTATGCAGATTATGTTACTTTGGTTGGCTCAGGTTCTTTAACAGGAAATTGGACTAAACCAGAAGGCGATGCTACAACAGATTTTTCAGAAACCGCTTCAGGCTCGAATATTTGGGAATATACAGGTGCCTTAAATACTGGGAAAATAAAAATCCATGTAAAACAAGGTTCCGATTTTATCCCAAATGACTGGACAGATGGTTATTTTTTACAGGCAAAGTCTGTCAATGCTGATTTTCGTTCTTCGTTGGATTACTCGGTTGGTGGGGCTGACAATAAATGGAACGTTGCCGAAGCTGGAAGATATAATGTTACCATAAATTTGAATACTGGTGAAATGAGGGTAATTAGGGATTATTCAGACTTTATGACATTGGTCGGTCCTGGTTCTCCAACAGGAAGTTGGACAAAACCAGAAGGTGATGCTACAACAGATTTTACCGAGACTTTTTTGGGCTCAAATATTTGGGTGTTTAGAGGAACTTTAAATACTGGTGAAATTAAGATTCATACCAAAGAAGACACTGATTTTATATCTGGTGATTGGACAGATGGTTCGTTTTTGCAAGCTAAAATGGCTAGTGCAGATTTACTATCGGCCACAGAATTTATACATGGAGGAGATGATAATAAATGGAATATTTCTGATGCTGGGCTATATGAAATTATTATAGATTACAAAAATAGCTCACTAAAAGTAAAAAGGTTAGACTTTGATTTTATGACCCTTGTAGGATCGGGCTCTCCAACAGGAAGTTGGACAAAACCAGAGGGAGACTCTACTACAGACTTAACAGAAACAACAGCCAATTCTAATATATGGCAGTTTGAAGGGAACTTAAATATAGGGCAGATTAAAATTCATGCTAAAAGAGGTTCGGATTTCATTCCCAACAATTGGGGTGATGGAGCGTATATTAGAGCCATTACTGAAAATCCAGATTTTTTGACGGCTACAGATTATATTGTAGAAGGTAAAGACCATAAATGGAAAGTTAATGAAGCTGGTAATTATAGAATAACTGTAAATCTTAACACAGCTTTAATAATGGTTGAAAAAATTGCATCATCATCAAAAGCGGCTAAATATGATGGAAAAGGAAGTAAAAAGTCTCTAGACGTAAAAGATTTTGATGAAACCCCAAATAAAATTAAAATCTATCCAAATCCATCAAAGAATTATATCACAATAAAAAATAATGGAATATCTGCTATAAATTATATTGAGATTGTTAATATGATGGGGCAAAAACTGTATGCAAAGAAAATAAATGCTAGATCAACTATTTTACATATAGATAAATTTAGCAAAGGCATATACATTGTCAATGTCCATCTTAGTGATAATACGAAAGAAATTAAAAAAATAATTAAGCAATAGAAAAAAGATACTCTTTTTAGAAGTTTAGAATCTATTTATAAGGTACTGTCTGAAAAGTGTTAAAATTTGTCATTTCAACTGTAATGGAAAAATCTTATATATTTAAATTAATTACATATATTTTTCCACAAAGCATTTCTTAAGCGAAGACGAAAGGCTCAAAAATGACAGCTAAATTAACTTTTCAGACAGCCTCTTTTACTATTTAATTTTGTAATTTTTAGAAACGATTTTTAATAATTATTATTTTAATATTTATGTTGCATAATATTTTTTAAGTAGAAAAATTGCTTATAACCTTAATAACTTTCTACTTATATTAATATTTGCTTTTTATTTTTTTGAATCTAAATAATCAGGAATTCCATTTCCATTAGAATCGCCTTTTTTCTCTTTGTCATCAGGAATTCCATCTCCATCTGCGTCTCTAATAAGAATTTTACTTTTGTCTTTTAATTCAAAAGGTTTTATTTTTAATAAGGCTTTACAACCATCACTTTCTCCAAAACTTCTAATATTTCTAGAAAACTTGTGCAATAAAGGCGCATAAGTTTCTCTTTCGGTTACTGCTAAATTTCTGGTTTCATTTGGGTCTTGTTCGTAATCATACAACTCATAAAAAGGTTCTTTTCCTTTTTTAAACCATTCTATATATCTGTATTTTCCTTTTATTCTATAACCATAACCCAAACCTCTTTGTCCTCTATAAACAGTAATGGCACCAATTTTTACTTGTGCATTTGTATCATTTAAAATTGGGACTAAACTTCTTCCTTTTATTGGTCTTCCAGTTTTATCATTTTTATTTTTTGGTTGTTCTGGTATGTTTAAACCAGCCAATTCACATAAAGTTGGATAAATATCTATTGTAGAAACAGCAGAAAAAGTTACACCTTTGGCTTTTGGGTTTCTAGGATCTATTATAATTAATGGTGATGAAGATGCTACTTCTAAGTTAGAGTGTTTGTTCCAACGTCCATGTTCACCTAAAAACAAACCATGATCTCCCCAAAGCACAATAATAGTGTTGTCTGCTACTCCTAATTTTTTTAATTTATCAATAATCAACCCTATTTGAGCATCTACAAAAGATGTACAAGCATAATAACCTTGTTTTAATTTAAGTTGAAAATCTTCATTAATCAAACCTGTTTCTGGGTTCATATTTTTCTTAACATCTTTTCCTTTAATAGCATAGGTTTTTAAATCGTCTCTACCTATAGGTGCTTTTTGATTTGCGGCTACTTTAAAATTGGTGTTGTTGTATAAGTCCCAATATTTTTTGGGGGCAATAAAAGGTTCATGAGGTTTTTTAAAACCAATTGCCATAAAAAAGGGCGCATCTTTTTTAGCAACTTTTTCTAACAATTTAATTCCTTCTACTCTAATAATTCCATCTACATACTCTTCATCAGGTAGGTTTTGAAAATCTAAAGCAATATTTTTTGGATGATGGCCACCTTTTGGTGCTAAATAAGGAATACTCCAAGAAGCAACATCATCTCCATCTTTAGTAAATTCGTCTTTAGCTTTAATACCAACAGTTCTAGGATCGTGTATTTTTCCAGCAGCAGCAGTTACGTATCCATTATTTTTAAAATGCTGAGGTAAAAAAGTAACATTAGGTAATTTACCTCTAATGGGTTTAAAACCAATAACTCCTGTTTCTTCTGGCATTAAACCTGTTGTTAAAGCAGCTCTAGAAGGTCCACAAACTGCATATTGTACTTGATGATTTCTAAAAACTACACCACTTTTTGAAAGCGCATCTATGTTAGGAGTAATAGCTTGTGTATCTCCATAAGCACCTAAATTATTTCTTAAATCATCAATACAAATTAACAGTACATTTGGTTTCAATGTATCTTTATTTTGAGATTTTACTGTTTTTACTGTAAAAAAAGCGATAAGAACTAAAAGTATATTGTGTTTCATTTTATAAATGTTTAATTGTATGACTTTAAAAACGTGCCAAAGTTTAGTCTTCTTCAAAATTAGACTTTTCTATAAAAGTATCGGTTTCAAAATCGTCATTACAAGTCTTGTTAAAGACAATTGTTAAACCCCATTTGTCAGTTAAGAAACCTATTTTTTTTGATTAGTAATTAATTTTGTAAAAACCATTATTAAGCACCATGAAAAAAAACTACGTAAAATTACCTCTTTTCATTATTCTTTTTTTCTATACCATTTTTCCTGCAAAAGCACAAATGGATATGATGAATGCCATTCCAATGGATAAAATAACACATAAAGCTGTTAAAGATGGTTCTTGGTTTTCTGCAGATACTTGGAATACTAATTCTATACCTGGAAATGGTGCAATTGTTTACATACCTCAAGAAAGAACAGTTAATTATCAAGGGACTTCTAATACACATATTTTTGCAATTAGAGTAGATGGGAACTTTAATTGTACACAAACCAATGCTGGAGCCACCACAAAATTAGTTTTTGATACTTTTTTTGCTATGAGTACTTCTTTCGTAAAATTTATTGCAAACAACCCAAATGATGGAAAAATTGAAATAGAAATTAAACCTTTTGATATTGAAGCTTATAGAGCAAATTCAAATAATATATGGTCTACAGATATAGAAAATCATTATAAAGACAATAATAAAGTTACTTTTAAAACCAGAACAGGCTCTGGAAAAGATAGATACAATACAATAGAACAAGCAAACAGTGGAGATTTTAAAATTACTGAAAGTGCAGGCACAGAAATAAGTGATGGTGCAGGAGTTTTAGGGCGTTATAATTGGGATCCAAAACAACTAAGTCTAGGTATGGTTACTATGGGACAACTAGAAATTATTGGAAAAGAAAAATTAAATATGGTGCAACTTTCTGAAGATGCAAATGCAGGAAGTAATAAACTAAAATTAAAAGACATTCCTACAGGTTGGAACGTTAGCGATGATTTAATTGTAACAAGTAGTGGTAATGCTCAAGCATCAAATAATGGTGAAGATTTAGTTACTATTAAAAATATAAACGGTGCAACAATTACAACACAATCTTCTTTATCTAAAAATCATCAAGGAAAACTATCTGAAGGTTTGCATTGTTATGTTGGTAATTTAACCAGAAATATTGTTTTTAAATCTCCTACAACCTCTGTTGTTACACAAAGAGGTCATGTTATGGCAATGCATAATGATACGAATGTTCAAATTAAAAATGCACAATTTAAACAATTAGGTAGAACAGATAAATCTAAATTATTAGATGATTTTATTTGGGATAAATGGATAGCACCAAAAGTTTTTACTTCAAAAATATCTGCATTAGGACAAGAAATTGCACAAATGAGAGCAATTCCAAAAAACGAACTAACAAATCCTAGAGGCAGGTATTCTATTCATTTACACAAATTAGGAACTGTTTTTGGAGCAAAAATGGCACAAGTTACAGGAAATGTAGTTTGGGATAATCCTGGTTGGGGTATAACACATCATGATTCTCATGCAAACGTTTCTAAGAATGTAGTGTATAATGTAACAGGTGCTGGAATTGTATCTGAAACAGGAAGTGAAACTGGCACTTGGAACAACAATTTGGTAGTAAATATTAAAGAAGGACATAAAACAGACCCATATACAGCCTCTTTGTATCATGATGATTATTTGTATTCTGGAGATGGTTTGGCAATGAAAGGACGTGCTGTTTTATGCAAAAATAACGTAATTGCAAATGCAAAAAGAGGTGTTGGGGTTATTAATATGAATAACTCTATCAATAATTTAGATAGATTAGATGCAGAAGCACTTGCTAAAACAAGAATAGGGTATGAAGTAGATAATTTTGCGTTAAGTAAAAATGGATATAGTAAAGAAGGTGATGGAGTTATGCCAGTAGAAGCTTCTTTAATTATGGAAAATACTATCGTTATAAATTCTAACATTGGTTTGCGTTCTGTAGAAAGAGACATGGGAGTAAATCATGAATCTCGTTCTATTTTTGATAAGTTTAAAGTATGGGGAGCAAACACAGGTTTTTTAATTAACTATCAAGCAGATTATTCTTTTAAAGACATTTATATTTCTGGGAAAAATGCAAATAACTCTTTAGGAATAGATATGTGGAAACACTCACACAATCAAACTTTTGAAAATATTAAAATGGTAGATTTAGAACATGCAGTAAGAGTTTCTAAAACAGTTTTAAGTAGTTCAAATACCCCTAAAACAAGAAATAACGGATTTACCCCTTGGATTTTTATAGGTTTAGAAACTTCTAATGTGGGCGATTTTTACGAGTTGGTTGTAGATAATCCGTCTGTAAATTCAAGTTTTAATTACAAAGAACACCCAGACAATGTAATTCATTTACAAAAAAGTGAAATTACATCAAGACCTACCACTTTTACAATTATTGATGCTACTACTTTAGAGGTAGATTATAATGAAACAGGCAATAATGCCTTACGCTTTGAAGTTGATGGAATTATTACTGACGATTTTGGAAGCTATAATATGGGGATTCAGCAAGCTTTAGCACAAGGAAATTTAAGATTTGGATACCCAAAAAGAATTTATCAATTTGCATCCAAAACAAAATTTGAAGAGTATCTATCTGTAAATGGTGTTTTTAAAGATGAGAAAAATAATGATGAATTGTACTTTATCATCAACGAAAGTTTACCAAACAGACGTACTTTTAAATACACCACTTTTCCTGTTAAAATAAAAATTAAAAATGCATCTTCAAGTGGAGTTTTTGCGAATGCTACTGTAGAAACTGCAAATGCTCTAGCACCTAAAAACCAGATAATTTCTAGATTTGCTACAGTTTCTCAAAGTTCTACAAGCAGTAATTTAAGCTATACAGATGGTACACATAATACTGCAAGCATTACTTTAAATGCAGAAAAAGCAATAGATGGCAATAACAACGGAAGAATAAATGCACAGTATTACCAAAGAGGTTTGTTGCCTGTTGGTAGTTTTTCTCAAACCAAAAGTGAAAGTGAGCCATATTATGATTTAGATTTTGGCGAATTAAAAACAATAGATTATTTTGATATTTGGAACACTGTAGAATTAAATGGTGCTAGTATAGAAGAGGTTTCTACTCATTTTAAAAACTTTTCGGTTTTTATTTCTGATACCCCTTTTACAAGTACCACTTTTGCTGGTTCTAAAGCAGAAGCAGATTACGAATACGTTAAAAACGGAACTCCAACAAGAAAGTTTTCTGGAAATAATTTAAACGCAGTTGGTAGATACATGAGAATTCAATCTTTTAACAAAGGTAGTAGTAAGTTAAAATTTGCAGAAATTGAAGTAATTGGAAGAACTTATAACACTACCTTGTCTGTTGATAAAGAGGAAGCATTATCAATTAATTTGTATCCAAATCCTACTAAAAACTTGGTTAATATCAAGTTTAACTCAATTCAAAAAGTTATTAAAATTGATTTGACGAATATTTTAGGACAAAGAATTTCTTCAAAAGAATATATTAACACAAAAAATGTAAACTTTGCTATACAAGGTGCTAAAGGCATTTATTTTGCTACTATTAAGGGCGATAATAATTTGAATATAACCAAGAAGATTATTAAAAACTAAAAATTTATTATCATCATTTACATTTCTACAAAGCCTGTCTTGAACGAAGACGAAAGGCTCAGTGTAGATGTTTTGCTTTTCAACTGGTTTTAGATAATTGGGTTTTAATTCTTATTACAAATCACAATTAAGACAACGAATGTCAGTCTGAGCCTGTAGAAGACAGTTTTCATTTACACTTCCACAAACAAGCTCAGTGTGACATTTTTCTTTTAAATTGATTTTAGTGATAACAATTAATATTGTTTAACTACTAATTACAATAAAAGAGACGAATGTCAGTCTGAGTTTGTAGAAGACTTCATTCAAATTTAAAACTACTCAATTGTTTGAGAAGTAATTTTGCTTTGCTTAAAACCAATACGTTGTGCTGTTGTATAAATTGTTTTTCCTTTTTCCACAGTAATTGGTGTTGAATATAATTGCCATTTGCTATTATAATTTAATTTTTCTGTCTTAGAATCAGAAATTAAATAGGCAATAGATGCTCCTTTTGTTGTTGATGAAAGTGTTACTTTATCATTATCCTTTTTAATAACAACACTATTAGTTGTTGGTTGTGTATTATTAGGCCACATTGTAGCAATCATTTCTGCTTCTGGAGTAAAACCAAAGTCTTTTCTGTTTGCATAATGATTTTTTAAGGTAGTTCTCATTTCCTTTAAAACAGTTGCATAATCTGGGTTTTTAGATAGATCATTTATCTGAAAAGGATCTTTTACAACATCATATAATTCTTCATCAGTTTTGGTTTGAAACCAAATTTTCTGCACATTGTTAAGTTTGTTTTTTTCCTTTAATTCTAAAAAAACGGGCATCATAGGAATGTTTTTTCTATAAGCTACATCTTTGTATTTTGTTAATTCTGGGAAATCATTTCTTAAATATAGAAATTGTTTGTTTCTAACAGCTCTAATTCTATCTGTAAACTCATCAAACCTATCTGAAGAAGCAAAAATATGTGTTCTTTTCTCGGTATCAAATTCACCTAAAAAGGCTTTACCTTCCATATAACTTGGTGGTTTTACACCTGCTAAACTTAGCATTGTTGGTGCTAGATCTACAAAAGAAATTAACCTATCTGTTCTTCCTGGTTCACTATTAATTCCTTTTATTAAAAAAGGAACTTTTAAACCAGAATCATAAATAGCTCTTTTTTGTCTTGGTAATGGTCCTCCATGATCGCTGTAAAAAAAGATTATAGTATTATCATACAAACCATCGTCTTTTAGCTCTTTAATTATTTTTCCTACTCTTTTATCCATCAACTCTACATTACTGTAATGTCTGGCAACTGTTTTTCTTGTAGCTTTATTGTCTGGTAAATAAGGTGGTACAGGAACAATTTTTGGATCTACAGTTAAAGGTAGATCTTTATTTCTCCATAAAAAACTTTCGTGAGAAACATCAATATTAAAAACAGAAAAGAAAGGTTTGTTTTTTGGTTTGTTTCGCCAATGTGCGTTTTTATTATTTTGATCCCAAGCAGTTACAGGAGCAGAAAACTGATAATCAGTTTTGTAATTATTTGTGGTAAAGTAACCAGCAGCTCTTAAATATTCTGTATAACATTTTACGTTTTCTGGAATAACAGCAGAGTATTGTCTAATATACTTTCCAGAAATATCTTTTATATTTACGCTATCTTTATATACTTGTCTGCCTTTAGAAAACACGTCATGTGCAGCTCTCATGTGCATGGTTCCAATAGATGTTGGGTACATTCCTGTAATAATGGTAGATCTGCTTGGTGCACAAACTCCTACAGTTGTAAATGCATTGTCATAAATTAAACTTTGTGATGCTAAAGCATCTAAATTAGGCGTTTTAGCAGTGTTATCTCCATAAAAAGAAAGTGTAGGACTAATATCTTCTGTTACAATCCAAAGAATGTTTGGTTGTTTTTTAGTTTCGGATTTTACTTCTTTTTTTGTTTTTTCTGAAGTACAAGAAATACTTATTAAAACAGTAAGAATACATAGTAATTGTTTCATTTGAGGCTGATAATTAGTTATATTAATCAATATTAATTTTTATAATCTTTTTTTGAGAAGGTTTTAAGTGGAATGTTCCTTTTTTAATAATATTTTTTTCAACAAAAGTGTATTCATAAGTTCCGTAAAAACCATTTCCATCAATTGTACCTTCTTTGCTTGTTTTTGCGACAAAATTTGTTTTCCAAATATTATTAATTAAAGAAAAATAGGCTTTACCCATTGCTCCAATTGTAAAGTCTTTTTTATAAATATCTACTTTTTTTCTTTCATCTTCTACATAACCCCAAAAAAGAAATTCACTAACTTTTGGGTGACTGAAAGCAGCAATCATAAAATCGCGTGTATATTGCTCTCTAATTTTTGGTTCTTGTATATCCATTGTAAATTCTGAAATACTAATTTTTTTATTTAAAGTACTATAATAATCTAAAATTTCTAGTACTTTTTCTGGAGGTGTTAAATCTGAGCCAATATGACTTTGAATGCCAATTCCATCTACTAAACCTCCTGTGTTTTTATCTATTCTTTTAATAAAATTGTAATACCATTCTTGCTTTTTGGTATCTAAACCACCTTTACTTATAATACCATATTCGTTGGTAAAACGTTTTGCATTTGGTTGTAATTCTTTGGTTGCTATAAAGCCATTATAGAGTATTTGTTCAGAACCTGTTATTTTTTGTAAATCTCTATTTGTATAGGCTTCGTTTACAACATCCCAATGAGATATTTTATTTTTTGTGAGTGCTAAAAGACTAGAAACATGTTCTTCTATTAATAGATTTACTTTTTCTGGATTGTCTTGATTTTTTTTAATTTCTGGAGTTAAATAATTAAATCCTGGCCAGATTAATACATGCCCTTTTATGGCTATTTTGTCTTTTTGTAAGATTTCTACAGCTTCAATTACTTGGTCTTTTTTCTTTTTCCAACGTAAACTTTTAATTTTTAAATCGTTTTCAAAAACGGCTAAATCAAAAGCTTTTTTAAAGTTTTTATATTTCTTTGAATTGGCAACTACATCTTTTGCATTAATTGCTGCTCCAAAAGGAAAGCTATGTTTTATTAATTTGATACTTATGTTTTTATCTGCTATAGATTTTCCTTTTTTTACAAATTGCACTTTAAAATCACTCTTTCTATGTCCTTCTATTCTTGCAAGTGCTTCTTTTCGCCATTTGGCATCTGGCTCCATACCTTTGTAAACAATTTCGGTTTTAGGAAGTGACTCAAATTTTGTTCCTTTTGCAAACAGCTCAAACTTTATGTCTTTAATTAAAAAAGCTTGTGGCTTAAAACCATAATGCAATACAATTCCTAAACTCTTTTTATCAATATTTATATCTGATTGAAAAGGAATATAATATTTTTGCCAATGAGAAGAAATACTTTGTGTTGATACAATATTGTTTTTATATGATTCTGATTGTTTAAACAAAAGATTCACTTTAGCTTCACCTGTTTCTAAACTAGATTTTGTTGTTTTTGCGGTAAAACTCAACAAAAATACGCGTCCAGATTTTACAGATTGTTTGTAAATTGGGAGCGAAGTTGCACTTTTGTATATAAATTGAGGTAATTTTATTGTTTCAATTTCGAATTGTGCATTCTTTTTATTAAAAGGTTCTATTATTGTAATTTTCCCAAACTCTTTATTGGTTTTAATAAACTTAATTTGGTTATAATTAATTAAATTTTCTCCTTTTAGTTTGTTCTTTTGAGCAGAAGAATATAAAGGAAGAACTAAAATAGATAGAAAAAAAAGTAAGTGCTTCATAAAATTAATTTTTAATTGTTGGTTTCCCTGCTAAATAACCTAATGATTCAAGGAATACATCTGTTTTTAAAAGTGTATCTATAAAATACTTTCCTCTGTTAAAAAAACTATGTTCTGCACCTTCATATAAATGTAAATCACATCTGCTACCAACATCTTTCATTTTTTTTTCATATTCTTTAGATGAAATTATAGGTGTTGTTTTGTCTTTTGTCCCAAAAAAAACAATTGTTGGAGGTGCACCTTTTGTAATATTATGTAATGGTGATATTTCTAAATATCTACCATTCATTCTTTTATAACCAAACCCTCTTTTACTATTATCGTACACAGGGTTAAACAAAACCAGAGCATTAGGTTTTGAGCTAATATTTAAATCTTCATTTTCTGCTTCTAAACCTTCTATGTTACCACAACTTGCTGCCAAATGTCCACCTGCAGAACCACCTCCAGATGCAATTTTATTGGGGTTAATATTTAATTTTTTTGCATTTTTTCTTACAAACCTTATTGCAGATTTAGCATCTTCTACAGCTTCAAAAGGAGTTGTTCTATGAATGTTTTTTATTCTATAATCTGCAGAAATTGCAATCATACCTCTCGAAGCTAAATAAGAAGCTTGTCTTTTAAATGCTTTATAACTACCTCCATTCCAGCCTCCACCATGAAAAAAAACAATGCAATTATATATTTTAGTTTTATCAAAATTTAAAGGCTTATAAATATGAAGTTTTAAATTTATGGTATCTATTTTTTTATAGGAAACAGTTTCTGGCTTTATTACTGTAATATTTTTTTGAGCGTAATTACTAAAACAAAAAAATAAAACGATGATGTAAAAAACGGTTTTCATATTTTTTAGAAATTAGATTTCCAGCTATTTAATTCATTTAATAATGTTGCAGTTAATTCTGGTTTCTGTTTTGATAAATCATTAGATTCTGAAGGATCTTTAGCAATATCATACAATTCTGTTCTACCTTCTTTGTACCAATTTATCAACTTATAATTTCCTTTTCTAATGGCAGATGATTTTGTATCTCCTGTATTTACTGGTCTTGCTTTTGATGAATGCCAAAATACAGTTCTGTTTGTCCATTTTTCTTTATTTTTAAGAACTGGTAGAAAGCTTTTTCCATCAGTATTTAAAGATTTTTTTGCAGTGATGTCTAACATTGTTGGAAAAACATCCATTAACATTACTAAAGATTCATTGTCTTGTTTAGGCAGAAAATGGTTTGGCCATTTTACAAAAAGGGGCACTTTAATTCCACCATCATACAACCAGCCTTTTCCTGCTCTTAAAGGGAAATTAGATGTTGCCAAATCTCGTTTTTTAGTTCCGTCATTAGACAAGCCTCCATGATCTGAAGAAAAAACAATAATGGTGTTTTTTTCGATATTTAAATCTTTTAATAATTGCATTAACCTGCCAACATTTTCATCCATTGTTTCAACCATTGCAGCGTATTTTGGATGATTTTGACGCATTTTTGTTCTTCCTGTTCCTTCTTTTATAAATTGGGGTTGATTGCCATAATCGAAATTTTTAATTTCTTCTTTATTTCTAGCAATATCTTTCTCTTTTGCTTCTAATGGTTGGTGCACTGCATAAAAAGAAAACATTGCCATAAAAGGTTTGTTTTTATCTGCATTTTTAATGTATTTGACTACATTATCTGTCATTACATCCATTAAATAATCGCCATTTTTACTCACATTATCTACATCTGGAATTGGAGATTTTTTCGATTTTCCTTTTTTCCATTTTGGTTTGTTAAATGGATACAAAAAACTTATAGGAGAACCTGCATGACCAGCTGCAAAACTAAAATCGTAACCAAATTCTTTTAAACTATTTTTATCACCTAAGTGCCATTTACCAAAATAAGCGGTTTGATAACCAGCTGCTTTGATATTTTTAACAAAATTTTTATTGTCTGAAACATCTGTCATATTAAAACCATCATCTGGAACATCACCATTTTTTATAGGGTAATTACCAGTCATCATCGCATATCTAGAAGGTACACATCTTGGATAATTTGCATACGCATTATTAAAAACCACAGATTCTGAAGCCAATTTATCAACATTGGGAGTTTGATAAATTTTAGAACCATTAATACTTAAATCATGAAAACCTAAATCATCTACATGAATTATTAAGATGTTGGGCTTTAGGTTTTCTTTAGCTGTTTTTATTTCTTTAGATTTACAAGAAAATAGTGTAAGGACCAGTATTAAGAAGATGTGTTTGTGCAATCTCATATTAAAAAAACTAAAATTATTTACTACCAAATTTTTCTTTAAAAACACGATAAGATTCTGTAGGGTTTAAATTTTCATCATAAATTGATTGAAAATAACCTTTATTTTTTCCAAAACGGATACTTAAGTCCCAGAAATTTAGTGATACAAAGCCGTTTTTTGCTTTTTCTTTTAAAAGCATAAATATTTTAGCATAAATTGCTGCTTGTGTAGCTCTTTCTACCTCTAAATTTTTAAGATTATTTTCTTTAACCAAATAGTCTAATTCTGTTAAATGGAACTCTAAATTATTTTGATGAGCCCAATCTATAAGACTACCAAGTTTTTTTAAAGTTGTATCTATATTATCTACAAAATCTTTTCTTTTTGCTCCTAAAAGTAAGTGACCTTGCCAACCAAGACCATCTACTCTGTGTCCTTTAGAGCGTAAGTATAAAATGGTTTTTTTTATTTTGTCCCACATTTTATCTTCCATTCCTGCATTTTGATTAAACACCAATTTTACATTTGGTGCATGCTTGGTTGCAATTTCAAAAGCTTTTAAAATGTATAGAGGAAATCCATTTTTATCCAAACCTATTTTTAACCATGGGTTTTCCCATTTATCTATTCCTGGTTTGGGACCATGCCATTTACCACTAGATAATACTGTTTCGTTAACAACATCCATCCAAATTACGTTTGGATGACTATTGTATTTTTTGGTAAAGGCAGTCATAAAATCAATAAGAATTGAATTGAGTTCTTCTGCTGTTCTATCATCTTTTTTTACCCACCAAGAAGCTTGCGGACTAATAGGACCATGAAGTCTTACTGCAATATGATTTTTTTTTGCAAATGCTAAAAAATCATCAGTATGTTTCCAATTCCATTGGTTTGGCATTGGATGAATAATTCTTTGTTTGGATGCATTTGCAGGTGTTAAATACTTAAAGTCTTTTAAAAAAAGTGTTTCTTTTTTTGTGTTTAATTCTTTATGGTTTAAAGTTGCGCCAATTAAAACATGTTTTTTTTTATATTCAATTTTCCCTTTTTTATTTAGTAAGGATTTTGTTTTACAACCAAAGAAAACAAAAGCCATTAACCACAAACAAAAAGAAGATTTGAAAATTGCCATCTAATAATTCATTATTTTTTAACTATTTTTCTATAAAAAACACCTTTATCAGACTTTATTTTTACGATATAAATACCTGATTTTATAGAACTTAAATCTATTGTATTGTCAGATATTTTGTCCCTTTTATAAACTAAAGAACCAGTAATATTAAAAACAGAAATTAACTGAATGTTTTCTTTAGAAGCTATTTTGAGTGTGTTTTTTACTGGATTTGGAAAAATAGAGACATTGGAAACAGTTTCATTATAAACGCTAAGAGTGCTTTTAGGAACCTCAATTACTGTAACAGAGAATTTTTTAATTTCTGTTGAATTTGTAACGTTTTCTGTATTAGAAATAATGTTAGAATTGCCTTCGAAAACACCTGTAACATAAGAGCTACTAGAGTAATACTGTGTCATTTTTGGTTGGCCTGTATAGGTAATTAATGTGTTGAATTGAACTTCTGTGAAATCTAAATCGTTGGTATTAATTATTAGTAAAGTTTCTTTTTCAGCATTTTTTAATTTGTAACCGTATAAAGATTTTACATTATCAACAGAAATAGGATTGTTGGTAAAATTTATTTCTTGCATTTCTGACATACCTTTAAATGCTTTCGAAACAAGTTTTGCTGCAATACCAACTGGTGCTAATTTCATTGGAGAATCTGTTCTTACTACATTGTTATCTGTAATATAGTGCCAATCTAATTGGTCTACTTTATCTCCCAAAGATAACCAGCTATAAACTAAAGCAGCATATCTTATGCCAGATGCCCATGTTTCTTCTGCAATTGCTTTTACTTCTCCATATTCTGTATACCAAATTTTATAATCATTAGGTACTAAATCATAATCAGATTGTTTGTCTTTTGGGTATTTAATACCTTCTGCAATGGCTACTTTTGCTGTTGTATTATCAGTAATAGTTGTTTGAACACCATATTTACTGTTTAAATAATGATGTTGTGTAACTGCATAAATATCATTTTTTAAAGTAGTGTAATCTGTATTATTTTTTAGTTCATTAAAAATTGTTGTATTCCATCTCTCTCTAGTTTTTGCTACAGGTTCTTCTTTAGTGGTAGTAAGAGCAAATTTTATTTTTGGATATTTTGCTTTAATTTTTTCTACAATTTTTTTACAATGTTTTAAATAAAATTTAGCGTTTTCTACAGTTGCATCTCTTTTGTTATTAAATTCATACGCACTGTTTGTTGATGAGTTCCAACCAGCATAAAATTTACTGTCTTTTTCTGTAATGTGATAAATACCAGCTTCTTCATTACCGAAATAAAATTCGTTACCAAGTTCTACAGCATAAGGTTTTTTACCTTCTGCTACAAACTTGTCTATAGCAGCAATCATATCTGTAATCTTTAAATCTAAAGTAGCATCACTTTTTAAAGTTTGTTCGTTGGCTGTTACAGAAACACCAGTATTTGGTGTAGGCCTAGCCATGTTTATTACATATACTATTTTAGTATTTGTTGGCACATAACTTACAAATTCTGGTATTTTTAATATTTCTTTGTTGTTCCAATTTTTATCTGTATTATCTAAAAACCTACCAGTTCTCCAATCCCAATAATTAGCTTGAGTTCCTCCTGGATATCTTATAATATCTGGATTCATTTCTGCGATTAAATTTTTAAAGGAATTGTCTGTCCACCAAGTTCCTTTGTCTGAACGTCTGTTAAAACCAATTTCTAAATCAGAAATATTTCTAATTGTTGTGTTTAAAGAAGTAGCTACAGTTTGTGAGTTTGTAGTAAAATAAAGGTTGAATATAATTGTAAAAATATATAAGTTTATATTTTTAAATAAAGAATTATTAGATGATTTCATTATTTATTTTTCTTTTTATTTGGGTTAGAAATTTTCATTTTTTCTGGAATTAGATACGCAGTTTTCCAGTCTTTAAGAAGTTTTAATAACTCTGCTGTTTTCTTTGGATTTGTTTTAGATAAATCATTTTTCTCACCAATATCTTTTTTTAAATTGTATACTTCTACTTTTTTGGTATCTAAAAATTGCATAAGTTTATAATCTCCAGATCTAACCACAGCTGCTTTAGAATCTCCTGTACTGTGTGGTCTTGCTTTTCTAGAAATCCAAAAAACAGTTCTGTCTTTCCAAGAATCTTGTCCTTTTAAAACTTTGGCATAACTTTTACCATCTATGTCTTTTACTTTTTTATGAATTGCTAAATCTAAAAGAGTTGGAAAAATATCCATACCTAAAACTATGGATGTTTCATCTACTTTAGGCTTTAATTCATTAGACCATTTTATAAATAAAGGAACACGAATTCCACCTTCATATAAATGTCCTTTTCCTGCTTTTAGAGGTAGGTTTGTGGTTGCTAAATGGCGTTCGCTTTTAAAACCATCATTAGACAAACCACCATGATCTGAAGAAAAAACAATGATGGTGTTTTTATCAATTCCTAAATCTTTTAAGGTTTTTAATAGCCTTCCAACATTTTCATCAACGTTTTCAACCATTCCAGCGTAAGCAGCATCGTCTTGACGCATTTTTCTTCTTCCTCTACCTTCCTTTATATATTCTGGAGTGTTTCCAAAATCAATATTTTTTAATTGTTCTTTGTTCCTAGCTTCGTCTTCTGGTTTTGCTTCTATAGGTGTATGTACTGAATAATAAGCTAAAACTGCTAAAAAAGGTTTGTCTTTAGGATTGTTTTTTATGAATTTAATGGTTGCATCTGTTAATAAATCGGATGCATAATCGCCTTCTTTTCCATCTTTTTCAAGATCTACTACTTGCTCTTTATGGCGTTTTCCTTTACTGTTAAAATTAAATGGATAAAACCGACTTCCTATACCACCAGCTCTTCCTGCTGCATACGTGTTTTTAAACCCGAAAGCAACTGGGTTACTATCACCTTCACCTAAATGCCATTTACCAACATAAGAAGTATTGTAACCAGCGTTATTAAACTGTTTTATAAAATTCTTTTCTTCTGGTATGCCTCCAAGCCAACCTTTATTTTCGTTTACAGGATAGGTTCCTGTTATCATTCCATATCTGGAAGGCGTACAACGTGGATAACTGCTATATGCGTTTATAAAACTAATAGATTCTTTTGCTAATTTATCAATATTGTTGGTGTTGTATAACTGAGAACCTGTAAAACTTAAATCATGATACCCTAAATCATCTGTATGAATAATTAAGATGTTTGGTACTTTTGCAGAAGATTTTACAGACTTTGTTTGTGCACAAGCTACTAAAGAAAAACTGATACTTAATAAGAATACTATTTTTTTCATTGAAATTATTTTAATTAAACGATTTTTTAGACTTGCTTATGGCTAATTGGTTTAATTGAGAAGTTGTGCCAAAAAAAGTGACAATTTTCATCATCATTTATTTTTTTATTTTGTTAGATGCGCTTTTAGTTTGCTTTTTAACTCTTTAACAACAGCAGCATAGGCTTTGTCTTTAACCAAATTTCTAGTTTCTAATGGGTCTTTTTCATAATCATACAACTCACGACCTGCAATTTTAGAAGTATTATAATCATTATAACTTCTATAATTATTGTCATGCCATTCTGTATATCTGTATCTGTCTGTTCTTATAGAATATCCCATTTTTGGGCCTCTTTTATATTGATGATATGCGTAATCCATATCAATAGTAGTATTTGGGTCTGCATCTAATAAATTTACCAAAGATTTTCCGTCTGTTTGTGGGTGTTGTTGCACATTAGCCAAATCGAAAATTGTAGGAAATAAATCTACTAAATTTACTGGGTGATGACTTTTTTTGTTTTTTGCAACTCCTGGACCTGCAAACATAAAAGGTATTCTAGTTGCTTGTTCAAAATTAGAATGTTTACACCATTCTGTATGGTCTCCTAAATGAAAACCATGATCTCCCCAAAGAACAATTATAGTATCATCTAAAATATTTCTTCTTTCTAACTCGTCTAATAATTTTCCTATTTGAGCATCTATGTAAGAAATAGAAGCCATATAACCATGAATTAATTCACGCTGTTTTGCTTCTGGAACTCTGTCTCCAACCCCTAATTTACTATCAATATCAGAAAAAGCTCTTAGCTCTCCAAAAGAGTGATACGCAAAAGAAGGAGTACCATCTGATAATTGTTGAAATTTTGCCAATTCGATTTTATCTCTATCATATAAATCCCAATACTTTTTAGGAGCTACAAAAGGTAAATGAGGTTTTTGATAACCAACTGCTAAAAACCAAGGTTTTTTTCCTTTTTCTAAAGTTTTTAGTTGTTTTAGAGCAGTTTGTGTAAATAAACCATCACTATAAGCTTCATCACTTACATCCATACTTTCTGTACTTGGCTTTAAACGCTTTAAAATATAGCGTCTAATTTTTCCTGCTTTTTTAATTCCTTTAGCTTTAGCTTCTTCTTCTAATTGAGCCATTTTAGCTTTTGTTTCTGGATTTTGATAGTATTTTAAAGCAGGTTCTCCGTATTTAGGGTCGAAGTTTGTTGGCATTTCATGAGGAATACTCCATGTTTTTCCATCATGCCCTTTTGCAGCTGAAGGAATATGATATATTTTTCCAGAGCCAGTACTTTCATAACCTTGGTTAATTAAATGCTCTGGCATAGAAACTAAATTTGGTGCAGATTCTCTAAAATCGGTCTTTAAATCCCATACTTTGTTAGTATCAGGGTTTGTACCAGTCATAACACTTGCTCTAGAAGCACCACAAACAGCATATTGTACGTGTGCGTTTGTAAACGTCATTCCTAAACTTGCTAATCTATCAAAATTTGGAGTTTTCATTTGAGTTTCTCCATAATTAGAAAGTAATGGTTTTAAATCATCAACAGCAATAAAAAGGATGTTCTTTTTTGCTTTGCTAGAAGTATTTGCTACTTCTTTTTTAGTTGAAGCCCTTTTTACTTGT
Source organism: Polaribacter sp. 2305UL8-11 (assembly GCF_058147165.1). Lineage (NCBI taxonomy): Bacteria > Pseudomonadati > Bacteroidota > Flavobacteriia > Flavobacteriales > Flavobacteriaceae > Polaribacter > Polaribacter sp. 2305UL8-11. The sequence continues at coordinate 320,773 of NZ_JBYVJW010000002.1, read as the reverse complement.
TGTGTTTTACAACTAATAATAGTTAAAACTATCAACGAGAATAATATTGTTATTTTTAATTTCATCTTTATAATATATTACTGAATATTGTTATTAAATTTCAAATTTACCTGGTAAAGAAGATGTGTATTTATTTAATTCTGCTTTCAACATTTTTAATTGTTTAGCATATTTAGGGTTGTTGTATAAATTATTTTTTTCTTCAGGATCATTTTTTAAATCATATAGTTGGTCTGGAGCTGTAAAGTTAGGATGATTCATATACGCATTGTGCTCTGCACCTCCACCTCCAGGAACCATTTCTAATTGTCCATAAGGATCTTTTGGATTATCAGAAATACCATGTTCTCCAAAAGACTCTCTAAATTTAGTATATTTTTCTAACGTGTCTTTACGTTGTTCTAACGTAAAATCTGTAGCCCATTTAGGATATCTTACAGCATAATATTTAAAACCATCTTTTACAACAGCTCTTGCATAACCCAATTCATGATACATAGAAGTTCTTCCTGTAAATTGTTTTCCTTCTAAAGCAGTTTTAAAGCTTTTCCCATCAAAATTATCTTTATGTTTTGTGTCTCCAGCTAAATCTAATAAAGTTGGTAAGAAATCTACATTAGAAACAGGAGTTTCTAAAACATTACCTACTTTAAAGCCACCTTTTTTCCATATAAATGCTTGAGAGTTTACACCACCTTCGTATAAAGTTCCTTTAAAATCTTGACCATGATCGTTAAAGAAAACAACAATTGTATTGTCTAAAACACCTTCTTTTTCTAATTTTTTAAAAAGTGCTCCAACAGCATCATCTAACCATAAAATATTTTCTCTGCTTTTACCTTCGTAACCTGCTTCTTTAATTCTATTTTTAAGAGATTCTACAGGTGGTTGAGGTAAAACTGTTGGTGCTTTTTCTAAAATACCTCTTGGTGTTATTTTTCTATCTGCTTTCCAAGATAATTCGGGTTTAAGTGGTGCATGAGGTAAGGTAGAAGCGATGTACAACATAAACGGATTTTTATTGTATTTATCTATAAAGTTAACTCCTCCTTCTGCAATCCAATCCATATTTTGGTAGGCTAATGCTCTTATACCTAACCAATTTGGGTTGTTATGATATAAAGATTCTGCATAATCAAATCCAGATTTTTTTATGTCTTTTTGTAATTCTTTGTATCTATATTCTAACCCTTCTTTAACTTTTGTATCTGTTGGATCTGCATCTAACTCTGGTTTTTCTCCTCCATCACCTACTTGAGATAAACTTTCTATGATATGATTTTTACCAACAAAACCTGTTTTATAACCTAATTTTTGAAAGTATGTACCCATTGTTTCTTGCCCTGGAACAATATAAGAATTCCATTGAATAACTGTTTGCCCATCGTTTTTATTAGTAAATCCAGTAAAAGCTTCGTTAGTTGCTCTACTTGCATAATTACCTGTTAATACATTAAAACGACTTGGAGTACAAACAGGAGAGACTACTTTTATATTTTCTAACCAAACCCCTTCTTTAGCTAACCTATCTAAAGTTGGTGTTAAGTTTAAAGGTTTTCCATCTTTACTTTGTCCTTCTGGAGTGTTATTAAACATCCAAGGATACATATCATCAGCGATAAAAAAGACAATATTTGGTTTCTTTTTTTCGTCAACCTTTGTTGTTTTTTTGCTTTCAGATTTACATCCAACAAAAACTAAAATAGTTAAACTTATACAAAGAGATTTTAAAAAATAATGTTTCATAATTGATGATAATTTTACAAGGTAAAAGTACTCTTCAACTTTAAAAAATAGGTTTATTAAACATCTTAAAAGGTTTAGATATCGTCAAATGTACTATGAACACTGGTTTTGCAGTAAAAAATAAATTAAATTTGTTTGAAGTGCTATTAATATTAAAAATAAAATTATGAGAGGTATCCTTTTACTTTTGCTGATTCTTATGAGTTGTAATGCTAAAATAACATCAGAAAAAAATGAAGAAATGAACAGAAAAGAGATTACTGTAGTTTCTAAAAATGGTGCTTTATCTGTAAAAGGAAACAAAATTGTAAACAGTAAAGGTGTTTCTGTAAGCTTTGCAGGAAATAGCTTGTTTTGGTCTAATGATTATTACAGAGGAAATGGTTTTTACAATAAAAATGTTGTACAACATTTAAAAGAAAATTGGAAGGCAACCATCATTAGAATTCCTATGACAGCAGACCCAGATATTCATGATAGTTACCTTTTTGATGCAAAAACCAACCAAACAAAATTAGAAACTGTTGTAGATGCTGCTATAAATTTAGGCCTGTATGTAATTATAGATTGGCACAGTCATAAAGCAGAAGATAACGAAAAAGAAGCGATTGAGTTTTTTACAAAAATGGCTACAAAATATGGAAAACATCCAAATGTTATATATGAAATTTACAATGAACCTTTAGATGTTTCTTGGGATGATGTTATAAAACCTTATGCAGAAAAAGTAATTGCAGCGATTCGTAAAATAGATTCAGATAACATTATTGTTGTTGGTACACCTAAATGGTCTCAAGATGTAGATAATGCCTCAGAAAACCCAATTAAAGGTTACCAAAATATTGCTTATACACTTCATTTTTATGCAGCTTCTCATAAAAAATGGTTAATGAACAAAGCACAGAAAGCTTTAGATAATGGAATTGCTTTAATTGTTACTGAATGGGGAAGTGTTAAAGCAGATGGAAGTGGAGAAGCAGATCCAGAATCTACAAAAAAATGGATGGATTTTATGAGAAAAAATCAACTTACACATTGTAATTGGTCAATTAATAATAAAGATGAAGGTGCTTCTGCATTAAAACCCAATACTAATACAGATGGTAATTGGACTGATGAAGATTTAACTATTTCTGGTAAATTGGCTAAAAAATATATAAAAAACTGGTAAGATTATTCTTCCTGTAAATATTAAAAAGAGGCTGTCTAAAAAGTCAAAAAATTAACTACTTGTCATATTTCGACAAGCTCAGTTTCACATACTTAACTACTTTTTAGACAGCCTCTTTTTAGTTTTATACTACTTTCTTAAAATGAACTCCTTTTGATAGTTTTTAAACATTGTTGTTAACGCTATAAAATACTTTTGTTTCCATCTGATAAAAAAACATATATGTATTTAAAATCTATTATAAATAAAAAAAACACATTTCTTTTATTTTTCACTCTATTTCTATCTTTTAGTTCTAATGCGCAGACTGTTACCACTTCTTTAAATACAGTAGTTAGAAATATTAGCGATTTAAATATTGGTTTTAACAGACGTTCAGACAAAGGAAATTGGTGGACAGACGCATCTTTTAAAACGCTGGTTTCAGAGATGAATCCTGATGTTTTAAGATATCCTGGAGGAACACAAGCTAATTATTGGGATTGGAGAACAGGAAGATTTTTAGAAAATACAGACAAAACTTGGAATAATAAAGAAATTTTAAAAATCCCAGAATTTGTACAAGTAGTTCCTAATAGAACAAAAATTATTTACGTAGTAAATATGGCAAGACCAACTCCAACAACAGGAGTTGCTGTAACTGCCAACGAACAAACTCTTAAAAGTACAGCTACTTTAAATTTAAAGATTAGCGATATGATAGCTGCAATTAATGAATTTAAAAACGCAGGCAAAATGCCTTATGCTGTTGAATTAGGAAATGAATTTTACTTTGGTAACGAAGAAGGAGGTATTTTTCACATAGAAGAAAAAGATAGCAAATTTTATGCTGGATGGGATACTGCAAATAACCAACCTTTTGAATCTGCCAACAAAAAAGATGCGACAATTGTAAATGCAAAATTTTATTTAGAACAGTGTAAAACTATAGTTAGTCAACTAAAAGTAGCATTTCCTACATTAAAGTTTGCATTAACAACCACAAAAAGCGGAAATGGAAACTCTATTAGAGAACGTTGGAATAATACCATTTTTAATGAATTGGCAACGAATTCAGATTTTGCAACTCTAAAGAGCAACATTGATGCAGTTACACAACATCATTATTTAAATGATAAATATGGAGTTCAAACTACAATAACTGATAATGCTACATCTAAAATAGCCATTGCAGAAGGTATAGAATACCCTTTAGACAAAGTAGCAGATTATAATCTTGTACCTAATGATTATAAAATTTGGTACACAGAATTTGGCGAAGTAAAAGCAATTGCAGAAGAAACTTGGGCTTCTGCTGTTAGATATGCAGCTTTTAATTACGGATGGATTAGTTTAGGAGAAAAAGTAGAACAATTAGATTGGCATTTTGTTTCCGATAATAATGTAGTAAAAGTTGGTACTCCCATGAAATTAGCACCAGTAGGAATCGCCTCTAAAGTTTTACTAAAAGCAGCTGCAGATATGACAGAAATGCAAGAGGTAAATTTTACAAATAATCCTATTTCTGTAAATGCTGTAAAATCTTTATATGGTCTTAAATTTAAGAATGATAAAAAGGAAACTTTATTAATTATTAATACAAACGAAACTGATTTTTCTGATGTGAATTTTAGTGCTTCATTTAATTATATTGGTCAACCCAAAATAACACAGTATTATTCTAATGAACCATATACTTCTGGTGTTTCTGATGGAAGTAGTGCTATAAAATTAATTACTGGAAACGTTACAAATTCAACAGAAATAAAAAGATTTTCTGTTACAGTAATAGAAGTTGATAAACATACAAGCACTTGGAATGGAAGCATAGATAATAATTGGAATACAGCTGCAAACTGGACACCAGCAGCTGTACCAACATCAATAAGTTATGTTTTAATACCAAGTGGTTTGGCAAAATATCCTACAGCAAATACTGCTGTAAATGTTTACGGAATCACCATAGAATCTGGTGCTACTTTTAAAGCAGAAAGTACAGTTACTACAGGTTTAGGAAAAGTAACTTATAAAAGAAATTTAAGTACTTCTAATTGGTATTTAATATCAAGCCCTGTTGCTGGAGAATCATTAGAAAATTTAATAACAAACCATTTATTTAGTACAGGAACCATTAATCCTACAAATCTTGGCTTTGCCTCTTATGACAATTCACAAACTAATGCCAACAATTTATGGAATTATAAAAAAACAAGTTCTACAGGAACTATGAATAATGGCGAAGGTTTTATTGCAAAATTAAAAACAGCTGGAGATGTTTCTTTTTTAGGAAATATGAATACAGCAAACGTATCAAAAAACATTTCTATTGGTGCTGGTAATGCCTATAATCTAATAGGAAACCCTTACACTACATTTATAAATAGCGGAACTTTTTTAACGTCAAATACAAATGAATTAGAAACACAAACTATCTGGATTTGGGATCAAAATACAAACGGATATATTACAAAAGTTACTGTAGATGATTTTAAAGTTGCCCCAGGTCAAGGTTTTTTTATAAAAGCGAGTTCAACTCCTGTAAATGGAAGTGTTCTTTTTGATAAAAACAATCAGAGTCATGAAACTACTGATACCTTTTTAAGAAGTAGTGCTAAAACAGAAGTGCAATTATTTTTAAAAGATGGCACTCAAAACAAATTGGCAAAAATCTATTATTTAAATAATGCTACTACTGGTTTTGATAATGGTTATGATGGCGAATTATTTGGAGGAAGTAAAAGCAATTTCGAAATATTTTCACATTTAATTTCTAATAATGTTGGTAAAAAATATCAAGTTCAATCTGTGTCAAACTCTAATTTTGAAGAAACTGTAATTCCTTTAGGGGTTATTGCAACAGCAAATAAAGAGCTTACAATTTCTGCAACAGCTTTAAATTTACCTGTTGGTATAAAACTATTTTTAGAGGATAAGAAAACAAACAATTTTATAAGATTAGAAGAAGATATAAGCGAATATAAATTCACTCTTTCTAAAAGTACAAATAGTATTGGAAGATTTTATTTACATACAAGACAAAGCGCTTTACATACAAATAATATTACATTTCAAAATGTAAGGATGTATCAATCTAAACCTTCAGTTTTAAATATTATTGGCTTATCTCAAGAAAAAGCGAATTTAAAGATGTTCAATATCCTTGGAAAACAAGTTATAAATAAAACTTTTCAAGTAAATCGAACCAAAGAAATCATCCTACCTAAAGTTGTTTCTGGTATTTACATTGTTCATTTACAAACTAAAAAAGGAGTACTAAGAAAGAAAATTGTTATAGAATAACTTTTTGAAAACTATATATGAAGACTTTTATTTGTTTTTGATGTTGCCAATATTTCTAAAAAAAGAAAATTTTAATTTCAATTTATAAACAAATATTTACTTTTTATTTTTGATGATTGTGTTGTAGTATTTTTGATGTTAGTTGAATAACTTTTTTACCAACTTATCATTTTAAAATTCCCTTGTTTTTATTACAGATAATCTCCTGTCTGTTGTTTTCTTTTTATTGTATTTTAAAAGCTTTAAAATTATCACTATACTTTTATTAAATACAATATGGTTTAAATTTTAAGTTTGATAACGATAGATTTGAGACTCTAAAAATTGATCATAAAATTACAAAGCTTTATAAAATGATAAAAGGGACACAAAATATGTCCCTTTTATCACAAATTATTATTAGTATTTTATTGTTTCACAATTCGTTTTACAACTGAAGATGCTTCATTTGTAATTTTAACAATATAGATACCAGCTGGACCATCTAATTGCAATTGCATTGATTTTCCAGATATAGATTTTGTTTTTACCAATCTTCCTGTTACATCAAAAACTTGAATTTTTCCGTTTTCAATATCTGCATTTTCTATTTTAAAATTAAGCAATGATTTGGTCGGATTTGGATAAACAAAAATTGCATTTTTGTCCTCAAAGGTTTGTGTTGTTAAAACAGATCCTTTCTGAGACGATTTTGCAGAACTGTTGCTATATTCAATAATTAATTTTGGGGCGTTATTACCTTCTTTACTAGATATTTTCATAAAATTAGATGTTGAGCCTCTAAGCACAAAACTAACATTACCATCGTTTTGAGCTTCAGTTGCAACGTAGTTTGTAACATCTATATCATGATTTCCAGAACCATTAAGTGTAATAGTGCCAACGTTATTTCCTATAGTAGGTTTATTAGCCCAAGTTATATTGCTTTCAGTCCAAGTATCATCAGAAACTTTATTTAATAAAACACTTCCATTACCACCAGTATTGTTAATTCTTAGTGTTGCAGAGACAACATTACTAATATTATTAAGGTTAAACTTTAAAAAAGTTTGTCTTTTCTTATTGTTGGCTGATGTTTCTTTTATGTGCATATTAGAATAAGTACCATAATTGTCGTTTTTATAAGTACCATTTCTTACGTGAGCATCATCTACTACAGAGATTGTAGTTGTTGTATTTGTTGGGATTTGAGTAAAATTAGCAGTTATGTTTTTGTTGGCATCCATTGTAATTGTTAAAGGATTGGTAGAACCACTTGCATCTCCAGACCAACTACTAAATTGATAACCCGAACTTGCTGTAGCTGTTATGGTTACACTTGTATTTGCTGCATATGTACCACTGTTTGGTGTTACTGAACCATTAACAGCACTAACAGATAATGTATAATTAATAACATCTACTGTAGTAGGGTCACAATCATCATCAATTCCATTATTTAAAATTTCTGTAGCACCTGGGTTAACAGCAGCATCATTATCGTTACAATCTACATCACTATTATAACCATCATTATCTGCGTCTACAGTGTCTAAAGTAGCAGGATCACAATCATCGTCTACACCATTGTATAGAATTTCTGTAGCACCTGGATTAACAGCAGCATCGTTATCATTACAATCTACATCACTATTATAACCATCGTTATCAGCGTCTACAGTGTCTAAAGTAGCAGGGTCACAGTCATCATCAATTCCGTTATTTAAAATTTCTGTAGCACCTGGGTTAACAGCAGCATCATTATCGTTACAATCTACATCACTATTATAACCATCATTATCTGCGTCTACAGTGTCTAAAGTAGCAGGGTCACAATCATCGTCTACACCATTGTATAAAATTTCTGTAGCACCTGGATTAACAGCAGCATCGTTATCATTACAATCTACATCACTATTATAACCATCGTTATCGGCATCTACAGTGTCTAAAGTTGCAGGGTCACAATCATCGTCTACACCATTGTATAGAATTTCTGTAGCACCTGGATTAACAGCAGCATCATTATCATTACAATCTACATCACTATTATAACCATCGTTGTCAGCATCTACAGTGTCTAAAGTAGCAGGGTCACAATCATCGTCTACACCATTGTATAGAATTTCTGTAGCACCTGGATTAACAGCAGCATCATTATCATTACAATCTACATCACTATTATAACCATCGTTGTCAGCATCTACAGTGTCTAAAGTAGCAGGGTCACAATCATCGTCTACACCATTATACAGAATTTCTGTAGCACCTGGGTTAATAGCGGCATCATTATCGTTACAATCTACATCGTTATTGTAACCATCGTTATCTACATCTAAATTGATACTAACTGTACCAACAATATCATCAAAATAATAATTTGCAACAGTTTTACCTGCTAATAATCTTAAGGAAACTCCAGTTGTTGCCTCTGTAATATCTGCTGTTAACGTATATTTAGTATATGTTGTTGTTAAAGTTGGAGAAGTTACTATATACGATGAACCTCCTGCAGTTTTATCAACTTTTAATTGAATACCTATTTGAGCAGAAACATCTGATTTTGCCCAAACATCAATAGTTATTGTCTTTCCATTAAAATCGCCATCATATTTAGCATTATCTATACGAATATCTTCTAATTCTGGTGTAGCTAATGTATTGGTTTTTGTTGTTGAAATTTTAAATGCGTTATTTCCTCCATTTACAATTGTGCTTTCATCTGAAAAAGTTGCTTCGCTATCTGTAGAACTTGCAACAACTCCTGTCCAATTACCATCTGCTAACAAACATTCTGCTGTACCATTTGCAATAATATTATCTTCTGAGGCATCACAAGCTTTTGAAATTGTAATAATGTTAATACTATATGCAGGAATACTTAAATTACCTCCAGTAGCAGATGGAGTGTTAGACGTCCACGCAGAAGATTTGCTTGTGTATGGTGTTTTTAATTCTTTAGTAATGTCTTCTTTAAAAGTTTCGATAGTATAGTTTCCTTCGTAAGCAACACCATTTATTTTATAATTTAGAGTAGAGGTAGTAGGTAGTTTGTTTACAACAAATATTTTGTATTCTGTACCAGCATCCACAGCTTTGGCATACATTCCATCTAAATTTGCTTCTAAATCTGGACCAGCACTGTAAGCATCATATACTTCTTTATCTTTAAATACATCAAATAAAGAAGCATACATTACTCCTAAAGCTGTTAATTTCATTTGTCCATTATCTAAATAGGTTAAAGTAGATTCTGAATAGATGTTATTTTTCCAAAGCATGTGCAAACCTGCTTGCTTTACAATACCTTGTTGACTCCCTTTTTCTAATGCTAAGAAAACATCTGCGCTTGCTAAAGTTTGTGTAAAGTTAACAGGTGTTCCATTAGATAAAACTCCCCACTCTGTAATTAAAGCAGATTTACCTGGAAAATTAGTATTAAACTTATTAATACGATCCATAGTAATTTTATAAGAATTCATCATACGATATACTGTTGAACCACTGTATAAAAATGCATTAGAATTATTATAATTATGAAACGTAGCTGCATCAAAATAATCATTTGTACCATCTGCATACGCTTTTATTTTTTGATTCCAGCTACCTGTATAGTAATATTCTTTTTCAAGACATACAGCTGCTTTAACATTAGGGTCTACTGTTTTTAATTGGGTAACCATATCTACAGTATGCGATATATAAGAGTCTACATCTGTAACATTTCCTCCTTGTTGTCCTGTGTGATAGTTTTCATTTCCTAATTCAATCCATTTAACATCTAAATTGTCATTAATTCTACTTTGTAATCTGTTTTTTGAATCGGTAGGAGAATCTATTAAAACGTTAAACATTAATGTAGAAGATGCATTATTTGTTGTACAGATATTTTTATATGCTGTGTAATCAAACTCAAAATCTGTACTGTGATTACCAATGGTAATTCCATTAGAGTTTTGTGGATGGTATTTATCTGTACTCCAATTGTAATAATTACCTACAGTACCTCCTGGAAATCTAAAATTAGATTGAGGGAACCAATTGTTAATAACTTGACTTGTTTCTGAAGAACTCCAATTATATCCTCCTTGGTTTTCCATAAATCTAAAATGCGTATTTGTAGATAGTAAATCATTATTAAAAGTATGTTTACTATTGGTATCTATATCTAAGGTATAGGTGGTGCTAGAAGGAGCAGTAAAAGGAAATGAAAAATCCATAGCTGGTTTAACGTTTGTTATTACAGGATTTTTAATTTTCATTTCTCCTGAGGCGTTTTGCATTAAAAACTCAACTCTAAGAGAGCTGATGTTTTTTTTATCATATCTTTTTATAACAACACCAACTTTATAAAATGCACCTTCTGGGTGATAATTTAAATTTTCTGCAAGTAAAAGAGAAGTAGTTCCTCCTTTATATATTTTTACTCTTGGTGCTTTGTATATGCGATCACCATAAACAACATTATTAATCTCAATATCAGCAGTAATATATACATCTTTATACGTATCAGCTACAGGTACATCTAAATATACCTTTCTTGTTCCTGATGCATTTCCTGTTATTGTGTATTCGTTTCCTGAAAGAGTTACACCTGAACTGCTTTCTGTCCAATTGTTATTATTAAAACTAATATCAGTTGGTAATGTTTGACCATATAACCCTGTTGAGCAGCACAGGATTAATAGTAATTTTAGTAAGTAATTATTTTTCATTGTATATAAATTAGATTAGTCCTGCTAAACTATTTACATACAATGAAAAAGAGTACTTAAAATTGTCAGATAAGGTTTAATTATAGTTTTTTTTTGAGAATTTCTAAAAAAAACCACACTATATTTTTTAGTGTGGTATTTTTTAAAGATTATATTGTATTGTTGACAATATGAAATTTAATATGTTAATAAATTGCAATTAATTGTCATTTTATTTTAAAATATCATGTTCTAATTTTACTGGAGATGTACCTTTAAAAGAGATGTTACCTGTTAAGGCCTCAACTACAGCTTTTTGCGAAAATTTATCTAAACTATAAGCGTTAATTCCTATAAAAGCATTTTCAAAATAAAAATTCACATAATATGGATTACTGTAAGAAACTGCAATAATTTTATCTTGTGGCAACATACCCATTGTCCAAACTCCTAAAGCTTCTTTATCTTTTAAAAGTGAAGCTCCTAAAGGACTAAAATATCGATTTTCAAAAGCGACAAAAACCTTATCATACTTGTCAAAGAAATTTAATTTTTCTCCCCAATCTAAAAAACTTGGGTTGTGTAAAATAGTATCTATCTCAAAACCTTTTTCTTGTAATAATTTTTGAGTTAAACGTAACTCATTGGTTCTGTTTTCATGACTGATATTTACAATGGCAATTCTTTTGTTTTCTGATGATTTTAAAGGAATTTTAGTAGCATCTGTTAATAAAGTAACCCCATTATTTGCAATTTCTTGTGCATTTTCTTGAATGGTTGCTGTTTCTTTTTCTGAAATGGGATAAAAAATAGATTCTTTCTTTTTTAATAAACCATATTGTTCACGAACCCCCCATATTCTTTCCACTGCATCATCTAATCTTGACATTGGAATGTCTCCTCTTTTAATTCTTACTTCCAAAGAATCCATAAATTTTAATGTTGGCCATAAAACCATATCTACTCCAGCTTTAAAAGCGGCTAAAGAAGTTTCAATTTCATTTTCATAATAACCAGCTGCACCACCCATATTTAAGGCATCAGACATAATTATTCCGTTGAATTTCATTTTTTTCTTCAATAAACCCATCATCAATTCTTCGGATAAAGAAGCTGGTAAAAACAAACCATTTCTCTTTTCTTTTTGATATGCAGGAAAACGAATATGTCCAACCATAATTGCAGGTGTTCCTTCATTTATCATTTTTTGATACATGGTACCAAAGGTTTTATTCCACTCAGAAATAGATAAATTATTTGCAGAAGTAATTAAATGTTGATTTTTTATGGTTGCTCCATCACCAGGAAAATGTTTTATGGTTGATACAACACCTTGCGCATTCATACCTTTAATTTGTGCTTTTAACAAAGGATAAGCTCTTGTAGCATCATCAGAAATTGCACGTTCAATTACCAAATCTTGTAACGGATTCATATTTAAATCTACCAAAGGATGTAACAACCAGTTTACACCTAAAGAGTTGGATTCTTTTGCTATTGCATTTCCAAATTTATAAGCTAAATCTGTATTATTTGCTGCACCAACAGCCATTTCTGAAGGCATATTTGTATATTCACTATAAATACTTCCAACTCCACGTTCAAAATCTTCTGTAACAATCATAGGATATTTAGAGGCATTTTCATAATCTGAAATAGCATTTTTAATTGTTGGAATTACTTGATCTCTTGGAGGCGTAAAAAGGTAATCCCAATAAGGCACAAAAATACCTCCTATTGGGTATTTTTCCATCATATTCTTAATAGAACCAAACTCTGCAACTTGCGCTTTGTGAAACGCTCTCACAATCATTGTTTGTCCTATTTTTTCTCTTATTGATAAACTTTTCCAACTGGTGTCTTTTGGCGTAAAATTATAAGAGATTGCTTTTGGCAATTGATGTTCTTTGGGTTGATTACAACTAATAATAGTAACGAAAAACGTTACTATTATTAATGAAATAGATATGTTCTTTTTCATAGTTATTTGATTTCTTGACTTTTAAAATAGGCTATGGCTTTTGCTTTTAAATTGGTTATAGCTGTTTGATAATCGACTTTGTTAATCAAGTTTTTAGTTTCTTGAGGGTCTTTTTCGTAATCGTAAAACTCTTCAGCAACAATTTCTGCAGCATCTATATTTCTGTTACTTTCATAAGGCATTTCATCTTTAATCCAAATTGTGTAACGATATCTATCATCTCTAAATGTGTACCCCATTTTATCATTATCTCTTGGAAACTGACTTACAGCAAAATCCTTTACTTTTTCAACTTTTTTCTCCATTAAAGGAACCAAACTAACCCCATCTAAATTTCCTGGAGATTTTACTCCTGCTAATTCTAATAGAGTAGGGTACACATCTACAAATTCTGTTGGAGAATAAGATTCTCCAATTTTATCTTTACCAGCAGAAAATATTAATGGAACTTTTGTAGATTGCTCATAGTTAGTGTGTTTGCAATACATGTTATGATCTCCTAAATGCCATCCATGGTCACCCCAAAGTACAATTACTGTATTTTCTCTTAATCCTAAGCGATCTAATTCATCTAAAACATTACCAATTTGCTGATCTACAAAAGATACACAAGCATAATACCCTTGAATTACTCTTTTTTGCTTTTCTATAGGTATTTCTACATCAAAATCTTTAGGAATATCTGCATAACCACTTCTTAATTCCCAACTTGGTTGTGTTGCATATTTAGGAGCTCCTTCTGGAGCCTTCATATACTCTGGGAATTTAACATTTTCTAAAGGATACATGTCCCAGTATTTTTTTGGGGCTACAAAAGGTAAATGTGGTTTATAAAATCCTGTAGCCATAAAAAATGGTTTATCGCTTTTCGCAAACTTACGTAATTGCTTTACGGTTCTTCTTACTACTTCACCATCTGCAGTCATGCTATCTGGAACATTTACAATTTCGTAAGACACACGTTCCTTATTTTTGATGTACTCTTTACCAATTTCGGAATTATGTTTAAAATTATCGTAAGGATATGTCCATGAAATAGAATCATTTCCTTTATCTACAGATCTAAAATCAAAAATTTTACCTACAGCTGCAGTTTCATAACCATTTTGTTTAAAGTATTGTGGCATGGTTACAATATTGGGATGTTTGTCTCTAATTAAAGTTTTTAAATCCCAAACCTGTGTGTAATCTGGTCTTTTACCTGTTAATATACTGGCTCTTGATGGACCACAAACAGCCTGTTGGCAATGGCTGTTTTGTAATACAAAACCATTGGCAGCTAACTTATCTATGTTAGGTGTCTTTATATCTTTATGGCCATAAACGCCCATTAAAGGTTTTAAATCGTCAATCGCTATAAATAATACATTTTTTGGTTGATTTTTAGCGACTTCTTTTTTTTCTGATTTTTTATCACAAGAAACAATACATATTGTAAAAAGTGATAAGAGTACGATTTTTAAGGTTTTAGTATTCATAATAAAAGTGAATTTGTTGTTTTGATTGTTCTTTAGCATAAATTTGATATAACAAAAGTTTTTTAAAACCCCCACAAAGTCTTAGCGACCTTGCAGGAAGTTTTGTTGGGGGAACTATAATATTGTAAAAGACTTATGATTTTTTTTACCCTAAAATAATTTCTACAGAATGTTCTTTTCCGTCACTAAAAATAGGTGCAATATGTCCATCTATTTTATTTCCATCAACAATCATAGAAACTACACCTTTAGATACATTGTTTGGATTTTTTACATCGATATTATAAGTTGCTCCTCTAAATTTACGAACGGCTGTAAAACCATCCCAAGATTTAGGTATACAAGGGTCTATAATTAATCCTTTATGATCTGGACGAACGCCCATAATGTACTTAGATGCTGCTTGATACGTCCATGAAGAAGTACCTGATAACCAAGAGTTTCTTGCCAAACCAAACTGTGGATGCTCATCACCCAAAATATTTTGCGGGTAGCAATAAGGGTCACACTCAAAAGTATCTATAATATCATTTTTAGAGGCTGGATTAATTTGATTGTAGTATTGGAAAGCCCTGTCTCCATTACCCATCATGGTTTCTGCAATCATTACCCAAGGATTTGAGTGTAAAAAGATTCCACCATTTTCTTTTGCTCCTGGAGGATATGTAGATACACCACCAATGCTTTCATCATACCCATTATAACCTGGGTAACTCAATTTAATTCCGAATTTTGTATTCAATTTATCTTCTACAGAATCTAATGCTTTTAAAGCTCTTTCTTGGGTTGCAAAACCAGAAAGAATGGTCCAAGATTGTGCGTTTGTATAAATTTGACCTTCACTATTTGCTTTAGAGCCAATGGCATTTCCATTATCTTCAAAATAACGTAAATACCAATCGCCATCCCAACAATGTGTATTTACTACTTCTTTCATGTGGGCATGGTCTTTTTTGTATTGATCTGCTAATTCTGTATCTCCTAAATGATCTAATAGAGCAGCCATTTCATTCAAAGCTTTTCCGTACAAATTTGCATTAAAAATACTTTCTGCATCTCCAGGTAAATTTACAGTATCGTTCCAATCTGCAAAACCTAACATTGGTAAACCATGTTGGCCACAGTTATTTTTTGTGAACTCTAAAGAACGTTTTAAATGTTCTAAAACTGTACCTTTTTTACGGTCTTTTAACTTTAAGTTCTTGTCGTAAAATGTAATTTCTTCATGTAAGAAATCGTAATCTCCAGTTTCTTTAATATATTCGATTACTGTTTGTACAATCCATAAATGATCATCGCCATAAAAATCTTTTAAATGTGGTTCTTCACGAGAATCACCTTCATTAGCTTCCATTGTTAATGGAAAGAACTGGTGCATTGCAGAACCATCTTCTTTTTTTACAGAAATTAATTTTTTGATTAATTCTTTTCCTTTTTCTGGCATTGCAGATAAAATTCCTAAAATATCTTGAGAACTATCTCTAAAACCAATACCTCTTGCACCTAAACCTAATTGATATAAAGATAAATAACGAGACCAGTTGTAAGTAGTATGGCATTGACGTGGATTGTGAATGTTTACCATAGAATTGAAGGCTGCATCTGGAGTTTGGAATGCTGCTTTTGATAAATAATTGTCCCAAAATTCTGAAAGTTCTTGAAATGCTTTATCTACTTCTGCAACGTCTTTAAATTTCTCTGCGTTTTTGGCAATTTCGTTTGGTGCTCCTTGTCCTAATTGTGTAATAACGGTTTTTGTTTCACCATTTTTAACTGTGCCTAATTTGTGCAATAAAGCAGCAATATTATCTCCTCTATTAGATTCGTAATTCGATAAACTTTCGTTTTGTAATTCTAAAGGATTTTTCCAAGTTCCATATTCGTTATCACCTAAAAATAGTTTTCTATCTGTTTGAAAAGAATCTACAGGATAATTTGAAGTAAAGAAGTTGTTTTCTGTATCTTTTTTCATAAAAGCATACTGACGTAACAATACTGTTCCGTCTGCATTTTTATTGGCTCTCATAGTCATTGTTTGCGGGCACCAATCTGCATTTGTATATTGCTTTAAAGCATCGAAATGTGTAAATTCTACCACAGGAATCACATCAATTTCTAACTCTTTTCCACTGATGTTTTTTACTTCTATTTTACGAATAACTCTATTTTCTTCATTAGGCACAAAAATGGTAACCTCTGTTCGAATTCCGTAAAATTCTGATACTATTTTTTGATATGATAAACCCACATGACATTCAAATAAATCATAATCATCTAAAGTTGGTACAAAGAATGGTGAAAACACTTTGTATTTCCCATTTTCATCTTTAAACCTGATGTATAAGGTTTCTCCTTTAAAATCTGAACCAGGTAATTGCGGAATGTATTTTACAATTCTGTTTAATGCAGGATCGCCTTTACAAATTAAAGAACCTCCTGTTTGATCTACGATTCCTCCAAATGATAATGTACCCACATAATTTGTCCATTTTACAGGTGTTTTTGGGTTGGTAATAATGTATTCTCTTTTGTTATCGTCAAAATATCCGTATTTCATTTTAATATATTTTACGTTGATTTATTGTTCAGACCTCAAAGGTTTTAAAAACCTGTGAGGTCTTGTTTTTTTAAACTTTACCTCTTTTTTCTTCTAATTGTAGCCTAATTTCTGCTGCTTTTTCTGCTGTTATTGGAAATGTTCTTAATAATAAAATTGCAATGGTTAATGCCACTATTGGAATTGCTAAAAAGCCAATTCGCATTGTGGTATACACTTCTTCTGGTTGCGCTCCATCTAAATTGGCATCAAACCCTGTTAACTCGATTAATGGGCCAGAAATCATAAACCCAATTACAAAACTGAATTTAAGTACCCAAGAAAAAATCGAAGCGAAACTACCTTCTCTTCTTTCTCCAGTTTTTAATTCGTCATAATCTACCACATCTATTTGCATAGAAGGAATCATTAACCATAAACCAGCATAACCAGCTCCAATAAAAGCGGTATTTGCTAACATAATCCAAGGATTATTAGGTGTAAATGTCCACCAAGTTGTGGTTACTGCCAAAACAACAATCAGCATCGAAATCATTAATACTTTTGGCTTTCCTATTTTTTCTGATAATTTTCTAAAAAGCGGAATAAACATAAAACTGAAAAGCATATAAACAATGGTTCCATAACCTGCAAAAACGGCACCTTCATTCCAATCGCCACCTAATACATAAAAAGTTCCTACATATCTTCCATAACTATCAAAAATAGATGTTGCTAATAAGAAGAAAATGGTTAATCCACATAAAATTAAAAAAGGTTTATTAGAAAATGTTTCTTTTAAACTATCTGTTAATTTTACTTGTTTTTGATTCTTAATTAAATCACTTTCATAGTAACGTTCTTTTACAAAAATGGCTGGTAAAACACCTAATACCAGTATAATAACAGCAATTCCAATACTTATGTAACGCATTCCGTTTACAGGACTTGCTTCTCCATTAATAAAGAAAATTGGCAACATGCTTAACCACCAAACCCAACCATTAAAAAAACCGGCTACTGTTTGAAAATAACTTCTAATTTCTGCAACTCTTGTACGCTCATTATAATCTGGAGTCATTTCCATTAACATACTTTGGTAAGGCATTGCCCAAACTGTAAAACAGGTGTAGAATAAAATACCAAAACCAATTACCCAAAACATAATCCCTTCTTGACTCATGTCTGTTGGAAACCACCAAATAAAAGGATATGTGATTCCTGCTAAAATAGCTCCTACTAAAATAAAAGGCCTTCTTCGTCCCCATTTTGATCGAAAATTATCTGAAATCCAACCCATTAAAGGATCCATAACACCATCCCAAAGACGTAATGACATTAAAATAATGGCCACATACGTTGGAGGCATTTTTAACTCGAAGTTGAATACTTGATAAGCAATACTTACCATAACCCAAACTCCTAAAATATCTACAGGACCACCAGCTGCGTAAGCCAATTTTTTTGAAAAAGGGACTCTATCTTCACTTTTTACTAATGATGCTGAATCTTTTATTTCTGACATAAATGTTCGTTTTTTTGGTTGATTATCCTAATGTTACTTTAACATTGTAGGTTTTGCCAGCTTCTAAAACTGGAATTAAATTTCTTTCTGTTGTTTTTTCTATCAATAGTGGTTTTTCTAACAGTTTTAGAAACATGAATTATTTTTTACTTCTATTTTACTCGCTTATTTCATTTGATTCAACATTGTTCTTTTGGATAGCTTCTTTAAACCAAAGAGCAGATTTTTTTGGAATTCTTTCTAAGGTTTCAAAATCTACATAGTGTAATCCAAATCGTTTTTCGTAACCTGAAGCCCATTCAAAATTATCCATAAAAGACCAAGCGAAATACCCTTTCAATTTTACACCATCTTCAATTGCTTCTTGGCAAGATGTTAAATATCCTTGATAAAAATCGACTCTTTTTTGATCATCAATTTTTCCGTCAACTAGTTTATCTGGATAAGCACAACCGTTTTCTGTAATGTAAATATTTGGTTGGTCATAACGTTCATCAATCCATTTTAGCAATTTTTTACAACCCCAAGGTACGACTGCCCATTCCATTAACGTTACATCCCAATCTTTGTCTAAAGACAAGCTCACATCTTGGTCTTCTGAGATACCTCCATTTCCATGAACAGAAATTTCTTCTTGCTTACCATCTGAATGTGCAGCATACATAGTTGTGTAATGATTCAATCCGAAGAAATCTGAAGAACCTTTAATCATTTTTTTCTCATCCTCAGAAAACTTTGGTAGTCGTTCCATTAGTCTTTTTTTCATGACATCTGGGTAATCACCTTTATAAACAGGATCTGCAAACCAAGCTAAGAAAAACTCAAGCGCTCTTTGTGCTGCTTGTTTATCTTCTTTACTATCTGTAAGAGGTTCACGCCAATCGCAATTGTTAGAAATTCCTATTTGTCCTTCTTGATGTGCGTAATTCTCTCTGTAAACTGCCACAGCTTTTGCATGTGCAATAATTAAATTGTGTGCAGCCAAATAAGGCTCTGAATTAGATAGTCTTCCTGGTGCAAAAACGCCTTGGCCATAGCCTAAAATAGCAACTACCCAAGGTTCATTTAAGGTAATCCAGTTTTTTACACGGTCTCCAAATCTATCAAAACATAGGTTTGCATAATCTGCAAAATAATCCGTCATTTTTTTATTTAGCCAACCATCTTCTTCTAATTGCAAAGCAAGTGGTAAATCCCAATGATACAATGTTATCCAAGGTTCTATATCTGCTTTGAGAAGTTCGTCAATTAATTCAGAATAAAATGCAATTCCTTTTTCGTTAACTTCTCCTTTTCCTGTAGGCATTACTCTTGCCCAAGCAATTGAAAATCGATATGCTTTTACACCCATATCTTTCATTAACTGAATATCTTCTTTAAACTTGTGGTAATGATCACAAGCTATACTGCCTGTTTCTCCTTGTGCAATTCTACCTGGAATCGTGCAAAATGAATCCCATATAGAAGGTCCTTTACCATCTACATCTGCAGCTCCTTCTATTTGATAAGAAGAGGTAGCAGTACCCCAAATAAAATCTTCTGGAAATTGTTTCATATTTATATAATGTTGGTATTTTGTTCTAATTGTCTTCTATTGTTTAGCTCTTTTGTAATTGCTGTTGTTTTTGTTTGTGTTAGTGGATAAAAAGTCATTAAACCAGCTGCAATTACTGCAATGATTGCTGGTATCCAACTCATTAATATTAATATTCCTGGAATCGCACCTTCTATAGCAATTGCATCTTGTCCATTATAATGATATAGTCCTAAAATTAAACCTATAATAGCACCTGCAATACCACCACCAAATTTGGTAGCAAAAGAGCCTGCAGAATAGATTAAACCTGTAGCTCTTCTTTTGTTTTTATATTCTGAATAATCTGCAGCATCACCCAACATTACAAAAAATAGTGTTGGGAAAATTGCAGCTGCAAATTCTGACAAAATCCCGATTGTAAATATGGCTCCAATATTCTCTGGACTGCAAAAAATGAATAAACTATTGAAGACTCCAGAAAACAATAACGCACCAATAAATACATTTTTTTTACCAAACCTTTTGCTTAATGGCGCTGTTAACATTGCACCAAAAATAGAAGCAATCATTAAACCGATTAAAAAAGAAGCAGCTAAAAGTTGATTGTTTAAATAATGAGTAAAATAAATAATGACAATACCTTGTTTTATGGCATTGTATATATTAAAAAGCAACCCAACAAATAATAGTATTAGCCAAGGTTTGTTGCGCAATAAATCTTTAAAGTCTTGTTTTAAATTGTGTTTTTGAGTTTTTGGGGGTTGTACTCTTTCTTTCGTAGTAAAGAAAGTAACTAATAAAAGTATTGCTAAAAATATCGACATTACATACATTGCGTTACTATAGCCTTTATCTTGGTTGATGATTGAAAAATCTGAAGCTTTTAAGTTTTCTTCGTCTACAACTAAAAAAGTGTATTTTTTATCAGCTTCCATAGAGAAACTTTTTCCAACAGTGGGTTCATCAGATGTATCTAAAAAAGAAAATTGAGCAATATTATTTTTAGTTTTTATGTTTACATTTTCATAGTTTTCTGGTGATGAAACTGTTACTTTGTAAGTGCTTTTATCTAAATTTTGAAGTTGAATATTTGGGTTGATGTTTCCAAAACTTGCTACCAAATACAACAAAGCACCTTGTACCAACATGCCACCAGCAAAAGCACCTACCATTCTGTAAGATCCTAAACTTGCGCGTTCTTTATCATCTCCAGTCATAACTGCCATTAACGCTCCATAAGGAATGTTATTTGCTGTATAAATTAGTGTGAATAGTATATAAGTGATGTACGCATAGATAATTTTTCCAGTATCAGAAAAATCAGGATTTGTAAATAGTAAAGAAAGAATGGCAGCTAATGGAATCGCAGTCCACAAAATCCAAGGTCTAAATTTACCATATTTGGTTTGTGTTCTATCGCCAATAATTCCCATTAAAATATCAGAAATTCCGTCACTAAATCTGGCTACCAAAAACAGGACACCTACTGTTACAGGACTTAACCCAAAAACATCTGTATAAAAAATAAATAAAAATGTAGCAACACCTCTCCAAGCAATATTTGCTGCACCATCACCTAAAGCGTAGCCAATTTTTTCTTGAAGTTTTAATTTGCTCATTTATATGATCTTAATTTGGTTTAAGAAATTTGTTGTGAAGTAAAATTAAGTGGATATCTTTAAAAAACGGTCTGTTTAAAATCAAAATTGGTTTTTATAGAGTCAAAATCTATAAAAACCAATTTTAAGAGTATTTCTAATAATAGCTTTAAAATTTTAGGGTTTTATCAATAACTTATAACTTTAGTTGACGATAAACTTACCAACTTTGATTATTATTTGTTACTTTTTTCTGTTATTAGAAATGATATCTTGTACAGAAATCTCACCATTTTTATTTTCTACAATTCCTCCAAAATCTGTATCTGTAATTTTTCTGAAGTCGTTTAAAGATTTGTTGTTTTGGTATTTATTCATCAATCTATTTAGTTGAGATTTTAAATCTGCAACTACATTGGTATATTGTGGGTCTGCAATTATATTATGAATTTGTTTAGGATCTTTTTCTAAATCGTACAGTTCCCAAACATCTATATTATAATAAAAATGTGCTAATGTATATTTTTGAGTTCTAATACCATAATGAGGTTGCACATGGTGCCAATAAGGAAACTCGTAATAATGGTAATACATAGCTTGTTGCCAATCTTTTGGAGTGTTGCCAAATAAGATTGGTTGAAAACTTTTTCCTTGCATTTTTGAACTTGTTTCTAAATTTGCCAATTCTAAAAGTGTAGGAGCAAAATCTATGTTAGAAACGATATCTTCATTTACAGTGCCAGCTTTAACTTTTTTTGGATACCTAACAATAAAAGGCATTCTTAAAGATTCTTCGTAAATAAAACGTTTGTCAAAAAAACCATGATCACCCAAATAAAAACCTTGATCTGATGTTAAAACAACAATGGTATTTTCTGTTAGGTTATTATCATCTAAATATTTTAAAACACGTCCAATATTATCATCTACAGATTTTACACAAGCTAAATAATCTTTAATGTATCTTTGATAACGCCATTTTCTACCTTCTTCATCTGATAGGTTTTCTGGTTGAACAATTTCACCTGGTTTAGAACCGTAAAATTCCCATTTCATTCGGTTTTTCCCTTTTAACTCTTTAGGTGTTTTGTATTTCATATCTCTTCTTGAGAAATAATCCATAGTCATTTCTGTATCACCAGCAGTTAATTCTCTACCTTTATAATCATCATTAAAAGTAGAAGGATAAGGCATTTCTATATCATCCCAAATTTTTTCATATTTTGTATCTGGTTCCCAAGGTCTGTGAGGTGCCTTGTATTGTAAAACCATTAAAAAAGGGTTGTTTATTTTTCTTTTTTTCTCTAACCAATCTAAAGCAAAGTCGGTACTTAAATTGGTTGAGTATCCTTTTTCTTTAACATTTTTTCCATTTTCATTGTATAATGGATTCCAATAATGACCTTGTTGGTTTGCAGAATTATGGTATTTAAAAACATCGAAACCTTGTGGTTCTGTGCCTAAATGCCATTTGCCAAATAAACTTGTTTGATATCCGTTTTTTTGAAACTCTTGTGGGAAAGTCCATTGCGTTTTATCAAATTTTCCTCCACGTTCATTTTTATAATATCCGTTTAAATTACTGTAATTACCTGTTAAAATTGCAGCTCTAGATGGGCCACAAATAGCATTGGTACATAATGCATCTTGAAACAACATTCCTTCTTTTGCGAGTCTATCTATATTTGGAGTTGGGGCGATATCTTTAAAGATACTACCATAAGCACTTATGGCTTGCGTTGTTAAATCGTCTGCCATAATATAGATAACATTTGGTCTTTCTATTGTTGCGTCTTTTTTGGCAATAGTATTTATTGTTTTGCTAGCACAATATGTTAATAATGAAATTGTAGCAATAACAATAGTTACAATAGGTAAATAGTTTCTTTTTATAATTGCCATTTGGTGATTATTTTTTCTTTCTGTCTTTAAAATATGTTTTAAAGACAGAAAGAAATTTATGAAGTCTTATTTTTCTTCAGCTGTAAAAGCAATAGATATTTCTGCTTTTATATCATCTATAAAATACTGTCCGTTTTGAGAAGCACCATTGTTAGAGCCTAAAAACCATGCAAGTTTTAAATCGTTACCTGAAATATTAGTTAAATCTACAAGTACATTATTTATTGGATTATTTACTCTTGTTTTCCAGTTATGACTTCCAGGCCACCTAGAATCGTTATTTGCCATAACTGTTGTCCACTTTGATGCATTAAAAGAGCCTCCATCTAAATCTGAAGTGTTATTGGATGCAAATAAACCACGATTGTAAGTTGTAGTAAACTTGTCATTATATCCAAAAACTTCTCCAAAAGATACTCTTAAAGCTTTTACACCAGTAATATCTATAGATCTTACTAAGTAGTTTTCTGTTGCTCCTGGATTTATGATTCTAATTCCTTCTACATCTGGCAACCCAGCTTTTGTAACTTTTTTCTTTTGCCATTTGCTAGACGCACCAATTGTGTAACCAGCAAATTTTGGATATAATGTGTTGTTTGCATCTATAGTACCATCTTTTCCATCATTAAAATCTTGATTAATTAATAAGTTAGTTTCCCATCTTTTTTCTACGGTAATAGAAAATAAATTTTCAAAAGAAACACTTGTACCAGCTCCATTAGTTACTTTTACACCAATGTTGTATGTTCCTGTAGGTAGATTTTTATCTGCTGCTATTTGTAAAGTACCATCTGCGTTTGCTGTTATAGAACCAGCTGTTAATGTAGATGGTAAAATTACATCATACCCTCCATTAGCATCCATACCTTGTAGGTTAGGAACAGCAGTTTTGTAAGCTGTCCATGGTGATAGAGTTACATTATTTAATTTATTAGTATTTGCAGATAGGCTGTAAGAGATTGTAGGTGCAGCACCAATAGTAACAGTTACAATATCTGAAAAAAGCTTTTCTCCTACATTTGTTGCTATAGAAACAGATAGTTTATGCACACCTGTTCCTGCATTAGTGTTTCTAGAAATAACTCCTGTACTTTTATTAATGGTAAATCCTTGTGGAGAATTACTTAATTTGTATTCTACACTATTTGCATCAATAATATTATTACCAGAAGTGTCTTTATAGGTAACTGTTGCTATATCTACTTCATCTAAAAAACCAATACTAACTGAGTTTTTTGTTATGATATAATCTAATGGAATAGGGTTAATTGTTACTTTATAAACGTCAGCAAATTTAACAACTCCGTTAACGTTATTCACTCCAATAGAAAAACTGTAGGTTTCTCCAGGTGTAAGAAAGCCTGTTTTATTTTCTATTTTGATTGTTCCTTTTTCAGAATCTATAGAAAATTTATCTAGGTTATTGGTAAGCTTTCCTTTAGAAGTATTAATTTCTAAAATAGATATAGTGTATACAGGAGCTTCTATTTTAAATGTTGGAGCCGCAGAAACGATATCTCTTAAATAAGAATAAGTAGATAAATCTGTGTATTTTAAATCTATATCACTATTTATAATATATTTATTTTCAAACACTTCATTTTCTGTATCTTCACAACCTGCAAAGACAATTAAAAATAGGGTTATTAAAGATAAAATCTTTGTATTGTTAATTTTCATAATTTTATTTTTAGTATCCAGGATTTTGATCTGAACCGTTAATTTTTTGGTTTGTTTCTATTTCTGTTGATGGAATTGGAAACAACATAACTTTTGAATCTACAGGGTAAATAAGATCAAAAGGCTTATTTGCTCTGTTATTGTGTACTTCTATGTAATTTGTTTTGTAGAAATCAAAACCTCTTCTTCTGCTTACAAAAAAGTCTTGTCCTTCACCAAGTAATTCAAAGTGATATTCTTTCATAATTGCAGTTCTAAATTGATCTTGTGTTAAGCCAGACCAATTAGCTGGTACAGTAGCACCATTTGTGTCTCTTGCTCTTTTTAAAACTTCATTAACATATTGGTATGCATTTCCTGGTCCGTTTATTTCATTTTCTATTTCTGCTAACATTAATAATAAGTCTGCATACCTGTAGTGTACGTAATTAAAATTGTTTGCGTCTGTAGTGGCTGTTTGATCTTTTACAAAGTATTTGTTTAACCATGGGTAAGAATTGTTAAAACTAGTTCTAGATCTAGAAGGGTAAACCTTAACAGTTTGACCGTTATTTGCTCTAACGTATTGAGACCTAAATGTAAAATCTATTCTTGGGTCTCCAGGATAAGCGGTTGTATGTGCGTCTACTACTTCTGGGTTAATTCTAAAACGCTCCCAACCCCTACCAGGAAAAGCATTATTAGGGGTAAATATTCTTGTTATTCTAGAAGCAAATTCTTCGTTAAACTGAATTTCGAAAATAGATTCTGAATTGTTGTTTGCTAAAGCTACATTAGCCCATAAGTTACCATAGTTACTAACCAATGTGTATTTATTGTAAACTTTTATAGCTTCATTGTAAGCAAGTTGCCAATTTGGACTGCTGTTATCGTTTGCTGCTAACGTCATGTAAACTTTTGCAAGTAACATATTAGCAGCGTATTTAGAGGGGCTTCCAGGAATTTGAGCAGCGTTGTCAAACATTAAAGATTCTGCTTTTTTAGCGTCTTCTATAATAAGTTTGTAAACGTCATCTACAGTTGCTCTAGGCTCATTTAGTGTTAGTTCTGTTGCAGGTTTTGTATAGATAGGAACACCTCCATAAGTTCTTACCAAGTTAAAGTAGGCATGAGCTCTTAAAAAATAAGCAATTCCTAATATATTTTTTAACTTTGTATCTGAAGAACTTTCGTCTACATTTACTATCAAATCATTAGTTCTTGCAATAGCTTGATAAGAAGCTCTCCAAAAATTAGTTGTATAGTTTATTGAAGGTTCTGGGCTTAGTTTTCCTATGGTATTTCTATCTGTAGGTCTTTTTACTACAAATAAACCAGACATATATAGTGTTGAGTGATGAAAATCTGCACTATAGTAGTTAAAATTTGCAAAAGTAGAGTAGATACCATTTAAAGCTGCAGTAGCACCATCTAAAGAGTTATAAACATTACTTTCTGCAAGAAATGGAGGGTTTTCTTCTAAGTCACATGAAGTAAATATTAATGTGAAAATTAAGAGTAACGATGAAATTTTATATGTATTTTTCATATTATTATTTTTTAAAATTTAATATTGGCACCAATTACAAAACTTGAAACGTTTGGAGTACCAACCCAATCTACGCCTAAAATGGTACCATCATACAAGAAACTTGTTAGTTCTGGATCATAACCACTATAGTTTGTAAGTGTTAATAAGTTATTACCAGAAGCAAATAGTTTAAATGAACTTATTAGTGAGTTTTCTGGCATATCAAAATCATAACCTAAAGTTATGTTGTTTATTCTTAAGTAAGAACCATCTTCTACAATTCTATCGTTTGGAACGTTAGATGCAGTAACAGAGCCAACTCTTGGGAAAGCCCCATCTGTATTTGTTGTAGACCACGCATCGTAAAATGCTTCTGGTCTAATATTGTTACCTGTACCAACAGCATTTGCTTCTATTAATAAATTACCATTTAAAATTTCGTTACCAACAACACCGTTCATAAGTACAGAAAGAGAAAATCTTTTGTAAGTAAAATCAGCATTTACACCAAATGTAAAGTCTGGGTTTGGATTACCAATGTTAGTTTTATCTGCATCGTTAATATTACCATCTCCATTAACATCAACAAAAATAACATCTCCTGCTTGGTTTGCGTTTCCATTAAAAGTAGGGCCAGCTGCTGCATCTGTAGTGTTTTTGTAAATACCATTAGTTTTGTATCCCCAAAACAAACCTACTTCTTCACCTTCTATAAAAGCGTTTGCTGGTGCTTTAAAATTGTTTCCTGTAGACACATTATTACCTAAATAAAAAGAACGGTTCACAGCATTACCATTGATGAAGATATTACTTTTAGGTAAAGCAGATAGGTCTGTAATTTTAGATTTTATAAAAGAAATATTACCACCTAAATTAAAAGTAAAGTCTTCTTTGTTTACAATTAATCCATTTAAAGATAAATCGATACCTCTGTTTTCTAAACTACCTTGGTTTCTAAGATAATTTTGAAAACCTGTAGAAGTTGCAATAGGCGTGTTTATTAATAGGTCTGTTGTTTTCTTTAGGTATGCGTCTACACTACCTGTTAATCTATTTTCTAATAATCCAAAATCTAAACCAACGTTAGATTGTGTTGTTGTTTCCCAAGTTAAATTTTTATTAGCTATGTTTAGTGGCACAACTCCTAAAATTGTAGAATTGGTAACATCTGCATAGAAACTAGGGCCGTAATTATTTATAGTTTGATAAGGATTAATGGCTTGGTTACCAGATTGCCCCCAAGATACTCTAAATTTTAAATTGTTGATGGACTCTATATTTCTAATAAATTTTTCATTTGAAACTGTCCACGCAAAAGATGCTGCTGGAAAGTACCCAATTTGGTTACTTCCTTGAAACTTAGAAGACTTGTCTGCTCTAAAAGATGCATTAAAAGCATATTTATTATTTATAGTATATGTGGCTCTAGCTAAGTAAGAAAATATGTTTTCTTCAAAATCTAAAGAAGTATATGGGGTTAGGGTTAATTCTGCTAATTGCGGACTTCTTTCTCTTAAATTACTTATAGGAAAATCTCCTACCTCATATATATTGTTGTTAGAATTATTTCCATCAAAAGAAATACCAACTGTTGCGTTTAATCTATGCTTGTTTTCGAATCTTTTATTAAAAATTAAAAGATTATCAAAGGTATAAGAAATTTTTTCTTGATCAGACAAAGCTAAATACCCGTTAGTAAATGAACCTTTTTGAGTTTCTGCACCATACCAACGAGAACGCTCTTTAATTCTGTAATTACTACCAGCTCTCATTTGGTATTTTAAATTGTCTGCTATATCATAAGTTAATCTTAAAGAGGCGTTTAATCTTTTTTCATTGATTTTCTCTTCTACGTTTTCTATAAATTTGTAAGGATTAAATAATTCTAAATCGTCTTCTATTTCTCCATCTAACAATGGATTATAACTTATTAACTGTCTTGTAAAACTTCTTCCACCACCAGAAATTGATGCTCCTTGATTTAAGTTTCCTCTTCCTAAATAAAGACCAATTCTAGATTGTAAATTTAATTTTGTATTTAAGTCTGTAGTATAGTTTAATTGAAGATTGGTCGAGGTTAAAAAAGTATTTGGAATAATACCTTCTATTTCGTTAAATTGACCAGACAAATAATAGTTAGATTTATCATTTGCTCCACTAACATTTAAGCCAGCTTGTGTAGAAAAAGCATTTCTAAACACACTATCTTGCCAATTAATTTGTGTTAATTCTTTTAAAACATTTCCGCTATTGTCTAAACTAAAAACTTTACCTCCAACAATAGAATAATTTGGTGGGTTGTTTTGTAAAATAGCGTTAATATTTCTGTATTGTGCATATCCAACAGGATCTAATACGTTAATTTTTTTTGTTGCTTGAGAAACACCAGATTGTGCAAAAGTATTTATTACAGCATTTCCTTTTTTACCTTTTTTTGTTGTAATTATAATAACACCGTTTGCACCACGAGAACCATATATAGCAGTTGCAGAAGCATCTTTTAAAACAACCATACTTTCTATATCTCTTGGGTTTATACCTGTTAAACCGTTTTGTGTAGACTGTGTTTCATTGGCATCACTTGTAGCATCTAATACATCTTCTCCAGCAGAATTAATTATAACCCCATCTACAACATATAAAGGCTCATTATTACCTCTTAAACTATTTGCTCCTCTAATTCTAACACTAACAGGAGCTCCAGGTGTACCAACGTTAGAATTTACTTGAATACCAGATGACCTACCTTGTAAAATAGAACCAACACTGTTGTATTGAGCTGCTATATTATCTTTTTCTTTAATTTCTGTTAAAGAACCTGTAAGGTCTTTTTTTGCTGATGAACCATACCCAATAATAACTATTTCTTCTAATTGTTCAGTATCTGGTTTAAGTTCTACTGTAATGTCTGTTTGATTAGTAATTAAAACTTCTTTAGTAGTATATCCTAAATAACTAAATACTAATGTAACTGGTGTTTTATCTATTTTGATAGAAAACAAACCATCAAAATCTGTAATTTCACCTTTGGTTGTTCCTTTTACAATTATAGATGCACCAGGTAATGGGTATTTGGCATCATCTATAACTTTTCCTTTTACTGTTGTTTGTGCCATAATTGTAATTGGCAAGAGTAACAGAATTGTATAAAATATTTTTTTCATAATTTGGATTGATTATTTTGACGCTAAATTATATTTTCATCATTAAAATGGCTCATAAATAACATCACAAAAGGTATGAAAATTGTCAGAATTGTAATAAAAGATAGGGTTTTTGAGTATTTTTTAAAAAAGTACCCTAAAAATTATCAATTCTTTTTTAAGCTATCTAAAAAACTACTTGGTGTAGAACCATAAAACTTTTTAAAAGATGTACTAAAGTATTTTGGGTTAGAAAAACCAGAACTATATGCTACTTCTTTAATACTTAATTGCCCTTTTATTAGTAAATTTTTAGCATGTTTAAGTTTAGTGTGTATTATAAAATCTTGGGGAGATAAGTCTACCAAGTTTTTTAATTTCATGTAAAGTGACGTTCTGCTCATTCCAAAACTACCTGATAAATCATGTACAGAAAAAGAGTTATTTTCTATGTTTTCTATAATTTTATCTTCTAAATTTTGTAAAAAGTCTTTGTCTTTTTGATTTCTGAATAGGGTTGCATTGTCAGTATCATTATCATGAATATATTTTTCACGAAGATTTCTTTTAAATTTTAAGGTATTTATAATTTTTGCTAAAAGTAGTTTTGTGTTTACTGGTTTTTCTAAATATTCTGATACACCACTTTCTATACTTTCTAATTTTTGGGTAGAGTTTTGAAGAACAGTTAGCATAAAAACAGGAATATGATTTAGACTAATATCTTCTTTTATTTTTTTAGCCATTTCCATACCATCCATTTCTGGCATAATTAAATCTGTTAAGATAATGTCTGGAAAGTTTTGTAATGCCATTTCTATACCTTCTGCTCCATTACTAGCTTCAAATATTAAAAAATAATTTCCTAAAGATTCTACAAGTAGAGATCTTAATTCATCATTATCTTCTACAATTAGTATTTTTGAATCTGAGAATTTATCAAGCTCTAACTGATCTTCTGCAGAATGTTCGCTTTTTAAGGCTTCATTTTCTTCTATGACACTTTCTTTATAAAGATTGTGTAAGTTTTTTAAGAGAATTGTAAAAGTGGTACCTCTGTTTTCTAGGCTTTCAAAACTTATTGTGCCCCCAGTTTTTTCTATTAATTTTTTGGTCATTATCAACCCTAAGCCAGTACCTGGTTTTTGACTATTTATAGCATTTCTAGCTCTGTAATATCTATTTAGTATATATTTTTGTTGATCTTTAGGTATACCAATACCATTATCTGCTATTTGTAATTTTAGTTCTCCTTTAGTAGTCTTATTTAGTTTCAATTTTATTTTACCATTATCTAAAGAATATTTAATTGCATTAGATAGTAGGTTTAATATAATTTTATCAAAAACATCTCTGTAATAATAAAATATTTGATCTGGCCAGTGGTTTTCTATTTCAATAGATAAGTTTCTTTCTTCTGTTAGAGGTTTAAAGTTTTTAATTCTGCCTTCTAAATATTTATTAATTTCAATCTTAGAGGCATTTTGATATATGGTATCTTGAGAAGTTACTTTATGAAAATTAAGCATCTGCTCAAAAAGTGAATTAATTCTTTTTACTGTTGTTTTTATATGTTTATTAGATTCATTAGAGTTGTCTTTATTAGTAATACTCTCTAAAGAAGACATTAAAATGGTAAGTGGTGTTTTAATTTCATGAGTTATATTATTAAAAAACTCTATTTGATCATCTGCATTTTTTTTGTTGATGATAACTGTTGTAAAATGAATTACTCCAACTATTAAAGCTATAGAGAGTATTGCATAGATTAGAAAAGCAACATGTGTTAACCACCAAGGAGATAATATTTTAATTTTAATAGATTTTACATCACTAGCAATGTCGTATTTATTTATGGCTTTTATTTTAAGCACATAATTTCCACTTTCTAAATTAGTATATGTTATAGAGCTTTTAGAGTTAGGTTTAGACCATTTGTTATCAAAACCTTCTAGCATCCAAGAATATTTCATCTTATTTGGAGCACTGTGTTGTATACCTGTAAATTCTATACCAATGGAATTTTGATTGTGTTTTAAAGTAATTGCATCAACTACATTAATATGTTTTTTTAAAGGCTCTTCATTAGGCAATACAATTTTATTAAATAGCAAAAACTCATCTAAAACTATTGAAGGTTTTTGGTTTTGACTCACAATTTTGTTTGGGTTAAATGCAGTAACTCCATTTACGCCACCAAAAGCTATTAAATTATCATCTAATTTGGCATAACTACCATAATTATATTCTGTGCTAGCTAAACCATCTCTTTTATCGTATACATTAATAATAGTATCTTTATTAGATAAAATAACATTTACCAAACCCTTTGTTGTACTTGCCCATATTGTGTTTTTATCTTTTAGCAAGACACCTTGAACGATATCTGAAGGCATACCAGAACTAACATTAAGTTTTCGTATTTGTTTATTTTGAGGATTGTAAAAAACAATTCCAGCTCCATTAGTACCAATTACTAAATTTTTAGAGTTGGTTTCTTGTACAGTGTGTATGGTTGAATATGCAAGAGACTTTTTGTTTGGCTCTAAATCTTCAATAATTCTGAAATTATTATTTTTAGGATTAATTTTATAAATTCCATATCTACCAGAAGCTAAAATAGATCCATCACTTAATTCTGTAATTGCTTTTATTTGAAGAATTGGATAGTTTCTGATACTACTATTAGATGAGATAGAAATAAGATTATTATCTATACCACCAACCCAAACTGCTCCATTAGAAGCTTTTTTTAGCGCATATATTTTTGTGAGTAGATTTTTATCTTCATGTAATTTATTGTAATTAATTATTTTAAACGTTTTTATATTTATTTTAAACAATCCAAAACCATAAGTACCAACCCACATAAAATCTTTATCTGGTTCTAGAGCTAATACAATAATTTGAGAATTGGTTTTGGTATTAAATTCTTGAATATGTTTCCAAGTATTTTTTTTTGAGTTCCAAATGCTTAATCCGTTTTTTGTACCAAACCAAATATTACCATTAGAATCTTTGGCTATACTTCTAGTAAAGTTACTTGATAGACTATTTGGATTATTAAGTTGATGCTGAATTTTTAAAAAAGGTAATTTCTTAAAGTTAAAATAATTTACTCCTCCACCATAAGTAGCAATCCAGATGATGCCTTCTTTGTCAAATTCTAGGTCGTAAATTCCGTTACTAGAAATAGAGGAGGGGTTATTAAAATCTTGTTTGTAGTTTTTTAGAATTTTATTGTCGTTATTTAATTCGAAAATTCCATTACCATCTGTTGCAATAAAAATATGATTTGAGTTTCCTAAAATAATATCTTTAACAGGAAAGTCAAAGGAATTAATTACCCTATCAAAAGTAAATACATCGTTTATTTTTTTTAAACTAAATTGATGTCCAGACTCTGAACCCACCATCAATTTTTCATTTATTTTTCCTATAAAATGAATATCTTTTAAATAGCTAGGTAATTCTATTTCTTTAAATTCTTTTTTTATAGAGTTGTAGATAAAAAGCCCATTTTCTGTTCCGCAAACAATATCTTTTTTATCTATAAATAATGAGATTATTGGATTGTTAAAAATTGTAGGGATTAATTTTTTTGATTCATTATCATACCTCCACAAACCATTAAAACCGCCAATCCAAACATTGCCATTTTCATCTTCATCAATACTTTCAACTAAAGATGGGTTTATATTGTCTTTTGTTGTTAATAATTCAAACTTATCCAAGTTAGGGTTATAAATACAAACTCCTTTTTCTAGCCCAACAAAAATAGTACCTCTACTATCTATAAAAATTTCTGACGCTCTATTACTTAGTGTTTCAGGAAGTCCATTGTAAGTATTATAAAGTTTATATGATTTGGAATTATGTTTTAAAACACCTTCTTCAGATGCTATCCAAAGATTGCCTATACTGTCTTTTTTTATAGCATACGTTATGCTTTGCGTAGAAGAATTTTCTCCAACAAGTTGTTGAGATTCAATAATTACTTGCGAGAATAAAAATTGGGTACAAAAAAATACTACAAAAAGAAAGCAAACACGGGTCTTCAAAACAAAAAAACTATTTCTTATATGACAATAAATGTAATAAATATAAACTATCGATTTAAACTTTTTCTGACTTTTTAATTGATTAACAACATTTACAACTAAATAAAATTTAGAGAATGTCTATTTTTTTAAATTTTAAATTGATTTAAAAGGAGTAATGTGTATTAAAAAAAATACCCATTTACAAACGACTACAAACACTTACAACCGAAAGTAATTGTTTTGTAACCGAATAAAAATTCTAATAGTTCTCAATTTTGCAGTGTTGAATAATCATCAACAAAAATAAATTATAAACTTACACTTAAAATAGAAGTGTTTAAAAAACTTATCTTATGAATACGTTAAGAAACAAAGTACAGTTAATTGGTAGATTGGGTCAAGATCCAGAAATTATTACGTTTAAAGACGGTAACAAAATGGCTAAATTTTCTATGGCTACAGATGATAGTTATAAAGACAAAGCAGGCAACAAAGTAGAACGTGCTTATTGGCATTCTATAATTGTAAAAGGTGGTCTTGTAAACGTGGTAGAAAACTATGTTAATAAAGGACAAGAAATTGCTGTAGAAGGCAAACTTACAAACAGAACTTACAACTCAGAAACAGGAGAAAAAAGATATATTACCGAAATTATGGTAAATGAATTATTGCTTTTAGGAGGAAAATAGATTGGGAAATTTGTTATGAAAAAATGGCTTGTTCTTTTTTAGAACAGGCTTTTTTTGTTAAAAACATCACAAAATGACTTCACAAAAAAACTATTTAAAAAACCAAAAATATTTTTTAGTAACTTACAACATCAATTTATAAAACTTCTTCTATGCCAAACTATACATTAAATATTAACGGAAAGCAAGTAACTGTTTCTGCAGATTCAGACACCCCTTTATTGTGGGTTTTAAGAGATGAACTAAACTTGGTTGGTACAAAATTTGGCTGTGGTATAGCTCAATGTGGAGCTTGTACAGTTCATATAGATGGGGTTGCAACAAGAAGTTGCCAAATGCAAGTTTCAATTTTAGATGACGTAAAAATTACAACAATAGAAGGTTTATCTAAAGATGGAAAACACCCTGTACAAGAAGCTTGGAAAGAAATAGATGTTCCACAATGTGGTTATTGTCAAGCAGGACAAATTATGACAGCTTCTGCATTTTTGGCAGAAAATAAAGCACCAACAGATGATGAAATTAGAGAAGCAATGCATGGTAATATTTGCAGATGCGCTTCTTACAATAGAATTGAAAAAGCAGTAAAATTAGCATCTAAAAACTTATAATATGAAACTACATAAAAAAGACAATTTTAGTAGAAGAAATTTTTTAAAAACTTCAGTTTTAGCTAGTGGTGGATTATTAATAGGCTTTAATCTATTAACAGCATGTAAAAAAGAGGCAGAAATGCCAGTAGATATTGCCAATCTGAATTTTAACGATTTTAATGCATTTATTAAAATTTCTGATGATGGTTATGTAACTATTTACTCTCCAAACCCAGAAATTGGGCAAGGTGTAAAAACATCTATGCCTATGATTATAGCAGAAGAATTAGATGTAGAATGGAGCAAAGTAAATGTAGTACAAGGTGCATTAGATACCAAAAATTTTCAAAGTCAAGTTGCTGGTGGTAGCCAATCTATAAGACAAAGTTGGGATGCTCTAAGACAAACAGGAGCAACTGCAAAGCAAATGTTAGTAAACGCTGCTGCAGCTAAATGGAATGTAGATGCTGCTACTTTAAAAGCATCAAAAGGAATTATTACAAACACAAATGGAGAAAAATTAGGTTATGGTACTGTAGTAAAAGAAGCTGCAATGTTAAAAGTTCCTGAAAATGTAACTTTAAAAAGCACCAAAGATTTTAATATAATTGGTAAAGATGCTATAAATGTAGATATAGATAAAATCATCACAGGAAAACCTTTATTTGGGTTAGATTATAAAACAGACAATATGGTTATTGCATCTGTATTGAGACCTCCAGCTTTTGGACAAAAATTAGTTTCTTTTGATGGTTCAAAGGCAAAATCTATAAACGGAGTTTTTGAAGTACTAAAATTTGGAGACAAAGTGGCTGTTTTAGCCAATTCAACTTGGGCAGCCATGAAAGGTAAAAAAGCCCTTTCTGCTACTTGGAAAGAAGAAAAATTAGAGTCTACAGAAAGTCATAACAAAATATTAACCAAAATTTTAGACGGAAAAAAGTTTGATGTAAGAAGAGAAGATGGAAACATAAAAAAAGCTTTTGCAGAAGCTGATAAAGTAGTTGAAAGAACTTATCACTCACCATTTTTGCCTCATAATTGTCTAGAACCTATGAATTTTTATGCAGATGTTACAGCTGATAAAGTACATTTGGTTGGTCCAATTCAAACTCCACAATGGACAGTAAATAGAGTCGCAAAATTACTAGATAGAAAAACAGAAGATATTCATTGCGAGATGACAAGAATGGGAGGAGGTTTTGGTAGACGTTTGTATGGAGATTTTGCTTTAGAAGCTGCAGAAATATCTAATTTGGCAAAAAAACCAGTAAAAGTAGTCTTTTCTAGAGAAGATGATATGACTGCAGGAACTTACAGACCTGCCATAAAATATAGAATTGCTGCGTCTTTAAAAGAGGGTAAAGTAACAGGATATCATTTAAAAGAAGCTGCTATAAACGGAAATATGTATGGATTAATCCCAAATTTTTTTCCTGCAGGTTGTATTCCAAATTACAAAGTAGAAACTGGTAATTATAAAAGCAACATCACAACAGGAGCTTGGAGAGCACCTTACACCAATTTTTTAGCTTTTGCAGAACAAAGTTTCTTTGATGAATTGGCTACAGAATTAAATGTAGATAGTATTCAATTACGTTTAGATTTGTTACAAAATGTTAAAAACACAGATGATAAAAGAATTGAATATTCTGGACAAAGAATGGAAGATACTATTAAATTAGTTCGAGAAAAAGCAAATTGGGGTAAAGCAGAACAAGGAGTTTATCAAGGCTTTGCAGCTTACTACAGTCATAATACTCATGTTGCAGAAATAGCAGATATTGTTTTAAAAGACGGATTTCCAGTAATTAAAAAAGTAACAGCTGCTGTAGATTGTGGAGTTGTGGTAAATCCAACAGGTGCCAAAAATCAAGTAGAAGGTGGTGTTTTAGATGGAATAGGACATGCTATGTATAGTGATTTTTCCTTTAAAAATGGGAAGCCAGAATATCAAAATTTTGACAAGTACAGATTAATTAGAATGCAAGAAACCCCAAAAGTAGAAGTGCATTTTGTACAAAATGATAAAAAACCAACAGGTTTAGGAGAACCAGGTTTGCCACCTGCAGGAGGTGCTGTTGCCAATGCAATTAATGCTGCTTTAGGTAAGAGAATTTACAAACAACCTTTTGTAAATGAGCTAAATAAAAGTAGTATTTTAGGATAGAATTTAATGACAATTTTACCACTTTCAGGTTTTCCAGATTTTAATATTTACAGTACACCATTACTAGTTTTAGTTTTTCAAGGGCTTATTTTTGTGGGTCTGTTATTTAGTAGATACTTAAAGAAAAGAAATATTTCCGATTTATTTTTAGCGCTTATACTCTTCATTATTTGTTACGAACAAACTTGTTACACAGTTGGTTTTATGGGTTGGTACGACTTGTATAAAAACACAAAAATCAACTACTTTTTAATACCTTTAGGTATAGCTATTGCACCACTAATTTATTTTTATGTCAAAGCAATTACAACATCTAATTTTAAATTTAAAAAACAACACTTTTTACATTTTATACCTGCAATCACTTTAATTTTATACAGGTTTAGTATTTACTTTTATGATAGCTTACAATCAGGGTTTAACACTACTCAAAATGGCGTTCTAAAATTAGCTGTAGATGAATCTATTGTTATGCCTTTATTGGTTTTTGTAAGTTTTGCCCAAATGTTATTGTATTTGGCATTTACTTTTCAATTATTTTATAATTATAGAAAACGAATCCAAGAGTACTTTTCAAACACCTATAGACTAGAACTCAACTGGATTTTAAGTTTTTTAGTAGCCTTTACAGCATTATTTTTATATAGTTCATTACAAGATATTATAGGAAGTTTAATTATAGAAATTAACTATAAGCAACGTTGGTGGCTCAATATTTTTATGGCTTTAGTGGTTTTGTTTGTTGGTATAAAAGGATATTTTACAGATACAACAAAACTTAACAAATTGTCTTTTAGTTTTTCTCCTAATCCAGAAAGTATTCCTCAGATTTCTGAAGATAAAACTGTGATCTCTAAATTAGAAATCAAAAAGTTATCTAATTTTATGGAAAAAGAAAAACCATACTTAAATCCAGATTTAAATTTATCTGATTTATCTGATGAATTACAAATTAATCGTGCTGAATTAAGTAAAATTATTAATTCAGGATTTAATAAAAATTTCAATGATTTTATAAATGAATATCGTGTAAACACTTTTAAAAACAAGCTACAAGAAGGTAAACACAAACAACTTTCTTTATTAGGTATAGCTTACGATTGTGGTTTTAATAGTAAAGCTACATTTAATCGTGTTTTTAAGAAAATTACAGATACTTCACCTTCCCAATTTTTAAATTCATTATCAAAATAAGACGTCTCAAATCGTATATAAGACTTCTAAATACATTTTAAGTCGCCAATAAAAAGTAGAAATAGCAATTTTGTCTTATCAAAACAAAATAAACTATTTCCTTTATGAAAACACGTATTTTAAAAATTACAAAAGCACTAATTTCTCCAGTAATTCAAAGCCATTGGTTTGGAGATTTGTTAATTGCCATTCCAAGAATTATTTGCGGATTATTATTAACCTTAAGTTTTGGGTCAGATAAGTTTGGTTTGCCTTGGTCCTCTAAATCAAATTTAGGTTTTTTTGAAGTTGTTGCATGGTTTCCAAAAGATGTAGCAGAATATGGAGGTATTTTTGCAATGTTTCCAGTTTTCTTTGCTTGGTCAGGTGCATTTGCAGAGGCAGTTGGCGGGCTTTTTCTTGCTCTCGGATTCAAAACTAGAATAGCTTCCTTTTTAATTATGTGCACAATGTTAGTAGCTATTTTTCTTCAAAAATGGAATCAGGGCTTGTGGTCTATGTTACCAGCAATGGGTTTTTTATGGGTTTCTATCTATCATTTGTATTTGGGTTCTGGTAAATTCGGAGTCGATTACATCATTTCAAAAAAATTAAAATAATAGTCAGTTTTAAAATAATAATAATGAAAACAATATTCACAATTATCATCAGCCTTAGTCTTTTAGTAACTGTAAAAGCACAAACAAAAGTAGCAATTTCCGACTTTAAAATTCTAAATAATACCAATTGGAAAGGGACTTTAACGTATAAAAATTATAGTGATGGTAAAGAAATTACCTTACAAACATCAATGCAAATTTTAATAGAAAAGAATAAAATAATTAGCGAAATTAAATTTCCTAGAGAACCAAAAGCAAATTCTAAAACAAAGATTAAAATTAGAAAAAAGGGTACTTATTTTGGGGATGAAAAAATAATTTTAAAAGAAAATTTAAAAAATGGTTTTACTAAAATAGTTACTTATTATAAAGGAAAAGACAATAATAAAAAAGCAAAAATGTATAAGACATATTTGTTTAATAAAGATTCATTTTCTATAGTAAAAGAAGTAGAATATATAGATTCTAAAGAAAAAATCATAAGAAATAAACAAAATTTTAAACGTATTTAAAAGTATAAAAAATGAAGAATTATTTAATATCAAAAATGCTTGTTCTCGTTCTAATTATATCTAGTTGTGTTCAAAAAGAATTTGAAAAGAAAATTACTTTTAAAGTAGATACTAATGGAATTAAAAATGTAAAATCTATAGGGATTAGAGGCGACTTTTTACCAAAAAAATGGAGAGAAACTGTACCATTATCTGATGATGATAAAGATGGTGTTTATGAAATTACATTCACAGAAAAAACAGCTGCATATAGTATCAACTTTAAATTTGTAAAAAATGGATTTGACTATGAGTTAAAAAACCAAGACAATAGAGAAATTATTTTTAATTACAAACCAGAAAATATAATTTATAATACAAGTTTTAATCAGTCCAAATCATCAATAATTATTAAAAATTAATAACGTTTTAACATAAAATCTAAATTAAAATGAATGGATTTTAAAAATAGTCTAAAAAATCATTTATAGCTCTTGCATCTTTAACCTTGTTTTAACAAAAATCAAAATGTTAAAATTGTAGCTTTGTTCTTTGTAAAAATAAATCTAATACAATATCATAATGGATGTAGATGTAAGAGCTATCAATGAGAAAATAGAAAGAGAAAGTGCCTTTATAGACATTCTTACTTTAGAAATGAATAAAGTAATTGTTGGTCAAAAACAAATGATAGAAAGTTTGTTAATTGGATTACTGGGAAATGGGCATATTTTACTAGAAGGTGTTCCAGGACTTGCAAAAACCCTAGCTATTAATACATTATCTAAAGCAGTACAGGGTAGTTTTAGTAGAGTGCAATTTACACCAGATTTGTTACCAGCAGACGTTGTTGGAACAATGATTTATAATATGAAAGTAAATGACTTTTCTATTAAAAAAGGACCCATTTTTGCTAACTTTGTTTTAGCAGATGAAATTAACAGAGCGCCTGCAAAAGTACAATCTGCATTGTTAGAAGCCATGCAAGAACGCCAAATAACTATTGGAGATACTTCTTTTAAATTAGACGAACCCTTTTTAGTAATGGCAACTCAAAACCCTGTAGAGCAAGAAGGAACCTATCCTTTACCAGAAGCGCAAGTAGACAGGTTTATGCTAAAAGTGGTGATTGATTATCCAAAATTATTAGATGAGCAGGTAATTATGCGTCAAAATTTGTCTGGAGGATTTGCATCTGTAAATCCTGTAATTTCTGTAGATCAA
Organism: Polaribacter sp. 2305UL8-11; assembly: GCF_058147165.1. Taxonomy (NCBI): domain Bacteria; kingdom Pseudomonadati; phylum Bacteroidota; class Flavobacteriia; order Flavobacteriales; family Flavobacteriaceae; genus Polaribacter; species Polaribacter sp. 2305UL8-11. The sequence goes on along the minus strand of NZ_JBYVJW010000002.1, from coordinate 280,011 downwards.
ATTATAAAAGCAAGACAAGTTGCTAATGAAGTTTATATGGATGAAAAAATTGAAAAGTACATTCTAGACATCATTTTTGCAACACGTTATCCAGAAAAATACAACTTACCACAATTAAAAGATTTAATCAGTTTTGGAGCTTCACCTCGTGGAAGTATCAACTTAGCAAAAGCTGCTAAATGTTATGCTTTTATAAAAAGAAGAGGATATGTTATTCCAGAAGATGTTAGAGCAGTCGTTTTTGATGTTTTACGTCACAGAATAGGAATTACTTATGAGGCTGAAGCAGAAAATGTAACATCTGTAGACATTATCAATTCAATCATCAACGAAGTAGAAGTACCTTAAAATAAGTAAGCAGTAAATCAGTGGCAGTATGCAGTAGCTTATTAATACTGATTTCATACTGAAAACTGTAAACTGCAAACTGCATACTTAAAAAAATGGATACAAAAGAAATACTCAAAAAAGTTCGTAAAATAGAGATTAAGACACGTCGTTTGTCTGATCATGTTTTTGGAGGTGAATATCATTCATCATTCAAAGGACGAGGTATGACTTTTTCTGAAGTACGCCAATACCAATTTGGAGATGATGTTAGAGCCATAGACTGGAATGTTACTGCACGTTATAATGAGCCTTATGTTAAGGTTTTTGAAGAAGAACGTGAGCTAACAATGCTATTAATGGTAGATGTTTCTGGGTCAGAATTATTTGGTACCTCCAATCAATTTAAAAAAGAAACAGTTACAGAAATTGCAGCAACATTGGCATTTTCTGCAACCCAAAATAATGATAAAGTAGGTTTAATTTTATTTTCTGATGATGTAGAGTTATTTATTCCTCCCAAAAAAGGAAAAAGCCACGTTTTAAGAATTATTAGAGAGTTAATTGAGTTTAAACCAAAAAGTAAAAAAACAAATATTGCTGCTGCTTTAAAATTTTTATCAAGTGTGATGAAAAAAAGAGCCATTGTTTTTATGTTATCAGATTTTATGGATGATGATTACGAAAAAACATTAAAAATTGCAGCAAAAAAGCACGATTTAACAGGAATTAGAGTGTATGATAAACACGATGAAAAAATTCCGAATTTAGGAATGGTACCCATGTTAGATGCAGAATCTGGCAATGTTCAATTGATAAATACATCATCAAAATCTGTAAGAACAAGTTATAAAGCCAATGCTCTACGATTATCAGATTATTATAAAAACATGTTTAAAAGAAGTGGTGCTGGTACTATTAATACAAGAGTTGACGAAAGTTACGTGAAAAAATTATTAGGATATTTTAAACATAAAAATAAATAAGTTGTCATTTCGAGCGCAGTCGAGAAATCTTATGAAAAAATATATACTTTACATATTACTTTTAATTTCAACCATAAGTTTTGCCCAAAATCCTATGGTAAAAGCAGAAATTGATACCACCAATATTAGAATTGGTGAGCAGTTTCATTTAAAAATTTCTGTTGATGAAACCCAGAATGTAATCATTCCAAAATTGCAACTAAAAGGGTTAGAAATTGTAGATTCTACAGCAACAGATACTTTAAAAAACGCCTTAATTAGAAAATACATTTTAACAGGTTTTGATAGTGGTGCATTTTACATACCACAACAACAAATTTTTGTAAAAAATCAAGCGTATTTAACAGATTCTTTATTAGTAAACGTAGCTACAGTAGCCGTAGACACAACCAAAGTAAAGAAGTTTCCTATTAAATCTATTAAAAGTGAACCATATACTTTCGATGATTTTAAAATCTATTTGTACATCATTTTAGCTGCATTGGCTATTATTGGATTTTGGATTTATTGGTTTGTTATTAGAAAACGAAAAGAGGAAGAAGAAGAGCCAACTTATAGAGCTTTACCACCCTATGAAGAAGCCATTTATCGTTTAAATGAGTTAGATGAAAAGCAACTATGGCAAAACAATCAAACCAAAGAATACTATAGTGAGTTAACAGAAATTGTACGTGGTTATATAGAGCGAGAATTAAATGTCCCAGCATTAGAAAAAACTACAGATGAGGTGTTAGATATGTTAAGAGATTTTAAAAAATCGGATGTTATTTTAACCTCGCAAGAAACCATAGATAAACTAAAAAGTTTATTAAGAGAAGCAGACTTGGTAAAGTTTGCAAAATCGAAACCTTTAGCTCCAGAAATTGAAGAAGACAGAAAAGATGCTGAAGATATTATTGGCAATTTAAAACCAAAACCAATTGTAGAAGAAAAAGACGAAGAAGATGGATTGGAGTAATTTTGAATTTTTAAATCCCGGGTTTCTGTGGCTGCTAATTTTAATTCCATTATTAGCAGTTTGGTACTTTTTTATGCGTAAAAAAGATGCTGCAGTTTTAACAATACCAAGTATAAAAGGTTTCAAGGCAGATTCATTTTTATCAAAATTAAAACCACTTTTATATGTATTAAGATTACTAGCTTTAGCTGCAATAATCATTGCTTTAGCAAGACCAAGAAATGTTTCTGTAAGCAAAAAAACAAAATCAAATAGAGGTATAGATATTGTTATGGCAATAGATGTTTCTGCAAGTATGTTGGCACGAGATTTAAAGCCAAATCGTTTAGAAGCTCTAAAAAAAGTAGCAATAAATTTTGTAGATAGAAGACCAAATGATAGAATAGGAATTGTAGTTTACGCAGGAGAAAGTTTTACCCAAACACCCATAACAAGTGATAAGGGAATTGTAAAACGTACCATTTCTGAACTTAAATGGGGGCAATTAGAAGGTGGTACTGCAATTGGTATGGGCTTAGGTTCTGCTGTAAACAGATTAAAAGAAAGTACTGCAAAAAGTAAGGTAATTATTTTATTAACAGATGGTGTAAACAATTCTGGTAATTTAGACCCAAGAACAGCTACAGAGTTAGCTACAGAATTGGGTATTAAAACCTATACAATAGGAATTGGTACAAATGGAATGGCAGATTTTCCTTGGGCAAGAGATCCAAGAACAGGCAAATTACAATTTAGAAAACAACAGGTAGAAATAGATGAGGCACTCTTAAAAGAAATAGCAGAAAAAACAGATGGGAAATATTTTAGAGCAACCAACAACACCTCATTAAAAGAGATTTATGATGAAATAGACAAGCTCGAAAAAACTAAAATAGAAGAAATTAAATATTACAATTATCAAGAGAAGTTTAGAATTTTTGTCTTTTTAGGTTTAGGATTTTTGCTGCTAGAATTCATTTTAAGAAATACATTATTTAAGAGTTTTATATAAAAATGTACAGAATAGAAGAACCAATTTATTTTACACTACTTGCAATCATTCCAGGAATGATTGTAATATTTCTATTGGTTTTATGGTGGAAAAAAAGAACACAAAAGAAATTTTCTGACCTTAATTTATTACAAAGATTAGCACCAAATTCATCTGTATTTAAATCTACTTTAAAGTTGATTGTTTTGTTAATTGGAATCGCTTTTTTAATCATTTCTTTGGTAAACCCTAAAATGGGAACCAAGCTAAAAACGATTAAAAGAGAAGGTGTAGATGTAGTTTTTGCATTAGATGTTTCTAAAAGTATGTTGGCAGAAGATATTGCACCAAACAGATTAGAAAAAGCGAAACAAATTATTTCTAAAATTATAGATAAATTAGGTTCAGATAGAGTTGGTATTATTATTTATGCAGGTAATTCTTATCCACTTTTACCAATTACCACAGACCATGCAGCTGCAAATATGTTTTTGCAAAATGCAAATCCAGATATGGTTTCAAGTCAAGGAACAGATATAAATGGAGCATTAGAATTGGCAAAAACCTATTATAATAATGATGAGCAAACCAACCGCTTTTTAATTATTATTTCCGATGGTGAAGACCACCAAGAAGAAACAAAACAAGTTGCCAATAATTTAGCAAACGAAGGTGTAAAAATTTATACAGTTGGTGTTGGAACAGAAAATGGTGGGCCAATTCCTATGCGTATAAATGGTTCTATGATTGGCTATAAAAAAGATAGAAAAGGAGAAACAGTTATTACCCAACTAAAACCAGAAATTTTACAAGGAATTGCAGATGCTGCAGATGGACAATATATTGATGGAAATATAACTGAAAAACCTGTAAAGGCTATTGCAGATATTATAGCAAATGCAGAAAAAAATGAATTTGAAACCAAGCAGTTTTCAGATTACAAAGATCAATTTCAGTGGTTTTTGGCATTAGGTTTGCTATTCTTAGTTGCAGATATATTTTTGTTTGATAAAAAAACAAAATGGTTGAAAAAAGTAGATTTGTTTAATGAAGAAAAATCCAAAAAATAACATGAAAAAAATACACTATTTATTAATTGTTTTCTTGGTACTCTTTTCATCAAAAGAAACATTTTCCCAAAAAGATTCTATTTCTGGACAAAGAAAAGCAAGAAAACTACTTAGGCAAGGTAATGAACTGTATCAACAAAAACAATTCACAGACGCTTCTGTAGCTTACCAAAAAGCGCTGGGAAATAACACAAAATACAACAAAGCAACCTATAATTTAGGAAATGCACTATATCAAAATAAAAATTTTAAAGAGGCAATACCTCAATATGAATTAACTGCAAAAACTGCTAAAGACAAATTTACCAAAGCAGAAGCATACCATAATATTGGTAATGCTATGATGGAATCTAAAAATTATCAAGGAGCTGTAAATGCATATAAAAATTCTTTAAGAAATAACCCTAATGATGATGAAACACGTTATAATTTAGCGGTTGCACAAAAATTATTGGACAAAGAAAATCAAGATAAGAAAAACGATAAAAATAAGGACAATAAAGACAAGGACAATAAAGACAAGGATAAAAAAGATAAAGACGATAAAAACAAAGACAAAGACAAGAATAAAAATAAAGACGGAAAAGATAAGGACAAAGACAAAAAAGACGATAAAGACGGAGACAAAGATCAAAAGAAAGATAAAAACCAGGATCCTAATAAAAATAAAGACGATAAAAAAAACAAACAAAAGCCAAAGCCACAACAAGGTAAAATGACCCCTGAACAAATTAAGCAGTTATTAGAGAGTTTAAATAACGAAGAGAAAAAAACTCAAAAAAAGATGAATGCTAAAAAGGCAAAAGGTAAAAAAGTAAAACAAGAAAAAGATTGGTAAATTAGCAGTCTCCAGAAATAGATGATGAAGTTGAAATTTTACATATCAATATGTATAACGTTATTAACACTAAGCGTTTTTGCTCAAGAGGCTACTTTAACAGCCAAAGTAAGTAAGAATAAATTGGGTGTAAACCAACGTTTAAGAATTGTATTTTCTATCAATAAACAAGGTGCAGATAATTTTTCTCCACCTAAATTTACAAATTTTAACGTAGTTGGTGGGCCTAGTCAATCTATCAGTCAATCTACTGTTTTAACGCCAAGTGGACGAAAAATGACTTTTACACAGTCATACACGTTTATCATTCAGCCTAAAAGAAAAGGAGAGTTTTCTATTGGTGCTGCAAGTATAGAGGTTGGTGGTAAAACCATACAGTCTAAACCTATAAAAATTATTGTTTTAGATGCTGTAGAAATACCTAAAAACCCCAATGATCCTAATTATATTGCTCAACAAAATATTCATTTAGTTGCAGAAGTTTCAAAAACAACACCTTATGTAGGAGAAGGTATTTATGTAGAATATAGGTTATATGTAAGTGATAATATTATAATTTACGATTCTAGAGTGCCAGAACCACCACAATATATTGGTTTTTGGAATCAAGAAATAAAAATTAATGGTTATCCAGAAAGAAGAGGCAAATACAATGGAGAAGACTATAAATATTTTACATTAGGAAAAGCGTTATTAATACCCACAAAATCTGGAAAATTAGAAATAGAACCCATAAATATGGAAATTGCTATTGGTGTTCCAACAGGTAGAGCCGATTTTTTTGGAAATGTAATTACTCGAAACATTAGAAAAGAATTTTCTTCTGCTAAGAAAATAATTCGTTCAAAAAGTCTTCCTTTAGAAAACAAACCAGAAAACTTTACTGGAGCAGTTGGCGATTTTAATTTTGCAGTAACACTTAGTAAAGATATTTTAAAATCTAATGAGAGTTCTCAAATAAAACTAGCAGTTACTGGTAAAGGAAACTTAAAGTTATTTGAACTGCCAGAAGTTACAACACCTGTAGAGCTAGAAAAGTATCAACCAGAAAGAAAAGAAAAAGTGCGTGTTAGTGCAAACGGAATTTCTGGATCTGTATCTGATATTTACACTGTAGTGCCACAATATAAAGGGAAATATAAGATACCAAGTATAGGTTTTTCTTATTTTAACCCCAAAGAAGAAAAATATTATACATTGTCTTCAGAAGATTTATTTGTAGATGTTATAGAAGGTAAAGAATTGGTAACAAATACAGATAAAGAAAACAATTCAGTTCAAAAACAAGATGTTAAAATAACTGGTAAAAACTTTAGATATATTCAAACTAAAAGTTCTTTTGAACCTTTAGAAAAAGAAGATTTTTTCAAATCTAATCTGTTTTATATCTTACTATTTTTGCCATTAATTGCCATTCCAATAGGTGTTTTTATTGCCAAACAAAATGAAGCAAGAAGTAATGATATTGTTGGAAATAAATTGCGTAAAGCAAATAAACTCGCAAAAAAATACCTTTCTGATGCTAAAAAACAATTGGGTAATAAAGAGGCATTTTACGAAGCTTTAGAGCGTGCTTTGCATAATTACTTAAAAGCAAAATTAGGAGTTGAAACTGCAGATATTAGTAAAGAAAAAATTACTCAAATTTTAGAAAGCAAACAAATAGATGAAACCACTATTAAACAATTTATAGAGGTTTTAAAAAGTTCTGATTTTGCAAGATATACTCCTTTTACAGCAACTCAAATGGAAGAAGAATTTGAAAGAGCTAAACAAGTTATTGTAAAATTAGATAAACAATTGTAGGTGTTTTTAATAGAGTTTAAAATACAAGTATTTAAATGAAAAGAATAGTATTCTTATTATTAATAGTTATCAACCAAGTTACTGCACAAAATGTAGATAGCTTGTTTGTGGCTGCCAATGAGTTATATAAGAATGGTAAATTTGAAGAAGCGATTATAAAATACAAATCAATAGAATCTCAAGAAGTAGCATCATCAGAGCTGTATTATAACTTAGGGAATTCTTATTACAAATTAAATAAAGTAGGTCCATCAATTTACTATTATGAAAAAGCATTAAAACTAAACCCATTAAATGAAGACGTAAAAAATAATTTAATTTTTGCAAAAAGATTGGCTTTAGATAATGTAGAGGCATTACCACAAACTGTTTTTCAGAAATTTAATAAAAATTATTTGCAAAAACTCTCTTACAATGAATGGGCAATGTTGGTGGTATTATTTTCTTTTTTAGCAGCCATTTTCTTTTTACTATACTACTACTCTTACACAACGTCTAAAAAACGCATCTTTTTTATAACAAGTGGGGTATGTTTTTTCCTATTAGTATTTACAATTTTCATTACTTACAATCAATTTAATTACTCCAAAAAGAATATAGAAGCTATTGTTTTTGCAGAAAAAACAGAAATTAGAAATGCTCCAACTTTAAACTCAGAAGTAGTTTTTACATTGCATGAAGGCACAAAAGTTATTGTACTAGATACTGTAGATAATTGGAAAAAAATTAAACTAGCTGATGGGAAATTAGGATGGATTATTTCTTCTGAAATAAAAATGTTTAATAATTTTTAGATTTTATTTAACGGTTATTTCACAAACCTTTCTTATTTTCGTTCTTTATTTTAATAAAATCTAAGAATTGAGAGTTAAAATAGCCTTTTTTTTCACTTTATTATTTTCATTAATAATAATCTCACCAACCATACTTTCTTTGGTTGATGATACTCAAAATATTTCTTTTTTTCTAGATATGAATGAAGAAGAAGAGAAAAATGGGAAAGAAGCATCTAAAGATTTGGAAATAAAAATTTATCAATTGGTACACACAAGTATTGTTTTGGTAAATGGAATTGAAAAAAATAAGAATGTAGCTTTTACATCTAAAAATTACATATCAGAATTTCCAAAAAATACTACACCACCTCCAGAGTTTTTGTATTAATAGTTCTTAGTTTATACAAATCAATCAAATTTTAAATTTCAAAATACTCTAATTTATTTTAGAGAAAAAAATACTTTTTATATGTTTAAATATATCAAAAACGATTTACCTGCAAGTATTGTAGTTTTTTTCGTGGCTTTACCTTTATGTTTAGGTATTGCATTAGCAAGTGGGGCTCCTCTTTTTTCTGGTTTAATAGCAGGAATTGTTGGGGGTATAGTAGTAGGTTCTTTAAGTGGTTCTAAAATAGGAGTTAGTGGGCCAGCAGCAGGTTTAGCTGCCATTGTTTTAACAGCAATTGGTACACTAGGTAGTTATGAAAACTTTTTAGTAGCTGTTGTTTTAGGAGGTATAATACAATTAATTTTCGGGTTTTTAAAAGCAGGTATTATTGGGTATTATTTTCCATCATCTGTAATTAAAGGAATGCTAACAGGTATAGGAATTATTATTATTTTAAAACAGATTCCACACTTTTTTGGCTATGATGCAGATCCTGAAGGAGATTTTGCTTTTTTTCAAGTAGATGGAGAAAACACATTCTCAGAAATTTTTAAAACGATTAATAATATTAGTCTAGGTTCTACTATTATTGGGTTTATTGGTTTAGGAATTTTATTACTTTGGAGTAATATTTTATCTAAAAAAGGAAAATTCTTTCAATTAGTACAAGGTCCTTTAGTAGCTGTAGTAGCTGGTATTGTTTATTTTTATTTAACCAATCAAAGCACAAAATATGGTATTAATTCAGAACACTTAGTAAGTGTTCCAGTACCAGATAATTTTGATATGTTTTTGTCTCAATTTAGTTTCCCAAACTTTAGTGCAATATCCAACCCAGAAGTATGGATTGTTGGTTTTACAATTGCATTAGTAGCAAGTTTAGAAACCCTTTTATGTGTAGAAGCTACAGATAAATTAGACCCACATAAAAATGTAACCCCAACAAATAGAGAGTTATTAGCACAAGGTACAGGAAATATTTTTTCAGGAATGATTGGTGGTTTGCCAATAACACAAGTAATTGTAAGGAGTTCTGCAAATATACAATCTGGAGGTAGAAGTAAAATGTCTGCAATAATTCATGGTTTTTTCTTATTAATATCTGTGATATTAATACCAACTTTATTAAATAAAATTCCGTTATCAGTTTTAGCAGCAGTATTATTTATCGTTGGTTTTAAACTAGCAAAGCCATCAACTTTTAAAGAAATGTTTAAATTAGGTTGGAAACAGTGGTTGCCATTTATGGTTACAGTTTTAGTAATTGTTTTTAAAGATTTATTATGGGGAATAGGTATGGGATTAGCTGTAGGTATTGTAGTAATTCTTATTAAAAGTTTCCAAAATTCGCATTTTTTACATATTGAAGGTGATGATGTTGATGATGGAAAAATAAAAATGACACTTGCAGAAGAAGTAACTTTCTTTAATAAAGGAGCTATTTTAAAAGAATTAGATAATTTACCAAAAAATTCTTATTTAGAACTAGATGTAAGAAAAACAAGGTATTTAGATAACGATATTATTGAAATTTTAGAAGATTTTGCTTTTAAGGCAAAAGAAAGAAATATAGACATAAAACTAATTTCTGAACGTGGAACTGTAGAAAACCCAGAGAGTTTTATTGAGTTTTTTAAATTAAGACCAAAATCTGCATAAAAAACTTACAAATTACTATTTTTAGGAAATAGGGAGTACATTGTAATAAAAATAAAAACGTATGAAAAACTTTTTTTCTAATTTTAAAGGTGATGCTTTTGGTGGTATAACAGCTGGGATTGTTGCTTTACCATTAGCTTTGGCTTTTGGTGTTTCCTCTGGTTTAGGACCTACAGCAGGTTTGTATGGGGCTATATTTATTAGTTTTTTTGCGTCACTTTTTGGAGGTACAAACACCCAAATATCTGGACCAACTGCTCCAATGACAGCTGTAAGTATGGTTGTTATAGCAGCTATTGTAGCTAGTAATGATGGTAATCTAGCCAAAGCTTTACCAATTATTTTAACAGTTTTTTTGTTAGCAGGTGTTTTTCAAATAGTTTTGGGTTTAATTGGTTTAGGTAAATATATTCGTTACATACCTTATCCAGTTGTATCTGGTTTTATGACAGCTATTGGTGTTATTATTTTATTAACACAAATTTTACCAGCAATAGGGTATTATCCTAAAGAAGATATAGAATATGTAAGCAAATTTAAACCTCAAGCAGAAGAAGTAATTTTAAAAAATATTTTAAAAGAAGAGGTTAATGAAGGAGTTTTAGTATTAGAAAACTTTAAAGAAACCATTTCTAGAGCAGGAAAAATTACTGCAGAAGATATTCAAAAAGAGTCACAAACTTTAGCAGCTAAACAAACTTCAGGAGCATTAGGAGCCATAAAAGCATTTCCAAGAGCATTTAAAAATATTGTTTGGTTAGAACTATTACTTGCTTTAGGAACCATTTTTATTATTTATGGTTTTAAACGGATTACAACAAAAATACCAAGTACACTTGTTGCATTGGTTGTCATTTCTGGAATTGCTTTTGGTTTTGAATTAGATTATAGAAGTATTCAAGAAATACCTATTGGAATTCCAGATATAAAATGGGAAATTTTTTCAGGGTTTTCATTAGGCAATATTACACCCTATATCTTTACAGCTTTAACATTGGCGCTTTTAGGAGCGATAGATTCTCTCTTAACCAGTGTAATTGCAGATAATATGACCAAAACCAAGCACAAACCCAATAAAGAATTAATTGGACAAGGAATTGGTAATAGTATTGCAGCAATTTTTGGAGGTATTCCTGGAGCAGGTGCAACTATTAGAACAGTGGTAAATATTAATGCTGGTGGTAAAACAAAACTTTCTGGAATGATAGCTGGTATTCTACTATTAGTAATTTTACTTGGTTTAGGGCCAATTGCATCAAAAATACCAGCAGCAGTTCTAGCAGGTATTTTAATTACTGTTGGTATTGGTGTTATGGATTATAAAGGATTAAAAGCAATACCATATTTGCCAAAAGACATACAGATTGGCCCTGTTAAATTAAGTTCAGAAGTTTTAATTATGATTATTGTTTTGCTACTTTCTACTTTTTGGAATTTAGTATATGCTGTTGGTATTGGTTTAATACTTGCATCGCTTATGTTTATGAAAAAAATAGGCGATTTAACAGCAAAAGCAAGTAATATTAAGGCTCTAAAAAACGATGAATGGTCAGATGAAATAGGTTTCCCTAAAAATTTATCTGAAGAAGTTTTCATCAAGCACGTTAATGGACCACTTTTCTTTGGTTCTACTAGCGATTTTCAAGCACTATCAAAACAAATTCCAGAAACAGCAAAAACAGTAATTATTCGTTTAGGAAGAATGCCATATATGGATCAGTCTGGTTTGTATGTTATGGAAGATATGTTGCAAAATTTAAAGAAAAAAAATATAGAAGTCTTGTTTGTAAATTTATTAAAACAACCAAGATATATGATGGAAAGAATAGACATTGTACCAGATTTAATTTCTCAAGAACATATTTTTAAAGATTTTAATTCTTGTGTAAAATGGGTAAAACAAAATATAAAAGACGAACATTAAAAACAATATATTATGAAAAATGTAGCAATAAATAAAGAAGTACAAAGTGGTTTAACTCCAAAAGGAGTTTTAGCAGATTTAATGGAAGGAAATAATAGATTTGTAAATAATAACTTACAATCTGCAGATTATAATGCATTAGTTAAAGACACAGTTTCTGGACAATTTCCTAAAGCAGTAATTTTATCTTGTATCGACTCTAGAGTACCAGTAGAACAAGTTTTTGATCAAACAATAGGAGATATTTTTGTAGCTAGAGTTGCTGGTAATTTTGAGAATGTAGATATTTTAGGAAGTTTAGAATACTCTTGTGCAGTTGCAGGTAGTAAATTAATTGTTGTATTAGGGCATGAAAGCTGTGGAGCAGTAAAAGCAGCTTGTGATGGTGTTGAGCTTGGAAACATTACAGCTATGTTAGATAATATCATACCTGCAGTAAAAGTGGCAGCAGAAGGTTTTGATGATGATGTAGACTCTTCTAACAAAGATTTTGTTGCTAAAACAGTAGAAAGTAATGTAAAATTAACCATAGAGAGAATTAGAGAAAAGAGTAAAATTTTATCTGAAATGGAAATTGATGGTGATATTGAAATTGTTGGTGGAGTATATTCTTTACAAACAGGTAAAGTAAATCTATTATAGGCCTAAATAATTTTACGTAAAAAAAAAGGCTGTCTGAAAAGTAGTTAAGTATGTCAAACTGAGCTTGTCGAAGTTTTATAATTCATTGATTATCAATTATATTTCGACAAGCTCAATATGACAAGTAGTTAATTTTTTGACTTTTCAGACAGCCTCTTTTTTTATTGTCGTTAAGAAATTAAATTTTAATTCTCGTCATTCTTCCTTCCCAAGACCTACCTCCTAAAGAAGAAGTATAGTACACTTTTTTACCACGTACTTTGTTTATTTTTATATGCAATTTTGTTCCTACCTTAAATGGGAAATCTGGTAAATTGGTTTCTTTAATAATTAAATTGTATTCGCAACTAGAAATCCATTCAATATCAGATTTTATAAAATGTTCTCTATCATTATGATACTCAACATAATCATTCACTTTAAAAACAACAATAACATCCTTTTTAGCATACCTATATTTAAAAGTATTATTTTTTAAAGTTGAGCAATCTTTTTTATCAAAAGACATTAATGCAGCCAAACTAAAAAATAATATTAATTTGTAAAACTTTTTCATTGAAAACCTATTTAACACGCAGCAATTTACAAAAAATAGCCGCAAAAATTATATAATTTCTGTAGGGGTTTTTACTTGTTTTTCTTCTTTAATTATTGAGGGGAAAATTGTTGGAGCAATCTTTTTAACGGGTTTGTATAAAATAGACTCTTCTAAGGTTTCCTTTTCTATAAAAGGAATTGTGTCATTCATTTTTCCGAAGAAAATAAACACAACACTTAGTATGAGTCCAATTTTTAAAGCTCCGAATACACCTCCTAATAATTTATTTAAAATTCCTAAGGCTGCAAAATCTGCTAATTTAGTTAGTATTTTTCCTAAAAAAGCAATTACAATAATAATAATAACAAATGTTATTGCAAAAGCAACCAAAGAGATGTATTCCTGCTCCCAAGATACGTATTCTTTTAATAAATCTGAAACAAAATAAGAAAAATGAATAGCTCCATAAACACCACCAACTAAAGCAACTAAAGAGGCAACTTCTACAAACAACCCTTTCATTAAACCTCTTACAAATCCAAAAAGTAGTAATGCAGCAATAATAATATCAAAAATATTCATAAAAATAATTTGCTCAAACCTACACCTTTTTTTTATTTTTTAAAAATGTGGGTCGTATATTTACTCTTTTAAACAAGTAGTATGCCAAAAATAATTAGCTTAAAAGAAAAATGGGAGGTTTTAGTAGGTAAATTAACCAACCAGTTTGCAGAAGGAGATGAATTAAACATAGATGGAATTATTTATTTAATTGGTGTACAAGAATTAGGGCAAGGCCATCGTAAATTTAAAAAAGATGAAAAAGTAAATTTAATGCACATTGCTATATGTAAGTTATTAGAACCTTATGGTTATTACGAATTTGATTTTTTTGATGATGATGGTTGGCCTCATTATAAAACAATAACAGAATTACCAACTTTAAAACCAGGAGAACAAACGGTTTTAATGAAAGAAGCAATTGTTCAGTATTTTGAGGGGTTGTCTTATATAGATTAGTTTTTTTCTAAATTTAAGTAACACTTAATTTTCGTATCATTTTTGATAGTATTTTTGGATAAAAGCGTTTTGCAAAAACGGCTAATTTTTCTTTGGCTCCTGCAATATATACCTCTTCTTTTTTCTTTTTTATAGCTTTTATCATCAACTTAGCAAAACGTTTTGGGTCTATTCCATTTTTGGTAGCCATGTCCATTTTTTGCTGTGGAGTTCCATCACCAGTCAAAGCATTTATAGAAACATTGGTATTTACAAAACCAGGACAAACTAATGTTACAGCAATATTTTTTTCATGATTTTCTGCACGTAAACTATCAAAAAAACCATGCAAAGCGTGTTTACTTGCTGCATAAGAAGAACGTAAAGGAGTACCAATTTTACCAACAATGCTTGTAGTTACAACAAAATGGCCTTTCTTATTTTTTATAAAATAAGGCAATAAAGCTTTAGATAAAGCAACTGTGCCTAGATAATTTATATCCATAATGCGTTTATCTACAGCAATTTTAGTGTCTTTAACTAAAGAACGTTGGCTAATACCACCATTGTTTACTAAAATATCTATGCCTTTAAAACACGTAATTGCTTCATCAACCTTTGGTTGTAAATTATAGTAATCTTCTAAATCTAAAGTTATAATTTTTACTTTATCAGGATATTTGCATTCTTGTTTAACCAACTCTAATTGTTCTTTTTTTCTTGATGATAAAATTAATTGTGCGTTTTGGTTAGATAGCTCAATAGCTAAAGCTTTTCCTATTCCAGAAGAAGCACCAGTAATCCAAATTACTTTATTAGAAAAACCCATAAATTTTTACTTTTAACGTTACAATATACCTATTTTAATACATAAGTAGTATTTTTGGTACACTTCTTGAAAATGGATTATCAAGAACAAAAAAATCAACTTTAAAAAGATGAAAAAATTACTTGTATTATTACTCTTCATTTCCTCATTTGCTCAAGCTCAATACACTATAAACGGAACAATGACACCAACTATAAAAAGTGATTGGGTAATTTTGTATAAAATAGAAGGAGCAAGACAAAAATTTGTTCAAAACAGTAAAATAAATATAGATACTGTTTCTATTCAAGGAAAAAAAGAGGCAATAGGTAATTTTAGTTTTACACTACCAAAAGACACAAAAGTAGGCGCTTATAGAGTAACTTATAGGCTAGAAGGTGCTGGTTTTGTAGATTTTTTCTTTAATAAAGAAAATATCGGTTTTGGGTTTCATCCAGATTATCCAAATCAATCTGTTTCTTTTTCAGAATCAAAAGAAAATATTTTTTACAAACAATATTTGGATAAAATTTCGAAAGCACAACAAACTTTAGACTCTATTCAAGTAACTGCTTTGCAAAATGCAAACCTTGATTTAAGAGACGCTTACAAAAAAGCTTTTAGCAAGTTAAATACCATCCAAAAAGAATACTTAGCAGCTTCAAAAGGGATGTATATAGCACCTTTTATAAAAGCATCTTTTAGAAATAGTTCTTCAGAATTAATTACAACACCTCAAAAGTATATGACAAATATGGTTGATACTTTTTTTGATAGTATGAATTTTAACGACAAAACGTTATTAAATTCGCCTTTTTTAGTAGACAGAATTACAGACTATGTTTTCTATATTAACTATTCTGATGATAAAGAAACGCAACAAAAATTATATAAAAAATCTATAGATAAAGTAATTTCAAAGATTGACAATGCTCCTTTTAAAAAAGATATTATAGAGTTTTTAATTGGCCAATTTGAAGGTTCAAAAAACTTAGAATTGATAGATTATTTGTTTGAAAACTATTATAATAAATTACCTGTTGGTTTACAAAACAAGCAATTTAAAGAAGAAAAACTAGCTTTATTAGCAGCAGAAGTTGGTAGAATTGCACCCGATTTTTCTTGGCAAGAAAATGGTAAAAAATTAAAATTGTCTACTTTAAATGATGCTAAAAATTATATTTTGGTTTTTTGGAGTACAGATTGTTCTCATTGTTTGAGAGAAATTCCTGAGTTGCATAAGTTTTTACAAACCAATAAAAAAGTAAAAGTAGTTGCGTTTTCTTTAGAAAGAAATGATTTTGGCTGGAAAAATTATAAGAAAAACTTACCCAATTGGCATCATGTTTTAGGTTTAAATAAATGGGAAAATAAAATTGCAAGAACTTATAACATTATCTCTACACCAAGTTATTTTGTTTTAGATGCAAATAAAAAAATTGTTGCAAAACCAGATGAATTAAATGATTTAAAAAAGATTGTAGAAAATCTTAAATAAAAAAAAGGCTGTCTAAAAAGTCAAAAAATTAACTACTTGTCATATTGAGGCTTATGTCTTCGCTCAAGATAGGCTTTGTCTAAATATAATTGATAATCAATGAATTATAAAACTTCGACAAGCTCAGTTTGACATGCTTAACTACTTTTTAAACAGCCTTTTAACTAAATTTTCTTTTTTAATTCTTTATAAATTTTTTGGTTGAAATTCCATTGTTTTCACTAATAATCTTCAACATATAAATACCTTTAGAAAAGTGGCTTATATTTATTTTATTAGAAATACTTTCTATGATTTTTTGTCCCTGTAAATTATAAATAATTACTTTTTTTACTTTAGAATTAATCTTAATATTTACTATTGAAGAAACTGGGTTTGGGTAAATTAAGACTTTATCATCATTTAAAAAATTGTCTACACTTAATGGAGAAGAGCCAAATTCATAAGGACCCATATCTACAGTGGTGTTAAAAATTCTTTGATTGCCTAATACATCTGTGGTTCCAAAAACTTTAGAATTATCTCCTGTATCTATTGCTGGAGAATTTCCTTTTAAACTATAATCTGCATTAAATGAAGGGTTTGTACTTATATTATTTGATTTAGAAGAAATACTATCATCATTAAAGTTTAGCTCGTCTAAAGAGTTTGTCACTGCTAAAGAATTTAAAGGAGATTTATATAGATCTGTAATTGATCTACTTTTAGAACCATTTGAAGAAGCTCTATTATTCCAAAAAATACAATTAGAAACTGTTGCGTTAAAAGTACTTGAAATATTAGCTGTTTTACTAATACCAACTACAGCTCTGGTAAAATTATTTAAACTTTGTCCTGTTCCAAAATCTTTATGATTTACATAAGTATTATTTACTAAGTTTAGTTTTACATCAGAACCATTTGCAATTACTCTAAACCAAGAAGCACTTCCGCTTATTCCTGTTAAAGATGATGATAAATCTGCTGCCAAATTGTTATCAAATAATGAGTTTGCAACAGTAATATCTACATTAGAATTGGCTCTTACAAAACTATAAATTCCAGACGCCCAACGTGACATATTATTAATAAATTTACAGTTTTCTATAATTAAACCTCCTCTTGTACCAGAAGTATTATTCAACTCAAACTCTGCAATTAAACCTGCATTGTCGTTTCTAGAAACATTGTTTTTTATAACACAATTTTTAAGCGTTAGTTTTGAAACCCTTTTATCCTTTACTATTGCACCACCTCTTTCTGTTGTGTTTTTATTATTATGTGCATCACTAAATGTAATGCCATCTAACAATAAATTATCTCCTCCAAGAAAAACTCTGAATATGTGATAACTATTATCTGAATTACGTGTTGTATTTGCGTAGTTTGATGCAAAATCTGTAAGATTAACATCGTTATTTTGTAAATCTCCAGAAAGTATAGTTTCATTAGTGCCAAAAATACGTTCTGAAACTTGTGTTTCTGTACCAGCAAAACCTCCATAAATTTTAACATTTTCTCTTCCTATAGAAAAAGTAGCAGATCTATTAGTGGTGTCTGGTTTGTATGTTCCTTTGGCAATCCAAACTTCTTTCTCATTAAAAGTTTGTACTACAGATAAGGCATCTTGTAAGCTTGTAAAAGCATTTTGCCAACTTGTACCATTGTTACTACCAGTTGCAGTAGCATCAACAAAAATAATTCCTGAAGGTCTAGAGGTTGTAAAGACAAAATCATTAGACCAATCTGAAACGTTATTACAGTGTTCTCTAATTTTAACTACATAAGGTGTAGAAATTTCTAAACCAGTAATATTTATTGGATTTGTGGAAACATTATTAATAATAGTTGCATTACTAATGGATTCACTTTGTTTATAATACGCCAAATCATAATTTCCTGAACCACTTAATGTAATGGTTGCAGATGTATTGTTAGTATTAGATAACCCAATAATAGTATTTGGTGGTGCAACACAATAATTTCCGTCTTTTCTTATCTGTGCAATTTCTGCTCTTGTTAAAGCGCGGTTGTATATAAAAAGGTCGTCAATTTGGTCTTTGTATTTATTTGCAGTTGGTAAACTATTACTTCTATTATTGGCAATGGTTATGTTTCCTGTGCTATTTATATTTCCATTAGGATTAAAACCAAATTCTGAGTTTTTATTAATAGTAGCTTGATCTACAAAAATATCGTCTATATATAAATTTGCCGTTGTTAAATATTTTTTAATTTCTCTTCCTGCTCTATATTGTCCAGTACCAGTTATGGCTTGAGTTATAGAAAGAGTTATGTGATGCCATTTACCATCGCTTACATTTGTTGCGCCCGTTTTTTTAATTCCTACTCTACCAATATTGCTTGCAGTAAAAAGTTGCTGAATTACAAAACCAACTTTTCCATTTTGTAAAAAAAGATAGTAACCAGACCAAGTTGTATTGTCTGCAACAGAATTTCTATTGTATGCATCATCATAAATAGTCTCAACATTACCATTATTTGTGGTTGTTTTTATCCAAAAACTAACACTACCAGTATTGCCTGTAAAATTAACATCAGATCTTGTTAAATAATCTCCATTCAAACGTATTGCATTTGTATTTACAGCTGTAAAACGATCGTTTGCTGTAGTTAGTAAAGTTCCAGTTTGGGTAAAATTGTTACTATTTGCTCCATCTGTTAGTGCTCCATTATCAAAGCTATATTTACCAACCAAGTCATTTGTAGGAAATTGCGCATAAAACACACTACTAATAAAAAGTAGCATTAAAAGTAATTTTGTTTTCATAATCATTTTAGTTTTTATGAAAACAAATTTGCCATTAATTAGAGTCGTTTTTTAGGTTGAATTTCTGAAATGCTTATTTCAACTTCTAAACACTATCCAATATTTTGAACAATGGTTAAAAACTCTTCTTTTTTCTCTTTTGAAATAGAAACAGATTCGTTGTTGTCCATAATTATATAGCCGCCATTTTTTTTAGAATATTCTTGTATGTATTTTAAGTTGATTAAGTAAGAACGATGTGGCCTATAAAAAGAGGGAATTGTATCTAACAATTCCACAAAATGTTTTAAAGGTTTGCTAATTAATATATCAGACGCATTTTGAATACTTACTTTTGTATACATTCCGTCTGCTTTTAACAAGATGATATCATCAAAATTAACAAACTTGATTCCGTCTGCAATTGGCAATCCTATTTTTTTAAAATTGGCAGATTTTAAACTTTTTTGAAGTTCGTCTAATTTTAAATTAATTGTAGATTTTCCACTATTTTGTATTGCTTTTTCTATTGCTGCAATTAACTTATTAGTTCTTAATGGTTTTAATAAATAATCTACAGCAGAAAGTTCGAAGGCTTTGATGGCATATTCGCTGTATGCAGTTGTAAAAATAATTTCGAAATGATGATGGTTTTTATCTATAAAATCGAAAATTTCTAAACCAGAATGCACTGGCATTTCAATATCTAAAAAAACAATTTTTGGCTTTGTCTTTTTAATCAATGCTACACCACTTAATAAGTCTTCTGCAGTTGAGATTGATGTAATTTTAGAGCAATTTTCTTTGATTAAAATTTCTAATAAATTCCGTGCTTTTGGTTCATCGTCTATAATTACTACATTCATAATTAAATTGTTGTATATGGTATCGTAATGTTTACTTGTGTTCCTTTTGGAGTATTGTTTTCGAATAAATCTGTAATATTTATGCCAGCTTGCTTTTCTTTTCCGTAATTTAATAATGCCAAACGATCTTTGGTTGCTTTTGTAGCAAAAGATTTATGGTTTTTACCACTTCTTGCCTTAAATTCTGCTGCTTTTTCACGCCCAACTCCATTGTCTGTAATGCTACATTTAATAATTTTATTTTGTTTGTCTATAGAGAAATCTATTGTTAAGATACGCTCATTTTTACGATGCAATAAACCATGTTTTAAAGCATTTTCTACATAAGGCTGAATTAACATAGTTGGAATGTAAATAGCATCTGGAATTAAATTTTCGGAATTAGAAATCGAATAATTTAGTTTGTCTTCAAAACGCAGTTTTTCTAATTCTAGGTACATTTCTAAACAATCTATTTCTTCTTTTAAAGTAATTTGTCCTTTGCTACTATGGTTTAAATAAGTTCTAATTAAATCTGCAAATTTCCCTAAATATTCACTTGCTAATTTTTTTTGATTTAGAATAATATATTCTTGAATAGAGTTTAATGCATTAAATATAAAATGCGGATTCATCTGCGAGCGTAAATTCTCTAATTTTAAAGCAATCAGCTCATTATCTAAAGAGAGTTGATTTATTTGAGATTGACGCTGTATTTCTTTTTTCTTGATTTTTCTTCGGAAGTATAAAATAATAGAACCTAAAACCAAAATTGATACCCCAAAAATAAACCACCAAGTTTCCCAAAATGGCTTTTTTATAGAAAAATTTAGTGATTTTATTTCATTTTTATTCTCTTCTAAATCTAAAAAAGGTTGTACTTGAAAAGTGTAATTTCCAGCTGGTAAGCTATTATATTTTACACTGGTTTCTCCAATAGTTGTAGTTATCCAGCTATCATTATAACCCAATAATCGGTATTTGTATTTTCCTTTTTGGTTAAAAATTAATCCATTTACATTAAAACTAATTTTTATGGCATTTTGGTTGTAATCTAACTCGTAATTAGATTTTAACTCCTTTTTATTATCATTAATTTGGATGTCTGTAAAATAAACTTCACCTGTATTTTGCTCTTTAAAAGCATACTTTTTATCAACTGAAAATAAACCTTCACTAGATGCAAACACCACTTTATTTCCCATAATTTCTATTCCAGAAATATCATAAGAAATAATACCATCTCTTTTTGTTAAGGTTTTAAAAGATTTTGTCTTGGTATTTAAGAGTTGAATTCCAGCATCAGTTGCAATCCATAAATCGGTTTTATCTGCTTCTATTTTTTCGATTCGGTTAGAAACTAAACCTTCTTTTGTTGTAAAATGATGTATAACCTCATTGTTTTTTATTCCAAAAATGCCGTCTTTAAATGTTGCAATCCATACAATATTATCTTCAGTTTCTGTAATTGACAGAGCATATATATTCTCTTTTTTATATATGATTGTTTTGGGGTTCCATAAATGATTGTAAGCAACCAAACCATCTACATAACCTACAAAAACTATATTGGTTTTCGAACTAAAGTAAGAAGTATAAGGTCTTCTATTTAGCAGTATTTTCTGTGGTTTGTAATTGTTAGCGTACTTTAAAAGTGTAGTTGATTTATAATCTACAACAAAAACATCTTTATTATTTAAAATAGAAAAACTCTTGGCAGATGAAGCACTAAAAATAGGCTTAAATTTTAATGTTTTTTTCTCTAATTCATATACCTGTGTTTGTTTGCCAAGGTATCCTAATCCGTTTTTAGAATCGAATGCAATTGCAGAAACTTTAGAAGCTTCTGGCATTTTTATATGAACTTCTTTATTTGTTTCTATGTTATAAAAACTAACATTTCCGTTATTTGAGCCAAAAAATAGCGTTTGTGAGTCTACTTTGTCTAAAGCAGTTATTTTTTTCTGAGATTCAGAAATTTCATAGGTTTCAATAAAAATATTTGGCATCACATAAATACCATTGTTTAAAGTAGTAAACCAATAATTGCCATCTTTATCTTTAATCGTTTTTGTAACACTTTTACCTTTTAAAAACTGCCTTTCTTCATGAAATTTATTGACTAAAAAGTTGTAAACATGAACGCCATTTGTTGTTGAAAACCAAATTTGATTTCCATTTTTAAAAATATGCTGTATACTTTCTGATTCAAAGTTTTCATACCCATCTAGTTTTAATAATTTCTGTTTATTAAAATCAATTTGATAAAATTTATTTTTACGAAAACGAACTTGTCTTAAAAAAAACAAAGAATCTAATTGAAATACTTCTGTTTTACCATGAATTATGGTAACTCCGTTTTTGTCTCTTATAGGAAGGTTGGTTGGAAATAAATTTTGGTACTCTTTTTTATTGTTAATTACTGCAATAGAATCTGTTGTGGCTAAGTAAATATCCTCCCCAACTTTAATATTTAAACTATAAACAGCTTTAGAATTATACGTTTTTTCAATTAATTTTGTTGTTTTATTAATATAATATATTGAATACTGACCAACAACAATTACATAATTTTTTCTTACACGAAACAAGGCTAATTCGCCTTTTAGTTCTTTACTTAAATCTATAAAAGTAACTAGTTTATTATCTTTAACATAAAAGAATTGCCCACTAATATTGTTACACCAAATATTACCATCTGCATCTTCTTGTACTCCAAAAACAGATAGTCCTCGTTTTTCTTTATTACTATAATTTTTGAATGATTTACCATCGTAACGAAACAATCCTTTATCTGCACAGAGCCAAATAAAGCCTTTACTGTCTTCTATAATATTATAAAATTCTTTGTCTGGTAAACCATCTTTTTCTGAAAGACGAATAGAAACAGGCTCTTGAGCTTTTGTTAAAAAGCTAATAAATAGTAGTAAAAAAGTTAGTAGTGCTTTAAACAAGAATTAAAATTTATCAAAAATACAATTTAAGATTTTTTATCTTTTAACTTACTTGCTAAAAAGTTGGTTAGAGTTTCTAAGACGATAGAATTAAACTTTAAAAATATAGAAAAGCATCTTTTAAATGCTCAATCTTTGTTTCTTTTTTGTTCTGAATGATGGCAATAATATCAAAACGAACTTCTACGTCTAAATCTTTTTCTACAACATAATTATCTATGGCAGAAAGTAATAGTTTAATTTTCTTAAGATTTACAAACTCTTCTGGATTCCCAAAGTAATCTGAGGTTCTTGTTTTTACTTCAACAGCTGCTAAAATTGCTTCTTTTTGTGCTATAATATCTACTTCCGCTTTTAAATAGCGGTAATTTTTTTCTAGAATAGTGTAGCCGTTTTTAATTAAAAAATCGATGGCTAGTTGTTCTCCTTTTTTTCCTAATTCATTGTGTTGTGCCATTGTGTGAATTTACAAATTATTGATTACTTTTAAAGTAAATTATTTTGAATGAAAACTACTAAAAATCAACTTTCTTTTTTACTCTTCATTTTTTGTTTCTCTTCTACTTTCGGTCAACATACAACCAATGAATTCGAACCTTTTTTAAGTCAAAAAAAGCGAAGTTTTCCTTTCTTATTATTCAGTCCAACAGACAATAGTAGTGCTTTTAAAATAAGTCCTATTACAGCTAAAACAGCTGGTGGGTTTCAATTCAATTCCTATAAAGTTTTGGTAAATTTAAAAGCCAATGTTTTTAAAAAAATCTATGAAAAGAATAATTATCAATTAGCTGTTAGTGGGCATATTGATAATCAGTTTGTGTTTCAAGAAGAGAATTCTGCAAACTTTAATGGTGTTACACATTCGCTTTTTAATACTGATTATTTCATCTATTTACACAACGATTTTGTTTTAAATGAAAACAACTATTTGCGTATCAATTTGTATCATAGGTCTTCTCATTTAGGTGATGATTTTTTACTAAAAAATGGTTATACTACAATTACAAATCCCGATTATTGGAAAGTAGATCCTGCCAATTATGAAACCATAGAGGTTTTATATACTTATAATAAAGAAAAATTGGGTTTATATGGAGGAGTATCATACATCGTTAGAACAAATAGTAAACGTAAAAAATTAGCTTTTCAAACTGGAGGTGTTTTTAAAAACTTTGAATCTGAAAGCGAGTTTTTAAGTAGAATTTTTTTAGGATATGATATTCGTTTTTTAGAAAACAACAATTTTAATGCAGATTTTAATGGCGGAATTGGATATGCTTTTAAAAACAACAACAGTTTACGACTCGAATATTATAATGGCTATTTGCCATATTCTAGGTTAGAAAAAGAAGTAAAAACTAGTTGGCTTTCGTTAGCTTTTTACTATAATTTAGAGTTATAGGTATGACTGAAGAAACACTCATTAAATATTTAGAGTTTTTAAAAACAGAATGTTTAAGGCATAAAAATGATAAGATTATAACTGATGATGAATTAAACCAATTACAAATTGAAATACAAAATTTTAAAAATAGAATAGATAAAAGTTCATTTTCTAAAGAAATTAAGCTTGAAATTTCTAAAATTGATTTCGATTTAGATGAAGAAAACCATCATCATTCAAAATTCAAAGTTTTTAAATTTATAGGTGGTTTTCAAGGAAAAGAATTCAAAAAACAAGAAAATCGAAAACAACGATTTTTAAAACTTTATAACGATTTAGAGACCTCTTTATTCAAAATCAAAACTATTCTTTAAAAACAACTTTTGACTTTTTAATGCCACTGCAAACTGATAACTGAACTTTTCTCCCAAAAATCAAAGCTCTATTATCTGCTTCATGACCAGCAGGAAAATCAAATAAAACAGGAATGTTTTTAGGAACAACATCTAAAATCAACTGCTCTATAGGTTTTCCCCATTTTGTGGAGTTCTTTTTAATTAAAGATATATCACCTACAATCACAGCTTTTACATTTTTAAAATATCCAGCTCGTTTTAAGCTTTGCAACATTCTATCAATTGAATATTTATACTCGCCAATTTCCTCAATAAATAAAATTTTACCATCAGTATTTAACTGACTTTTAGAGCCTAACATTGAGGTTAAAATGGCTAAATTTCCTCCAATGAGTTGTCCTTCAATTTTCCTTGATGAACCCTGTACTGAGCTTGATGAAGTATATTTATTATATTTTGATGAAGGAATTGTGTAGCTCAACTTTTTGCCAAAAATCGCACTTTTAAAACTTGAAATGGTTGCAATAATTTCTTCAGGTTTTTCTTCTAAACTGGTTGCCATCATTCCATGAATAGTTTCTACACCTAAATTGTGGATGTGATTGTGAAATGCTGTAATATCAGAATACCCAATAATCCATTTTGGGTGTTTTAAAAATTGAGTATAATCTAATTTATCTAAAATACGCACAGAACCATAACCTCCTCTTGCTGCCCAAATTGCCTTGATATTGGGGTTGTCTAATGCTTTTTGAAAATCATCAGATCTTTCTGCATCAGAACCAGAAAAATGATTTCCGTTATTAAACATATTTTTACCTAAAACAACGTGTAATCCCCAACTTTCAGCCAGTTTTTTTGCTTCTAAAACAATTGCTTTTCTGCTTGGTTTTAAAATTCCTGCAGGTGCTAAAATTACAATGCTATCTCCTTTTTGTAAATATGCAGGTGTTTTTAGTTTTTCTTGTGCATTTATTAATGATAATGGCATCATTAAAACAAGAAAGAGTGGTATAAATTTTCTCAAAATGTATCTTTTTTCTAATAATCTAACTTCCATCAATGTAAATATATCCATTTTCAATGGTTTTAAAAAATTGCTTTTTCGTACTTTTGCACTTCAAAAATCAGTCCAAAAAAATTAAAGAAACAAATGAGTGCTCCAAAAAGATATACAATTACAGCAGCTTTACCTTACACCAATGGTCCAATTCATATTGGTCATTTAGCAGGTGTATACGTTCCTGCAGATATTTATGCGCGTTATTTAAGAGGAATTGGTAAAGATGTGGCATACATCTGTGGTTCTGATGAACATGGAGTTGCTATACCTATGAGAGCTAAAAAAGAAGGCGTTTCTCCACAAGATATTATCGACAAATATCATGGAATAATTAAACAATCTTTTGCTGATTTCGGCATTTCTTTTGATAATTATTCAAGAACATCCGCAGAAATTCACCATAAAACTGCTTCTGAGTTTTTTGTGGATTTGTATAATAAAGGTGAGTTTATAGAAGAAGTTACAGAACAATTGTATGATGAAAAAGCAAATCAGTTTTTAGCAGACAGATTTGTGGTAGGAACGTGCCCAAAATGTGGTTTTGAAGAAAGTTATGGAGATCAATGTGAAAACTGCGGAACATCACACAATGCAACAGATTTAATCAACCCAAAATCTGCAATTACAGGTAATGTGCCCACAGTAAAAGAAACCAAACATTGGTTTTTACCTTTAGATAAACATGAAGCTTTTTTAAGAGAATGGATTTTAAAAGGACATAAAAAAGATTGGAAACCTAATGTTTACGGACAAGTAAAATCTTGGGTAGAAGATGGTTTAAGACCAAGAGCAGTTACTAGAGATTTAGATTGGGGAATTCCTGTTCCTGTAGAAGGAGCAGAAGGAAAAGTCTTATACGTTTGGTTTGATGCGCCAATTGGTTACATTTCGTCTACCAAAGAATGGGCTGCAAGAGAAGGAAAAAACTGGGAAGATTATTGGAAAAAAGAAGATACCAAATTGGTGCATTTTATAGGGAAAGACAATATTGTTTTTCACTGTATTATTTTTCCAAGTATGTTAAAAGCGCATGGAGAGTACATTTTACCAGATAATGTGCCTGCCAATGAATTTTTGAATTTAGAAGGTAATAAATTATCCACTTCTAAAAATTGGGCAGTTTGGTTGCATGAATATTTAGAAGAATTCCCAAATCAGCAAGATGTGTTACGTTATACATTAACTGCAAACGCTCCAGAAAGTAAGGACAACGATTTTACGTGGAAAGATTTTCAAGCAAAAAATAACAATGAATTGGTTGCTATTTTTGGTAATTTTATCAATAGAGTTGTGGTGTTAACCAATAAATATTATTCAGGAATTGTACCAACTCCAAATAATTTTTCTGAGATTGATGAAGATGTTTTAGCAGCTGTAAAAGAGTTTCCGAATATTATTGGAAAATCTATAGAAAGATATCGTTTTAGAGAAGCATCTCAAGAATTGATGAATTTAGCACGACTTGGAAACAAGTATTTGGCTGATGAAGAACCTTGGAAAGTTATAAAAGTAGATGAAGAACGTACAAAAACGATTATGTATGTTGCCTTACAAATTGCGACTGCTTTAGCTGTTGTTTCTGAACCTTTTTTACCTTTTACTTCAGATAAATTAAAATCTATTCTTAATTTGTCATCTCGAGCGCAGTCGAGAGATCTAACTTGGCAAGACATTACCGAAAAAGATGTATTACTTCCTGCAGAACACCAAATTAATAAAGGGGAATTGCTATTCTCAAAAATAGAAGATAAAACCATTGATGCTCAGTTAGAAAAATTGGCAGCTACTAAAATCAATAATCAAAAAGAGACTCTTCGACAAGCTCAGAATGACATTGAGCCACAAAAAGATACGATTGAGTTTGATGATTTTACAAAATTAGACATCAGAATTGGTACTGTTTTAGAAGCTGAAAAAGTTGCCAAAACTAAAAAGCTTTTAAAGCTAAAAGTTGATGTTGGTATTGATGTAAGAACTATTGTTTCTGGTATAGCAGAAAGTTTTTCTTCAGAAGAGATTATTGGTCAACAAGTTTCTGTTTTAGTGAATTTAGCTCCAAGAAAAATTAGAGGTGTAGAAAGCCAAGGAATGATTTTAATGACAGATACACCTGATGGAAAATTGGCTTTTGTAGAACCTGAAAAAGCTGTTAAAAATGGGCAGCAAGTAAGTTAATGCTAAAAATAGCATATCATCCCATATACAAACACGAATTGCCAAAAGGTCATCGTTTTCCTATGGAAAAATACGACCTTTTGCCTGAACAATTAATCTATGAAGGAACTTGTGTAGAGGAAAACTTTTTCGAACCAGAAATACCAAATAACAAACACTTTTTTACAGTTCATGATCCAGAATATTTTTTCGATTTATTAAATATTCAATTATCACAAAAAGCTGCCAGAAAAATTGGATTTCCTGTTTCAGAGGTACTTGTAGAAAGAGAAATGATTATTGCAGATGGCACCATGAAAGCTTCTGAATTTGCACTTAAAAATGGAATTGCAATGAATATTGCTGGTGGAACGCATCATGCATTTTCCAATCGAGGAGAAGCTTTTTGTATGTTAAATGACCAAGCAATTGGAGCAAAATACCTTCAAAATAAAGGCTTAGTTAAGAAAATTTTAATAGTAGATTTAGATGTACATCAAGGAAATGGAACTGCAGAAATTTTTAAAAATGAAGCTTCTGTTTTTACCTTTTCTATGCATGGAAAAAGCAATTATCCGTTTATAAAAGAAAAAAGCGATTTAGATATTCCATTGAAAAATGATACCAAAGATGCTGAATATTTATCCATTTTAAAAAACACACTTCCACAACTCATCAATCAAGAAAAACCAGATTTTATCTATTATTTGTGTGGTGTAGATGTTATTGAAACCGATAAATTAGGCAAATTAAGTTTAACAATTGAAGGCTGTAAAGAAAGAGATCGATTTGTTTTACAAACGTGTTTCAACAATAAAATTCCTGTAATGTGTTCTATGGGTGGTGGATATTCTAAAGACATCAACATTATAGTTAATGCACACGCAAATACATTTAGATTGGCACAAGATATTTTTTTCTAAAATTTTTAAATGCATTCATTTTTTTTGCATTTGTGTTAAATACTTTCTTAGCTTTACTGTTATTTTACATCAAATTAAAAATAAAACAAAATGAAAAAATTAATACTCTTATTATTAACAGTTAGCTTTTTTTCTTGTGGAGTTTCTAAAACTTTACGATCTAAAGAAAAAACAATTAAAGGTAACTGGATTTTAAACAAGATTACCTACAGCAAAACTGGCGATTATAATGTTACAATGTTTAATGATGCTTCTAAAGAGTGTTTAGAAGGAAGTACATGGAAATTTGTACCAAATAATAATAGTGGTGTTTATACTATTAACTCAGCAAATTGTGTTGAGGGAGATAGAGAGTTTATTTTTGTGATTCAAGAAATAGATCAAGCCTCTGGCTACTACGATTTTATGTTAAAACCAAAAAATAACGAAAATAATATTGGTTATAGAATAGACTTAAAGAATCTTACAGATGCAAATATGCTTTGGCAACAGCGATTAAACGTTAATGGTACCCAATTTATAATTAATATGAACTTTACTAAACAATAAAAAAATGAAAAATATTATAAACAGATTAGCAGCTATACTAATGGCATTTACAATTACAATTAGTCTATCTAGTTGCGAAGCCACAAAAAATGCAAATAACAAACAAAAAGGTGCAGTAATTGGAGCTACTGGAGGTGCAATTTTAGGCGCCATTATTGGTAATAATGTTGGTAGTGGAAAAAACGGAAAATTAGGTGCAGTAATTGGTGGAGTAATTGGTGGTGGTGCAGGTGTACTTATTGGGAAGAGAATGGATGACCAAGCAAAAAAAATTGAAACAGAAGTGCCAGGAGCTCAAGTAGAAAGAGTAGACAATGGTATTGTGGTTACTTTTGATGAGAATAGTGGAGTGTATTTTGATACAAATAAATCGAATATCAATACAAAATCTAAGGCAACTTTAGATAAATTAGCAAAGGTTTTTTTAGAATTTCCAGACACTAAAATATTAGTTGTTGGGCATACAGATAGTGCAGGTAAAGATGCATATAATTTAGCATTGTCAGAAAAGAGAGCAAAATCTGTTACTTCTTATTTAATAAATGATGGTGTACAACCTAATAGATTTGAAACTTTGTGGTATGGAGAAACAAAACCGAAATACGACAATTCTACAGCAGAAGGTAGAGCAAAAAACAGAAGAGTAAATGTAGCAATTGTACCTAATGATAAAATGGTAAATGATGCTAAAAAAGAGGCAGGACAATAAAAAAAGTACATTTTATAAACTTAAAAAAAGAGTCGTGTAAAACGACTCTTTTTTTGTTTTATAGGTGTTCAAAGTTTTATAAGAAAAATAATTTTATTATAAAGAATATTAAAGAAAAGCTGGCTATGATTTAAATATATTTACAATTTTATGGTATAATTGTTGATGAATATTTACTTAAAAAAAATAGAAGAATGAAAAAAAACTACATTATTGCAATTCTCAGAACAACATTTTTGTGTTTTTTAATATTCAATACCAAGAGTTCTTTGGCTCAAAAAGAATTTAATGATAAAAAAATAGATTCCTCTTTTTTGAAATATTCAAAATTGTATCAAGAAGTTGTTTATACACACCTTAATAAATCCACTTATTTAAAAGGAGAATCTATTGGTTTTACTTCTTATGTTTTTAATAAAAAAAATCATAAACCATCTGTAATTACAAAAAATTTGTACTGCGTGATTACAGATAAAAATGATAAAGTAATCAAACAGAAACTATTAGAAGTCAAGCAAGGAATTGCATCTAATGTTTTTGATATAGATTCTACATTTACATCAGAAAATTATACTTTTAAAGCTTATACGAACTGGATGCTCAATTTTAAGCAACAAAATTATTTTGTGCAATCTTTTAAAGTCATAGATTTAGAGAAAGAAGATATTATAAAAAAAATAAAATCTGGTTCAAAATTAGATCTACAGTTTTTACCAGAAGGGGGTCATATTGTAAATAATGTTATTACAACAATAGGGGTAATTGCAAAAGATAGTTTGGGCAATGGAGTTGGAAATTTAAAAGGTAAAATTCTTGATGATAAAAATAACGAAATTTCTTCTTTTTCTTTGAATACATTAGGTATGGGTAGATATTCTTTTTTGCCAAAATTAAATACAAAATATAGAGCAGAAATAGTTTATAAAGGTAAAAAATATACCTACCTAATAAACAAAAAAATTGAGTTAAAAGGGGTAAATATTAAAATAACTAAACTAAAAGAGCATATAATACTCTCTTTAATTACCAATAAAAAAACTTTAAAAGATTTAAAGAATAAAGAATTTACAGTAGCAAACTATAATAGTAATAAGTTAGGGGTTTTTAAGTTTAACTTTTCTAATAAAGAGATTGTGTCAAAAAGAATATCTTTAAAAAAAATATTATCTGGTACAAATATTTTTACTTTATTTAATGAAGAAAATAAACCAATTGCAGAAAGACTATTTTTCAACTATGATAGAATATCATTTTTAAAAAGTTCAAAACCTTATAATATTTTAGATAACTCAGATTCAATCTCATTAACAATCAAATATAAAAATTTAAAAGAGTCAAGTTTTAATAACGTTAGTATTTCTGTATTACCTGCAGCAACAAAATCTTACACAAAGAACAGCAATATTATTTCACAAGTTTTGATACAACCATATATAAATGGAAAAATTGAAAATGCAGATTATTACTTTAAAGATATTACACAAAGAAAACAATATGATTTAGATAACCTTTTACTTACTCAAGGTTGGAGTAGCTACAATTGGTATGATATTTTTAAAGAAAAAACACCAATAAATTTTGCTTTTGAAAAAGGAATTAATTTAAAAATTAATCTACCAAATAATAAAAAAGGTACTCAACTATTAATACATAGGTTAGGAAATAGGGGCGCAGAAATTATAGATATAGAAAAAGAAATAAGTGCTTTCAATTCTTTACAATATTTTCCGAAAGAAAATGATCGCCTACATATATCTAAATTAAACAGAAAAGGAAGATTATTAGCTTCTTCTTTATACATACAATTTTCTTTAAACAATTTTAGAAAAACCGAATTAGTTAAAAATGACCTAATAATAAAACCATTTTATTATGGTTCCGAAAAATTTATAAATGAGAAATTAGTAAAAAGTTCTTTAAAGCAAACTCAAAAATTAAATGAAATAGTTTTAAAAGTAGACTTAGAAAAAGAAAGAATAGAAAAAATTAAAAATAATTCTTTTGGAAGAGTGTATTTTATAGATGATAAAAGTATGTTCAATAATTTTGATATTTTTAGTTTCTTAACCACAAAAGGTTTTTATTCAGAAAGAGTTCCTTTTACCAATGAAGTCTTGTTATCTAACAGAATTGTTAGTACTTTAAATGGGGGAGGTACACCTACAGTTTTTATTGATGGTAGACAAATTATAGATTTAAATCAATTATCTTGGTTAACAATGGATAATATTGATTATATAGAGATCAATAGGTTAGGAACAGGTGAAGGTTTAAGAGGTGGTAATGGTACTATAAGAATAGTAACAAATCCGTTTAAAATGTCTTCAAGGAAAAACAAAACAACTCAACAATTTAAGTTTCCAATAACTTTTAGTGAGTCTAAAAAATTTTACAGGCCAGTTTACCAAAGTCACAATAGTAAATTTTATAATAATTATGGTACAATAGATTGGTTACCTGTAACTAAAATTGATAAAAATGGAAGTTTAAACTTTAAGTTTCATAACAATCAACCCAATAATATTAGAATTTTTATTGAAGGTATAACTTCCGAAGGTGATTTTATTTTTGAGGAAAAATTTATAGAATTAGAAAAATAGTTTTTTAGTCCTTATATTCTAATAGCTTAAAACTAGACTCAAATTTCCCATAAGTAAAATACTGTATCCAATCTCCAAGATTAATATACTTACTATTTTCTTGCAATTCAATTTCTAAGGGGAGGTGTCTATGACCAAAAATAAAATAATCGTAATGTTTTTCTGTTAGCTTTTGCTTGCAATACAAAACCAACCATTCGTTTTCGTCCCCTAAATATTTTGCATCTTCATCACCAGAAATTAGTTTGTTTTTAACAGACATATATTGTCCTAATTTTACGCCTAAATCTGGATGTAACCACTTAAACATCCATTTAAATAAAGGAAACGTAAATACTTTTTTCATGCGTTTATAACCTTTATCTCCAGGTCCTAAACCATCTCCATGACCAATAAGAAATTTTTTATTGTTGATGAGGAATTCTTGTGGAGCATGATATACAGGAATGTTGAGCTCTTTCTCAAAATAATCATTCATCCATAAATCATGATTACCAATAAAGAAATAAATAGGAATTCCACTATCTCTAATTTCAGCTAATTTTCCTAAAACTCTAACAAACCCTTTTGGCACAACTGTTTTATACTCGAACCAAAAATCGAATAAATCTCCTAATAAAAAAATAGCTTCTGCATCTTTTTTAATTGCATCTAACCAAGCTACAAATTTTTTCTCACGAGGATAACTGGCCTCTTGTGTAGGCGCTCCTAAATGTTGATCTGAGGCAAAATATACTTTTTTATTTGCAGATGTAGTTATAGAAATCATTGGTACAAAGAAACGTTATTCATCTTTACTTTCCAACTCTAAGACTTTTTGCAGCATTTTATCATCTTGATGTATAATTCTGTAAAAACCAACATCACCCAAAAGTGTATTTGCAATAGATGCTTTTAAATATTTTTTTAGGCTTTGTTTTGTTTTAAAAGATGGTTTGGCTTTGTCTTTAATACTGGAAATATAAGTGTCAAATATTTTTTCGTCAGTATCAAATTCATCTATAAAACTATCTATAGTCCATTTTTGTAAGTCTTTTCTATTGTTATCTACGTAATCAAAAGCAAAATTATTAATGGTGTTAAAATAGAAGTTAGACATATAAGAAGTAGTATCTATGGCTACAAAAACGTCAGGAATAATACCTCCACCTCCATAAACCACTTTTCCATTGGGTGTTTTAAATTTTAAAGAATCTACCACTTTTATACTGTCTTTACTTAATAACTCTCCACTAGAAATTCTTTTTTGGTAGTCTTGATAGTAATTACTTTTTCCGTTTTTTGAGTATGGTTTCTGAATAGAACGTCCTGTTGGAGTGTAATAACGTGCAGTTGTTAAACGTACTGCAGAGCCATCACCCAAATCCATTTCTATTTGTACCAAACCTTTACCAAAAGAACGACGCCCAATAATTGTTCCTTTATCATTATCTTGTAATGCTCCTGCTACGATTTCTGATGCTGATGCTGAGTTTTCATCAATTAAAACATACAAACCACCGTTTTCAAAACTTCCTTTTGAGGTTGCATAAGATTCATCAATTTCTCCTTTATTATTTTTTGTAAAGACAATCAATTTATCATCTTCTAAAAATTCATCAATAATACTGTTTGCAATGTCTATAAATCCACCTCCATTTCCTCTTAAGTCTAAGACTAAATCCGTCATTCCATCATCAATCAAAGTAGTTAAAGAAGATTTAAACTCTCTGTAAGTGTTTCTAGCAAATCGATCTAATTTTATATAACCTACTGTGTCATTAATCATGTAAGCCAAGTCTACACTTTTAATATTTACTTTTCCGCGAGTAATATTTATTGTAAAAAGAGAGTCGTTACTTTTTCTATAAATTTGAAGTGCAACCTTGGTGTTGGGCTTACCTTTTAAATAATTTGGCACTTTGTTACTAAACATGTTTTTACCAAACAAAGTATCTTTATTTGCCATTAAAATTCGATCACCAGCTTTAATACCAGCTTTAATACTTGGGCCACCTTTTATGGGTTGAATTACAGTAATCGAGTCATTTATCATTCTAAATTGCACACCAATTCCAACAAAATTTCCTTGCATATTTTCTATGTTGGCTTGTTGATTTTCTTTGGGAATATAAACAGAATGTGGGTCTAATTTGCCCAACATTTCATTAATGGCACCATCTAGTAAGCTATCTGTATTTACCTTGTCTACATAATCACGCTCAATAAAATTGATAAGTCTTTTTATTTTAATTTCTTGCGATGCATTTTTAGATAAGGATAAAACACTAGAAGAAGTTCCGTTAAAAGAAATTCCGATTAAAATTCCGAAAACAACTGCTAAAGAAAAATAAATTGGAAAATTATTTTTATTCTTCATAAGGTAAATGATTTACTTTAACACCTGCTTTTTTTAAAAAATCAATTCCAGAAGTATCTCTGTATGCGTTTGCATAGACCACTCTTTCAATCCCTGCTTGATGAATAAGTTTGCTGCATTGTGTGCAAGGAGATAATGTAATGTATAATGTAGCTCCGTCTGCAGATTGTGTAGAGGCTGCCACTTTTAAAATGGCGTTTGCTTCTGCATGTAAAACCTCCCATTTTGTTAAACCTTCTTCATCTTCACAACAATTGTCAAAACCTGTTGGAGTTCCATTAAAACCGTCAGAAATAATCATTCTTCCTTTTACAATTAAAGCTCCTACTTGTTTTCTTTTACAGTGTGATAATTTCCCCCATTCTCGAGCCATTTTTAAGTAAGCTCTGTCATATTTTAATTGTTTCTTTTCTGTCATCAGAACGAAAGTAAAAAGATTTAAAGAATTATGACGTTAATAAATAGACAAAATTTAGATTTTCGTTTTTACGATAAAATAGTTCATAGAAATTCAAAGAAAATTTAGCCACGAAATCACAAATTGTCTTAGATTTTAAAATTCGTGGAAAAATTTTACCAAAAAACACGATTTATCATCATTTGTATAGCAAAACCAATTACTATAGAAGAGCAAACTAAAATCCAATCTCTTTTGGTAACTCTAAAAAAGTTTTGAAGCAATGTTCCAATAATTAAAATACCCAAAACAATAATAATTTGGGCGGCTTCTATACCCAAGGCAAATTCTAATAAAGGAAAAAGTTTATCTTCTTCTTTACCCACCATCATTTTAAAATAATTAGAAAAACCCAATCCATGAATTAAACCAAAAAAAACTGCGAAAATTAAATTTGTATTTTCTTTACCATAAGATGATTTTTTAGCGGTAAAAACATTAATAACACCAGTAATAAATATAGTAACAGGAATTAAAAATTCTATCAATTTCATATCTACTCTTAGAATTCCGTAAGCAGAAAGTGCCAAAGTAACAGAATGCCCAATTGTAAATAAAGTAACCAACCACAGTACTTTTTTCCATTGATTAAAGCTAAAAACAACAGCTAAGACAATTAAAAATAAGATATGATCGTAAGCAGAAAAGTCTAACACATGGTTAAGACCCATTTTAAAGTAAAGGATAAATTCGTCCATTTTTGTTTTATTTTAGAGGATTTTTCAAAGATATTAAAACAAGGGTGAAAATAAAACAAGTAAATGTGTATATTTAGTACATACAAAAAAAATGAAGCCAACTAGATTCGAAACTGCCATAGCAATTATTGATAAAAAAAATGCTGAAGACCCAAACACTTATAAAGTTACTGGTTTTGAGTATGCAAAAGAACTTTTATACGCTCATAGAATGACAAGAATGTTGCTGCAATTTATGCCCAATGCATCTAAAGCATTACAAATTGCAGCAAGAGCACAGCATATTTGTAGATGGAAAATTCAGAGAAAAGAATACCCAATGGATAGAGTTGGGTATTTAAAATGGAGAGAATCTCTAAAGAAAATGCATGCAAATTTAACAGGAGAAATTTTGTTAGATGTTGGTTTTGATACAGAGTATGTTGCTAGAGTTAAATCTATAATCCTTAAAAAGAAATTAAAGAAAAACGAAGAGTCTCAAACTTTAGAAGATGTAACTTGTCTTGTTTTTCTAAATTTTTATTTTGAGGAATTTGCAGCAAAACACAATGATGAAAAAGTTATAGATATCTTAAAAAAAACATGGGTAAAAATGTCTACTAAGGGGCATTCAGCAGCATTAAAACTTACATTTTCTGATAAAAATTTGGCACTTATTAAACAAGCCATTACTTAGCTGGTTTTTTTGGTTTTATCATAAAAGACACCTTTTTATTATTTAGAATACATACAAACAGTGTTTTTATGATAAATGTCATAAATTTTATTCAAAAAAATAAAGATTTTTGTTTTAAATTTATGAAAAATAGTTTATGCCAATAACTAGTTATTTAGCTCATCCAGTAGAAGGAAAAAAAAACGAACTCATAAAAGCTTTAGCTTATATAAAAGAATGTGATGTAATTCCTGCTGAAAATAAAGAAGTTCTTGTTGTTGTAACAGAAACACAAAACACAGAAGAAGAAAAAAACCTAAAAGAAAAAATTGAAGACATAGACAGTTTAAAATTATTGGCTTTAGTTTCTGGCTTTAATACACCCAAAAAATAATTAACAAATGAGTGCACCATTATCAAGTAGAAGAAGTTTTATAAAAAAAATGGCTGCTACTGCTGCAATGACTGCAGCTGCAACCATGTTTCCAGGAATTATTTTTGCAAATGAACAACTTGCAGGAGTACCATCAGGAAATTTAGAATGGAAAAAAGGACCTTGCCGTTTTTGTGGTGTTGGTTGTGGAATTTTAGTTGGAGTAGAAAACGGAAAAGCAGTTGCTGTAAAAGGAGACCCAAACTCATCAGTAAACAAAGGGTTGCTTTGTGTTAAAGGATATCATCAAACCATGTGTATTCAGTCTAAAGACAGGTTAACACATGCTTTGGTTAAAAAGAATGGAAGATATGTAAAAACTCCAATAAGCGAAGCATTAGATATTGTTGCAGATAAAATGAAAAGTACTATAGAAAAACATGGTAAAGATTCTGTAGCAATGTACACATCTGGTCAATCTACAATTCCAGAAGGTTATGTTGCTTCTAAGTTAATGAAAGGTGCAATAGGTTCTAATAATTTAGATTGTAATGCACGTTTGTGTATGGCAAGTGCAGTTGCTGGTTTTTTAACCACATTTGGCGCAGATGAACCAATGGGTTGTTATGAAGACATAGAACATGCAGACTATTTTATAACTTGGGGAAATAATATGGCAGAAATGCATCCTGTTTTGTTCTCAAGAATGCTAGAGCAAAAAAACAGAAGGGGAGCTAAAATCATAGATTTTGCCACAAGAACAACACGTTCTAGTACAGCTTCAGATAGATCTATTTTATTTGAGCCTCAAACAGATTTGGCAATTGCAAATGCTATTTGTTATGAAATTATAAACAATGGCTGGGTTAATAAATCGTTTGTAGAAAAACACTGTAACTTTAGTAAAGGACTAACCAATATTGGTTATGGAACAGAAGATAAATTTAGTTTTAAAGATAAACCAGAAAAAATAAACTTTGAAACTTATAAAGAGTTTTTAAAAGAGTATTCTCCTGAGAAAGTTGCAAAATACTCCAAAGTATCTGCAAAAGAGATTAAATACTTGGCATCCATTTATGGAGATCCAAACAAAAAAGTGGTTTCTTATTGGTGTATGGGTATGAACCAACACACAAGAGGAACTTGGATGAATAACTTAATGTATAACATTCACCTATTAACAGGTAAAATTTCTCAGCCAGGAAATGGTCCCTTTTCTTTAACAGGACAACCCTCTGCTTGTGGAACTGCGCGTGAAGTAGGAACATTTACACACAAATTACCAAAAGGAGTGGTAATGAATCCTAAACACAGAGCATTGGCTGCAAAAATTTGGAAAGTTCCAGTAGAAAGAATTCCTGCAAAACCTACTTATCATGCTACAGAAATGTTTAGGGCAGTAGATAGAGGAGATATTAAATTTATATGGACACAAGCAGTAAACCCATTAGTTTCTTTGCCAAGAACAAGTAGGTTTCGTCCAGGAATGGAAAAAAAATCTTGTTTTGTGGTTGTTTCTGATGTATTTCCAACACCAACTTCAGATGTTGCAGATGTAATTTTACCAGCTGCTTGGCATATAGAAAAATCTGGTTTGTATGGAAATTCTGAAAGAAGAACCCAACATTGGGATCAAATGGTAGAAGCTCCTGGAGATGCTACTCCAGATGCTTGGATGTTTATAGAAGTTGCAAAACGTATGGGTTATGGAGAGTTGTTTCCTTATTCTAAAGAAAACCACGTAGAAGAAATTTTTAATGAATACCGTCAATTTCATGAAGGTAAAAAACATGGAATGGCACCTTTAGAAGTCTTAAAAAAAGAGTCTGGAGCAATTTGGCCTTATGTAGATGGCAAATCTACACAATGGCGTTTCAATGCAAAATACGACCCAGCTTGCAAAGAAGGATCTGAATTTGATTTTTATGGCAAGCCAGATGGAAAAGCAATTATTTGGCAAAGACCTTATGAACCAGCAGCAGAATCACCAAATGCAGAGTATCCATTTTGGTTAAATACAGGACGTGTCATAGAACATTGGCACACAGGTTCTATGACACGTAGAATTCCTGTTTTACACAAAGCAATGCCACATGCCTATGTAGAGTTTCATCCAAAAGACGCTACAGCTTTAGGTATTAGAAATGGCGAAAAAATAAAAGTAACTTCAAGAAGAGGTTCTTGTATACTTCCTGCTTCTATAAACGAAAGAGGTTTGCCAACACAAGGTCAGGTTTTTGTGCCTTTCTTTGATGAAAATATGTTAATTAACGATGTTACTTTAGATGCTTTTTGTCCAATTTCTAAAGAACCAGATTATAAGAAATGTGCAGTTAAGATAGAAAAAGTCTAAGCCATGAGAAAGAGATTAGGAATCATATCATTATTCGTAATTCTATTTATAGCTTTTATAATTGTTTGGAATTATAGTTATCAAACAGGCAAAGAAGAAGCTTATATTCCTGTAGAAGAAAATAGTGTTACTTATGTAATACCTTCTGAAGCAGGAGTTTTTAAAAGATCTAAATTTGCTTTAGATTATGCAAAGATGCCTATTGATAAAAATCATGAGCGAAGTTTAAAAACATACTATAATAATAGAGCATATCATGGAGCTCCTCCAAGTATTCCTCATCCTGTAAAGAACGATAGAACTGTTGGCGAAAACACCTGTTTACAATGTCATGAAAATGGCGGATTTACTCAAAAGTTTAATGCGTATGCACCTGTAACTCCACATCCAGAATTGGTAAATTGCAGACAATGTCATGTAGAAGAAAAAACAAAAGGAACTTTTAAACCATTTGAATATAGAAAGGTTGTTGCTCCAAAAGTAGGTGTAAATAATGCTTTGGTTTCAAGCCCACCAGTAATACCACATCAAATACAATTGCATGAAAGTTGTTTGTCATGTCATGCAGGACCAAGTGCACCCAAAGAAATTAGAGTTACACACCCAGAACGTGTTAATTGTAGACAATGTCACGTTGTCAACAATAAAGAAATAAAAGACATAGGTGTTTTCATTAAAAAGATTAAAAATGAATAAAAACAATAGAATAATTTATGTTTTAGGAGTTTTATTATTGATGGTCTTGGTTGCATCTTGCAAACATAAAGAAGAAGAATATCATAGTATAACAGATAAAATAAAAGCAAAAAGCAAAAATTATCATGGTGTTTCTGTTTCTTCAGAAAATTATTATGATAATGTTAAGATGATAAAAATAACGGAAGGAGAACATTCGTTTTTAATTCCCGAAAGAAAAAGTCAAATTAAATCTTACGCCTGTACAGAGTGCCATTCAAAACCTTTAAACGAATTACAAAGTAAAGACTATAAAAAAGCACATTGGGATATTGCTTTAAAGCATGCAGATGCAAATACTATGAACTGTATAACTTGTCATAATGGTAAAAACATGGATGAGTTAAAGAGTTTAACAGGGTCAAAAATAGACTTTAATAGAAGCTATAAATTATGCAGCCAATGTCATACAAAACAATTTGATGATTGGAAAGGTGGCGCACATGGAAAGAAAATTGGAGGTTGGGCACCACCAAGAGCTTCAATGACTTGTGTTAATTGCCATAATCCACATAAACCACATTTTGAGAGTAGATGGCCAGCGCGTTTTAATACTCAAAAAATATTAGAAAGAAAATAACTAAGGCATGAGCGATAATAAAAAATGGTTTTCTCTAAACTTAAACAGTAAAAATAAGCAAACTTCGGGTTCTTCTTGTAGCTGTGGTAAATCTGAAGGAGGATGTAATTCACATCAACCCAAAGAAGAATTAAGTGAAGAAGAATTTTTAGAAGCTGCTGTAACTGCATCTATTGGAGAAGAGGTTAAAAAAGATGGTTTTGATCAGGTTTTTGATGTAAAGATGAATAGAAGAACTGCTTTTAAACAATTAACAGCAAGTTTATTAATTGGAGCAGGAGCAGTATCATCTTGTACAAGTATTACTTCTGGAAAAGATTCAAAAGAAAAAGCACAAATAGATTGGGAAGAGCAATTTAAAGGAAATTATAAACTAATGTCTGATGAAGAAAAGAAAGGAACAGTAGATAGATTGGTTCGTTCTTATCAGATTAGAACAGGTAAAACCATTAGTATGTCTTCTAAAAACGCAGAAAAAGATGTGCTTTTTGGTTATGCATTCAATATCTCTAAATGTCAAGGGTATATGGATTGTGTAAGTGCTTGTGTAGAAGAAAATAATCAAGATAGAAATTCGCAAATGGAATATATCCGTATTCACGAAATGAAAGACGGAAAAGGTTTCAATTTTAACGAAGCTGATGATAATTATTACCATGAAGTTCCTGCTGAAGGTCATTTTTATATGGGAACCCAATGTTTTCATTGCGATAATCCACCTTGTGTAGAAGTTTGTCCTGTACAAGCAACATGGAGAGAAGAAGATGGTTTGGTAGTTGTAGATTACGATTGGTGTGTTGGTTGTAGATATTGTATGGCAGCTTGTCCTTATGATGGACGAAGATTTAATTGGAGCAAACCAGAAGTTCCAGAAGCAGAGATTAACAAAAATCAACATTACTTAGGAAATAGAATGCGTAAAAAAGGCGTAATGGAAAAATGTACATTTTGTGTACAACGTTCTAGAGTTGGTAAAAATCCTGCTTGTGTAGAAGCTTGTCCTACTGGAGCTCGTGTTTTTGGTAATTTATTAGATCCAAACAGTACAATTCGTTGGGTTTTAGAAAATAAAAAAGTATTTAGGTTAAAAGAAGATTTAGGTACAGAACCCAAGTTCTGGTATTACATGGATTAAGTTTTTTTAACTGATAAAACAATGATATGAGAAGACTTAAGGTTTTTAAAAGTTTAATAAAAGATAGTTTCGATATAATTACGCACGGCTCTAGAAGATACCATATTTGGATGGCATTTTTAACCTTTGTAATGTTAGCAGGTATGTATTGCTATTCCATTCAATTAGAAGAAGGTTTAAGTGTAACAGGTATGACAGATAGAGTAAGTTGGGGGTTGTATATTTCTAATTTTACTTTTTTAGTGGGTGTTGCAGCAGCAGCAGTTATGTTAGTAATGCCAACGTATGTTTTAAAAGATATCGATTTTAAACAAGCCGTTTTAATTGGCGAAGGTTTGGCAGTAGCTGCTTTAATTATGTGTTTGGCTTTTGTAATTGCAGATATGGGAGGACCATCTGTACTCTGGCACATGCTTCCAGGAATTGGAGTTTTTAATTTTCCAAATTCGATGTTAACTTGGGATGTTTTAGTTTTAAATGGATACTTATTCCTAAATATTACAATACCATTTTATATTTTATTTAGACATTATCAAGGCAAAGAATCTAAAAAAAGTGTGTATGTACCAGGAGCTATTCTGTCCGTTTTTTGGGCAGTAGGTATTCACTTGGTAACTGCCTTTTTATATCAAGGATTGCAGGCAAGACCTTTTTGGAACAATGCCTTATTAGGCCCTCGTTTTTTAGCTTCTGCATTTGCAGCAGGACCAGCATTAATAATTTTGGTTTTGGCGGTAATTAGAAGCTTTACAGAGTTTAAAGTACAGGATAAAACCATTAAAAAAATAGCAATGGTGGTTACAGTTGCTGCTCAAATAAATATTATAATGCTAATTTCAGAACTATTTAAAGAGTTTTATGCACCAACACATCATAGTGAAAGTGCTTATTATCTTTTCTTTGGTTTAGATGGAAAAACAGCATTGTTGCCTTGGATTTGGACTGCGATTTCTTTAAATGTTTTAGCTACAGTAATCTTAACTTTTCATAAATTAAGAAATAATTTAAAAGTACTTTATTTTGCGTGTTTCATCTTGTTTGTTGCTATTTGGATAGAAAAAGGATTTGGACTAATTGTACCAGGATTTATACCTGGACCTTATGGAAAAATTGCAGAATATACACCAACAGGAATAGAAATAGGAGTTACTTTAGGTATTTGGGCACTAGGTGCTTTGGTTTTTACAGTATTAGCAAAAACAGCAATAGGTATAGAAACTGGTAAATTACGTTATAAAAAGTAATTTTTTTTGAAAAATACTTCAAAATTCTTTTTAATAATAATTCTTAAATATGAGAATTATCATAATATATACTTCTATAAAAATATAAGTTTGTACTACTAAAATATATAAACAAAAAAATAAATTAAAATAGAAATAATGAAAAAACGATACATAATTTTAGGACTTATGTTAGCTTGTTTTCAATATACAAGTGCGCAATTTACA
Source organism: Polaribacter sp. 2305UL8-11 (assembly GCF_058147165.1). Classification (NCBI taxonomy): domain Bacteria; kingdom Pseudomonadati; phylum Bacteroidota; class Flavobacteriia; order Flavobacteriales; family Flavobacteriaceae; genus Polaribacter; species Polaribacter sp. 2305UL8-11. Next base: position 236,739 of record NZ_JBYVJW010000002.1, on the reverse strand, counting down.
TTAGATGGAGAATTTAGACCAAGGTCTGAATATAGACACGGATTTGGAAGTTTAATACCAGATGCAGCAGACGCTGGTTTCGGTATTTCTACAAGAGCAAGACTAAATGCTGGTTTTATGACGGACAATTACTGGGTGTATATCAGTTTACAAGACGTTATGGTTTGGGGAGAAAATAGACAAATCTTACCTTACGATCAAAATAATTCTTTTGCTGTATTTCAAGCTTGGGCAGAAATAAAATTAGGAGAAAATACATCAACAAGATTAGGACGTCAAGTATTATCTTATGATGATCAAAGAATTTTAGGAGGCTTAGATTGGGCGCAACAAGGGCGAAATCATGATGCAGCTTTAATTAAGTACAAAAAAGATAACTTTATGTTAGATTTTGCGTTGGCTTTTAATCAAGATTATTCTCATCCCACAGGATTTATTTCTCAAGGAACAGGGTATTCAACCACTGGTTTCTTCTCCTATAAAACGATGCAAATGTTATACATGAAGCAAAAATGGGAAAAATTAACTGGAAGTGTATTGTTATTAAATAATGGTTTCCAAAAGTTTGATGTAAATAGTAATCCAGATGGAGTAAGTAATTTACAAACTTTAGGAACTCACTTAAACTATAAATCTGGCAGTTTTGGCTTGGCAGCAAATGCATTTTTACAAACAGGAAAACGCCAAGGAGATGTTAATGTAAAAGGAGCTTATTTACTAGGTTTAGATGCCAATTTTAAAACATCAGACAAAGTAACACTAGGTACTGGTTTGGAAGTTATTAGTGGAAATGATGCAGGAGCTGGAGAAACAGGAGCTTTCTTTCCATTATATGGTACAAACCATAAATTTAATGGTTTTATGGACTATTTTTATGTTGGTAATCATGCAAATTCAATTGGCTTGGTAGACATTCATGCAAGTGCTAATTTTAAATTAAGTAGCACATCAAGCTTAATGGCAAAAGTATTAAACTTTAGAGGTGAACAAGCATTGCCAAGTGGAGAAAAATCTTTAGGAACTGAGGTTGACTTAGTTTATAAAAAGAAGTTTAAAGGATATGCTCTAGTAGCAGGATACTCTCACATGTTTGCAAATGATGGGATGTATGAGTTAAAAGGAATACCAAAAACTACTGCCTCTGGAACACAAAACTGGGCTTGGGTTATGTTAGTTATTAAGCCTAAGTTTTTAGGAGGTAAATAGAATAAATTACAACTTTAATAAATAATTAAAAAAAACCTGTAAAATATATTTTACAGGTTTTTTTGTACTCAAGGTGGGAATCGAACCCACACTTCCGAAGAAACTGGATTTTGAATCCAGCGCGTCTACCAATTCCGCCACTTGAGCAAGTACTAAATAGGAATGCAAATGTATTAAAATATTTTATTTTAAAGTCAATAATTTAATTTCAAACTCAATAAATAATTTCTATTTTTGCTTTCTTACAACAACAGTACTAAAAAAACAACTAAATGCCTTCAAATCAGCTTTCACCAAAACTATTTGCTTGTAGACAAAGCACAGTTTTGGCAGAAAAAATTGCCAAAGAATACAATACTCAGTTAGGAAAAGTAAAGACTACCTATTTTAGTGATGGAGAATTTCAACCTGCGTTCGAAGAATCTGTTAGAGGAAGACGCGTTTTTATTATAGGATCTACATTTCCTAATGCAGATAATTTAATGGAAATGTTATTAATGTTAGATGCAGCAAAAAGAGCATCTGCAAGACATATTACAGCAGTTATGCCATACTTTGGTTGGGCAAGACAAGATAGAAAAGACAAACCTAGAGTTGCAATTGGTGCAAAATTAGTAGCAAAATTGTTAGAAGCTGCAGGAGCTACCAGAATAATGACTATGGATTTGCATGCAGATCAAATTCAAGGTTTCTTTGAAAAACCAGTAGATCATTTGTTTGCTTCAACTATTTTTATGCCATATATAGAGAGTTTACAATTAGAAAACTTAACTATTGCTTCTCCAGATATGGGAGGTTCTAAAAGAGCGTATGCATATTCTAAACATTTACACTCAGATGTGGTTATTTGTTACAAACAACGTAAAAAAGCCAATGTAATTGGACACATGGAGTTAATTGGAGACGTGCAAGGAAAAAATGTAATCTTAGTAGATGACATGATTGATACTGGAGGTACATTAGCGCATGCAGCAAATTTAATGATGGAAAGAGGGGCATTAAGTGTACGAGCAATATGTACACACCCAATACTTTCTGGTGGCGCTTATGAAAAAATAGAAAACTCTGGTTTAACTGAGTTAATAGTTTCTGATACAATTCCGTTAAAAAAGGCTACATCTAAAATAAAAGTAGTATCTTGCGCGCCATTATTTGCGGATGTTATGCATAAAGTGCAAGACAATACCTCAATTAGTGGACAATTTTTAATGTAAATAATTAACAAAAAAAGTAATGAAATCAATTACAATTAAAGGATCAAAAAGAGAAAGCGTAGGCAAGTCAGCAACTAAAGCCTTACGTAATGCTGGAATGGTTCCTTGCGTTATATACGGAGGAGAAACACCAATTCACTTTTCAGCAGAAGAAAAAGCGTTTAAAAAATTGGTATTTACACCAAATGTTTATACTGCAAGTATTGACGTTGATGGACAAAAGGTAAGTGCAATTTTACAAGACATTCAATTTCATCCAGTTTCTGATAAAATTTTACACGTAGATTTTTATCAATTATTTGATGATAAAGAAGTTACAATGAATATTCCTGTAAAATTAACAGGTACTTCTCCAGGAGTATTAAATGGAGGGTCTTTACGTTTTACAAACCGTAAATTAAAAATTAAAGCTCTACCAGCTAATTTGCCAGATTTTATATCTGCAGATATTTCTAAATTAAAAATTGGAAACAAATTATTTGTAACCTCTTTGTTTAATGACGATTTTACTATCATGCACCCAGACAATACAGTAGTTGTACAAGTTAGAACTTCTAGAAACGCTGTGGCTGTAGAAGATGATGAAGAAACAGAAACTGCTGAAGAAGCTGCACCAGCTGCAACAGAATAGTTAGTTTAAAATATTTATTTAAGAAAGCGTTACAAACCTGTAACGCTTTTTTGTTGTGCTGAATTTATGTTGAGAACTTGTCTTATTTTTGTATAATGAATTTAAGAAATTTTTTTTCTAAAATATTTGGTATAAAATTTGAATCTAAAGAAAAATTGATGAAAAAACTTTTAATTGTTGGTTTAGGTAATATTGGAGATAAGTATACTAATACACGTCATAATATTGGCTTTAAAATTGTTGATGAAGTAGCAGAAGAACACAATGTTACTTTTGAAACAGAAAAGTTGGGAGATGTTGCTACTTTCCGATTTAAAGGAAGAACATTTATTCTTTTAAAACCAAGTACATTTATGAATTTAAGCGGAAAATCACTTAAATATTGGATGGATAAAGAAAAAATTCCATTAGAAAATATATTAGTTATTACAGATGATGTAAATATAGATTTTGGTACAATTCGTCTCAAAGCAAAAGGTTCTGCTGGTGGACATAATGGATTAAAAGATATTGAAGCAAAATTAGGGCATCAAAAATACGCACGTTTTCGATTTGGAGTTGGTGGTAATTATGCCAGAGGTAAACAGGTAGATTACGTTTTAGGCGAATGGAATAAAGAAGAAACCAGCCAATTAATTGAACGTTTACAAACTTCAGCAAAAATTATTACCTCTTTTGGTACAGCTGGTTTGGCAAATACTATGAATACTTTTAATGGTAAATAATAAAACTAATAAAAAGTGCTATTTTTTATCAAAACTAATAGTAATCTCACCTTTTTCTGTAATGTTTATTTTATTATTGATGTAACTCTTTTTAATAGCTAAATTATTCTCATTAAATAAATTAACACTATACTCTCCTGATAAAAAATTGCCAATAGTAGATGTAAAAGTTATAGTTCTTCCTCCTGAACTGCTAATAGAAAATGTCCCAGAGTTTTTAATATTAACAATTTTTGCATTTGTAGTTGCAGAACCAGATACAGGTGTTTCTGTAGTTACAATCCTGTGTTGCCCTTCAGCAGAAAAAAGCCCATTACTACTTAATGATATATTTATCTCAAAAGTATCGCCAACTTTAGTAGTTGTAGAAACTGCAACAGTACCACCTTGAGTGATTGCAGAATTATTAATAGTTTCATTAAGACTTTTTACAGTATAATTACCAGAGACGTTAGCGGCTGTAAAATCAAAAGCAACAGTTTTATCATCACCATTACTACAGCTAGCGATAGAAATTGCAATTAAAAGAATAAAAATTAATTTGATATTTTTCATGACTAAAGTTTTTTGTAAAGATATTAATTTATAGCTAATTTTCACTAGCAAACCATTCTGCAAAACTTGTATCAGTTTCTTGCAGTTTTATAGAGTGTAATTTGATGTTATCTGGTAATCTTGTTTTTATTTTTTTTGCAAAGTCAATCACCATCATCTCACTTGTTGGTTGATAATCTACTAATAAAACATCATGCCCTCTGTCCATTAATTCTTTTGCCAATTCTACATGTGGGGTATTTTTGTTAAAAACAGTAGCATGATCAAAAACATCTACAATTTCTTCATTTACAATCTTTTTTAAATCACCAAAATCTATAACCATCCCAAATTTTACATTGGTATTGTCTTTAATAGGTTTTCCAGAAACTGTAACAGAAAGTTTATAAGAATGGCCATGCACATTTTTACACTTACCATCATAACCATACAATGCATGCCCAGTTTCAAAATTAAATTGTTTTGTAATTCTAATTGTACTCATTCAAAAATTTTATGAATATGTCATTTCGAAATAAGGAACGATTCAGAAATCTTTTGATAAAGAGATTCTTTCTCATACTTCGTTTGGAATGACAAACTATTACTAATTAACGTCTGTTTCTATATTTGTTGTAAAAGTAGACAATAACTAAGGCTATTGCTAATCCTAAAAATAAAAAATCTCCTCCCATTTATTTATGTATTTATTAATTTTAAACTAAAAACTTTTGTAAAACCTCTGCAATTTTTCTGTTATCAGATAATTGCGGAATTTTATTTTGCCCACCAAATTTACCAATAGATTTCATATATTCATGAAAACCACCTTTTTTAACTTTTCTAATTACAAGTTGACGCAAGATTTTTCCCTCAATTAAATCGAAATAATAAATATTTTGTGCTTGCATAGATTCATCCACTTTTTGTGCAAATTCTTCTAAATTATCAGGCTCATTTTCAAATTCTATAAACCATTCATGGTATGGTAAACCACTTTCTGGATTTACTTGTGGTGCCACAGTAAACTCACTAATATTAATGTTTGTGCCTTGTATAGCATCATTTAATGCCTTTTCTACTTCTTTACCAATAACGTGTTCGCCAAAGGCGGATATAAAATGTTTAATGCGTCCTGTAACTTTTATTCTATAAGGTTTTGTTGATGTAAATTCTACAGTATCACCAATATTATAACCCCACAAACCAGCAGTTGTGTTTAAAATGATGACGTAATTCACACCAATTTTTACATCTTTTAAAGAAATTCTTGTCGGATTTTCATTAAAAAATTCATTTGCAGGAATAAACTCATAAAATATTCCTGAATCTAACTGCAACAACATTCCTTTTTCGGTTTGCGAATCTTGATAGGCAATAAAACCTTCTGAAGCAGGATACAATTCTATATAATCTATTTTCTTACCAATTAAACTTTCGAACTTGTTTTTATAAGGCTCAAAATTTACACCTCCGTAAATGAAGAAGTTAAAATTTGGGAAGATTTCTGATATTTTTTTACCCGTTTTTTCAATCAATTTTTCAAAATACATCTGTACCCAAGAAGGAATTCCGCTAATTACAGACATATCTTCGTTAATGGTTTCTTTTACAATTGCATTTACTTTGGTGTCCCAATCTTCTATACAATTGGTTTCCCAACTTGGCAATCTGTTTTTTAATAAATATTGAGGCACATAATGTGCAACAATACCACTTAACCTGCCAAGTTTTACTCCGTTTTTATCTTCTAAAACTGGACTTCCTTGTAGAAAGATCATTTTTCCATCTACAAAACTAGCATCATTTTTTTCAACAATATAAAACAACAAAGCATTTCTTGCTGCTTTGATATGTGTTGGCATAGATTCTTTGGTAATTGGTATGTATTTTGCGCCCGAAGTCGTTCCAGAAGTTTTGGCATAATAGAGTGGTTTTCCTGTCCAAAGAACATTTTCTTCTCCAGCAACCATTCTATCTATATAAGGTCTTAAACCTTCGTAATCTGTAACTTTTACATGTTTAATAAAATCACTGTAAGTAGTTATTTTATTAAAATGATGGTCTTTTCCGAAAGCAGTTTTACTTCCTTCAGAAATTAAATTTTTAAACACTTTTTCTTGTGTTTTAAACGGTTTTTTAGCCCATTTATTTACTTTTTTAGTAGCAAATTTAGCAAACGGAATCGCAAAAAAAGATTTAATGCTCATTACTTAAAATCTATAAATTTTGTAGGATTTACAGCATAACTGCCACTCCAAAGTTCAAAATGCAAGTGTGGTCCTGTAGTTAATTCTCCTGTAGAACCAACTGTAGCTATAACTTCGCCAGATTTTACAAAATCGCCTTGTTCTTTTAATAAAGAGCCATTGTGTTTATAAACAGATACATAATCTTTGGTGTGTTTTAAAATAATTACATAACCAGTTTCTGCACTCCAACCAGAAAAAATAACAGTTCCGTCTGCAGTGGCTTTAACAGGAGCTCCAGTTTTAGCAACAATATCTACTGCAAAATGTTTTGAATTTGCATCAAAATTTTGCGAAATAGATCCATTTAATGGTGCAAAAAAAACAATTTTTATATTTTTAGAAGCATTATTTTGTAAAGAGAAAAGAGTTTCGCTATCTATTTTTTCTCTAAAAAGAGAATCTTCTTTGGTGGCATCTAGCTTGCTTTCATCTATAAAACGTTGTCTCGTTTCTGTTTGTATAGAATCTACACTTTCTGTAGTTATTTCTCCTGTTAAAACAGGTTTTATTGCTTTTGTATAGTTTTCTAAAATAGCAAGTTTTATTTTTAAAGAATCTGCTTCTATAGTGGCTTTTAATGCATCAGATTTTAATTTGGTAGATGAATAACCAGGAATGTATTCTTTTATTGGTGTAAATGCAATAAGTAAAATAGTTGCAGCAACTAATAAAATTGAAAAGACACCCCCTAAAACAAAAACATTTAAACGAGATAATTTTAAAGAAAAACGCTCTTCAAACGTGTTTTCATTTAAAACAACCAATCTATATTTGTCTGTTAATTTTTGTTTAAGTTTTCCTTTTTTTTTGTTTTTTTTCGCCACAAAAAATGATTTGATTTATTACAAATATACAACGATTTTAAAGTGATTTTATTTTTTGTAAAAATTCATTTCATCAATATATTGCCAAACTTCTTTAGTTAACATTGGTTGGATGTTTTTATCTTCTTTTATTCCGTTTCTAATCATTGTAGAAGAAATTTGTACAATTGGTGCATTCACTCTATGAATTTTAGGGTGATTTTTAAATTGATGCTTTACAATACCTTCTGCAATTCTTGGATATACATAGATGTGATGATGGGCTAAAATAGTTTCATAATTCTTCCATTTATGAAAACTCTTCAAATTATCTTCACCCATTATTAAACAAAATTCTTTATTTGGATAAATATCAGAAATATGTGCTAATGTATGTACAGTATAATTGGGTTGAGGTAATTTAAACTCGATATCTGAAGGTTTAATTTTCGGATAATTTTCTGTAGCTCTGTATACCAACTCAAACCTGTGATGATTTTCTAACAAAGAACTTTTCTTTTTAAAAGGGTTATGAGGTGTTACTACCATCCAAATTTCATCTAAATCTGAATTTTCTACCATATAATTGGCAATAATTAAATGGCCAACATGAATTGGATTGAAAGTACCAAAATATAAACCGATTTTACTCATTCTCTAAAAGATATTAGAAAAAAGAGAAAAGAAAAAAGACTCCTTACTCTTTACTATTCTTATTTCTCTATTTTTTATTCTATTTCAATTCTAAAAAATCACTCACTAAATCCTCAACTTCTTTTAAAGCAACATCTAAATCGTAATTTTTAATAATTTTATCAAACTGAGGCGCAGTCGCTAATTCTACAGAAGCTTTTGCAATACGCATATTTATTTTTTCTTCGCTTTCTGTTTTGCGTTTTTTTAGACGAATTTTTAATTCATCAACACTTGGTGGTTTTACAAAAACAGACAAGGTTCTTTCTGGATATTTTTTCTTTATTCGCAACCCACCAACAACATCAATATCAAAAATAACATGTTTTTTTTGTGCCCAGATTCTTTCAATTTCACTTTTTAAAGTTCCATAAAAATTATCTCTGTAGACTTCTTCCCATTCTAGAAATTTATCTGCCTTTATTTTATCTTTAAAATCTCTTAGAGAAATAAAATAATAATCTTCACCATCTTTTTCAAAACCTCTTGGCTCTCTAGAGGTTGCAGATATAGAAAATTCTAAATTAAATCTTTCTTGTGCCAATAAATGGCGAACAATAGTTGTTTTACCAGAACCTGATGGTGCTGAAAAGACGAATAATTTTCCTACAAAATTATCTTTCATAATTAATTTTGTTATGCTGAAAAGTGTTTCAGCATCGTTATTATTATTGAGAGCTGAAAAATAAATTCAGCTTTTTTTAAAGTAAGCTAAAGTACGTTTAAAATCTGTTCTTTAATTTGCTCTAACTCATTTTTCATTTGAATAACCGCTTTTTGCATAGGTGCAAAATTGGCTTTAGAACCAGTTGTATTTATTTCTCTTCCAATTTCTTGTATTACAAAACCAAGTTTTTTACCATTAGAATCTGGTGTTGCTAAAGTTTCTAAGAAATAATCTAAATGGTTTGCCAAACGTACTTTTTCTTCGTTAATATCTAATTTCTCTAGATAGTAGATTAATTCTTGCTCAAATCTGTTTTCGTCTGTATCTACTTTTAAATCTTCAATCGCCTTTTTTAAACGTATTTTTACGTTTTCTATACGATCTCCATCTAAAGCTTTTACTTCTTCTAAATACATTTTTATATTACTAATTCTTTCTTTAAAATCATCTTCTAAAGAAGCAGCTTCATCTATTCTATACTGTACAATTTCTTTAACAGCTTCGTTAATTGCTTTTTCAATTTCAGACCATTCGTTTTCATCTAATTCTTCACGTTCCGTTTTTAAAGCATCTGGCATTCTTACAGCCATTTTTAGCAATTCAACATCATCTGAAGTACCAGTTTGAACCACATTTCTTAATTGTTGAATGTATTGTTTTACAACTCCATGATTTATGGTTGTAGAAGTTTCATCTGCAGTCATTTCTACATTAATAGAAAAATCTACTTTACCACGAACCAAAGCACTGGCTAATTTTTTACGAACAGCTAGTTCTTTTTCTTTATAGTAAGATGGAATTCTAACGTTTAAATCGAGGTTTTTACTATTTAAAGATTTAATTTCTATGGTTACTTTTTTGGTTGGTAATTGTAAAACAGATTTACCATAACCTGTCATAGATTGAATCATAAAATCAACATTTTAGATGAATGGCAAATATAGTTTTTATTTAACAGAATTATCTGCTTGTTTGGTAACTAAATAAACGCCTAAAAAGATAATTAATGTGGCTGCAATCTTTACTAAATTTAAAGAATCACTTTCTGTAAATAAGGCGTAAACGGTTGCAATTACAGGTTGTAAATAAATAAAAACACTTACAGAAGTGGGCTTTAATTTTGTTAAGCCATACAAGTTAAACAGATAGGTAATACAGGTTGTAAAAAGTACCACAAAACCAGCTTTTAAATAGATGTTTGTTGGCATAGTTGTCCAAGAAACTTCCATTAAATCTAAGAAACCAAAAGGAGTTACAAATAGCAAACCAAAAAGGTACAACCATTTTATAAAAACAATGGGATTGTATTTTGTAATTAAATTTTTAACCAACACTAAGTATAAACCATAAGAAGCTGCATTTATAAAAACTAAAAAGTTTCCAAGAGTTCTATTATCTGCATTTCCATCGGACTTGTTTCCGTAAACGATTAAAATTACGGTTCCAATTAGCCCAATTATAATTCCTAAAATCTTTCTGTTTATAATTTTTTCTTTTAACAAAAGACTAGAAAAAATCAATACTAACATTGGTGATGTTACCATCATTACAGAAGCACTTATAGGTGTTGTTAAGCTCAATCCTTTAAAAAAAGTAAGCATGTTTAAACCAACACCAAAAAAGGCAGCTAAAAGAATTTTCTTGTAATCTTGTTTGTCAATCTTTTGTTTTTTGATGAAAATTCCTACAATCCAAAAAACAATAGTTGCACCAGAAACCCTTAATAAAATAAGTCCATAAGGTTTAATATGCAAAGGCATTACGTCTTTTGCAATGGTAAAAGTAACTCCATAAATTAGAGTTGCAATAGCAACTGCAATTAAAGCAAGTGTTCTTGAGTTCATTTATAAAACAACTTAATATTTTACAAAGTTGATGATAAAATTTAAAATAATTACATAAAAAAGAGTTTCAACAAAATGTTGAAACTCTTTAAGGTTTGGTTGATTAACTTTTGGCTAGTCTACCAAAGGTGGTATTCTTAAAACTTGACCAGGATAAATTTTATCTGGATGCGAAAGCATTGGTTTATTTGCCTCAAAAATTACAGGGTACTTCATTGCATTTCCATAATATTCTTTTGCAATTTTACCTAAAGTATCTCCACTTTCTACAGTATGAAATTGTGCCATTGCTGCTTCTTCTATAATTTCTACTTCTGCAACAGTTAAATTGTCTTCTACAGAAGCTACACCATTTGTGTTACCAACAACTAAAACTACTTTTTCTTTGGTGGCTAAATCTGCAGCTTCTCCCCAAAGTTTTACAGCATCATCATCTACTTCTATAGACAAATCTGTAACTTCTAATTCTAAGGCAGTAATTGCGTTTCTTAATTGGTCTGACTTTTCTGCATTTTCTTCTTCTGTTGTTTTTCCAATGCCAAAAACTTTAGCACCAGCATTTTTAATGAATGAAAAAATTCCCATTTTTTTGATTTTTTTTTATTAATATTTTGATTTTTGTGTGAAGGCAATATACAAATTTTAGTTAATTGAGTTACATTTGTTTGTATAATTTACAAAAATGATAATTCATCACTTACAAGAAAACAATTCAATTTTAAACAAATTTATCGCAGAAATTAGAGATGTGAACATTCAAAAAGATTCGCTCAGATTTCGAAGAAATATAGAAAGAATAGGAGAGGTTTTAGGATATGAATTGAGCAAAGAACTTTCTTATTCAGATGTAAATATAAAAACTCCTTTAGGAGAAAAGAAGACGCAATTAAGTAATAATGATGTGGTGTTGTGTTCTATCTTAAGAGCTGGTTTACCTTTACATCAAGGATTGCTCAATTATTTTGATGATGCAGAAAATGCATTTATTTCTGCATATCGTCATCACCCAAATAATGATACAGAATTTGAAATAGTTGTAGAGTATTTTGCTGCACCATCTATAGAAAATAAAACGTTATTATTGGCAGATCCAATGTTGGCAACAGGACAGTCTTTAATTGCGGTTTTAGAGGCAATAAAAAAATATGGCACTCCAAAAGAAATTCATATTGTTGCTGTAATAGGAGCTAAAGAAGGAATCGATTTTGTCAAAGATAAATTCCCCAAAAACACACATTTATGGATTGCTGCTATTGATAATACATTAAATAGTAAAGGATACATTGTACCTGGTTTAGGTGATGCTGGAGATTTGGCTTTTGGATCTAAATTATAATGAGAAAAAAGCTAAAATTGTTCCTGTTAATAACAATCCAAAAAGTATATTTTTAATCCACTTTTTTTGAATAACTTCAAATCCGTTTGCAATAATTATTGATGCAGGAATGGCTAGAAATATAATTTCTGCACCATTTTTTGTTTTAGTGGTTAAAGCAAACAAAATAGCAATAATTGCATTCGCAATTAATAACAACCAACTTCTTTTAAAAGAATTGTTTACAGACAATGCTTTTGGAGATTTTAAAAAGATACCACAAATTGTAAACAGTAAAATAGCTCCAAAAAACCAAATAGAACTATCTTCACTATATATTGCTATTTTTTTTATACTACCTAATTGTAAAAGTTCAGTAAACACTTCACTAGAATCATTCCAAAATAAATAAGTAAAATAAATAATAAGTGGCGTAAAAAAACCTACTACTGGAGTTAATAAAGTATGAATTGTAATTTTTTGTTGTAAAAGAATAGAAATAAAGATTAACAAAGAAAAGAGAATTAAAAAAGGCTCTAAAATAAAAAGAATTCCTAACCAAAAACCACTATCAAAAAGCTTTTGTATAAGGTTTTTAGAGGAACGTAAACTATAAATTTTTCTAAGAAAAAGAAGGTGTATAAGTATGACTATTAATATTTTAAACTCTAATAACTTTGTTAAAAATAAAATATTTAATAAAGTAAAAACAAAAAAACTGTAAGAATGATCAAACGTGAGTTTATTTTTAGAAATTACAAAGTTGTAAAAGAAGAATATAGATAAAAATAGGGTAAAGAAACCAACACTTTTTAAAACTTTAATCCAGGTAAAATCGTTAGTAAAATGTATAGAAATATTAGCAATTACAAAGAAACCAAAAAATAATCCTAAATAGATTATAAAATTGATGGGTTTAGATTTCTCTAAAAAATTGGTTAACATTGTTTCTTTTGTTATTTTTGCACTGTAAAGATAATTAAGTTATGATAGCAAGCAATATTTTTAGATGGATTGGTAGTTTATTTACAGATCTTTTATTTATCCCTTTTAATTGGTTACGTACAAGTGTAGCACATGCAGATTTTGGATGGTGGATATCAAATGCCGTAAATTGGGGGTTTTTGTTAGTACTTTTAGTATTGTTTTGGTACTGGATGAAAGAATCTGCTCGTTTTAAGAGAGAAGGTACAGAAGATAGAGCTTAATTTTACATCTTGGGAAGCAAAAACAAACTAAAACGTTTTAAAGAAAACGAGACGTTTAAAAATGTCATTCAGCCAACTAGAGAAGAAGTTGTTACTAATTTTTCTCAAAAAGGCAAATGGCATTCTTTTTTTGGTAATTCTAATCCTATAGTTGTTGAATTGGGTTGTGGTAAAGGCGAATACACCATTGCTTTAGCTAGGAAAAATCCTGATAAAAACTATATAGGTATTGATATTAAAGGAGCACGATTTTGGAGGGGAGCAAAAACTGCCATCGAAGAAAACTTACCCAATGTTGCTTTTGTTAGAACCCAAATAGAGTTGGTCGATTTTATTTTTGCAGAAAATGAAGTTTCTGAAATTTGGATTACGTTTCCTGATCCTCAAATAAAATTTCAACGTACAAAACATAGAATGACCAATGCAACTTTCTTAAAAAAATACCATATAATTTTAAAAGAAGATGGTATTATGAACCTGAAAACAGATAGCGAATTTATGCATGGTTATACACTAGGCTTATTGCATGGAGAAGGTCATGAAGTTTTATATGCCAACCACAATATCTATAAAAATGATGGTGCACCAGAAGAAGTTATACAAACACAAACTTTTTACGAAAACCAATATTTAGCAGTTGGTAAACCTATTACTTACATTAAATTTCGATTGAAATATTAGATGTTGTCATTCTGTCCTAAAATTTCAAGAGTTTCAGAATCTCACAATTTTCACTTTTCTGTCATTTCTAAATAAGCCTTTTTGGGCGACTGAGAAATCTTATTTTATACTTCTAAAATAGTATATTTACAAAGTGAAAGAATCCGATAATTTTTTTGAAAAAGTATATCAAGTAGCAAGATTAATTCCTTTTGGCAGAGTTACAAGTTATGGAGCAATAGCCACTTATTTAGGAGCTGCAAAATCTGCAAGAATGGTAGGTTGGGCTATGAATAATTCTAGCAATCAAAAAGAAGAAGTACCTGCACATAGAGTTGTTAATAAAAAAGGATTGTTAACAGGTAAACATCATTTTAATGGTACTAACTTAATGCAACAATTATTAGAAAATGAAGGCATTGTTGTAATAGAAAACCAGATTCAAGATTTAGAAACAGTTTTTTGGAACCCAATAGATGAATTGTCTTAACTGTTATTTAGAATATTGTAAAAACTAAAACAAGTATTTTCTCAATATAAAACTACAATCATTTTCACTTATTAATACATAAATAAACACAATCTATTCTTTTTAATTTCTTAATAGTTAGCTGTATCTTTGCAATCAAGATTAAATAAAAATAAGACGTGAGTTTTACAAAACAAGATATATACAAAGCATTAGAAACTATTACAGCACCTGGAGAAGGAAAAAGCTTAGTAGAAAACAAAAATGTAACTAATGTAGTCACTTTTGGTAATGAAGTTATTGTAGATGTAACTATAAACAACCCAACTTTACAAGCTAAAAAGAAGATAGAATCAGAAATTTCTAAAGCAATAAAAAATATTGTTGATGAAAACATTGATCTAAAAATTAATGTAAAAGTAGAAAAGCCAGCACCTAAAGAGAATCCAAATCAGATTAGAGGAAAAGAAATTCCGAACATTAAAAACATCATTGCAATTGCCTCTGGAAAAGGAGGGGTAGGAAAATCTACAATTACAGCAAATACAGCTATTTCATTAGCAAAAATGGGATTTAATGTAGGTGTTTTAGATGCAGATGTTTATGGACCATCACAACATATAATGTTCGATGTAGAAAAAGAAAGACCACTTTCTGTAAAAGTAGAAGGTCGTTCTAAAATGAAGCCAATAGAAAATTATGGCGTAAAACTACTTTCTTTAGGTTTTTTTACAAATCCAGATCAAGCTGTAATTTGGCGAGGACCAATGGCAAGCAAAGCCTTAAACCAATTAATTTTTGATGGTGCTTGGGGTGAGTTAGATTTTCTGTTAATTGATTTACCTCCAGGAACAGGAGATGTACATTTGTCAATTGTACAAGCATTGCCAATAAATGGAGCAGTTGTGGTAAGTACACCACAAAATATTGCATTAGCAGATGCTAAAAAAGGAGTAGCCATGTTTCAACAAGAAAGTATAAATGTGCCAGTTTTAGGTATTATAGAAAATATGGCATATTTTACACCAGAAGAATTACCTAATAATAAATATTATATCTTTGGACAAGATGGAGCTAAAAATTTAGCAGCAGATATAAAAACACAGTTTTTAGGAGAAATTCCTTTGGTACAAAGCATTCGCGAAGCAGGAGATGTTGGAAGACCAGTAGCCATGCAAGAAGGCACAGTCTTAGAAAAAGCCTTTAATGAGATAACTAAAGAAATGGTATCTCAACTATTAAAAAGAAATGCAAATTTACCACCAACAGAAGTGGTAAGAATTACAACAATGAGTGGTTGTAGTACAAAATAATATAGATTATGACAGCAGAAGAAACTTTAAATAATGTAGAAAAGGCGTTAGAAGAAATTCGTCCGTTTTTAATGAGCGATGGTGGCAATATAAAACTTTTGTCTATAGAAGATGCTATTGTAAGAGTACAATTAGAAGGAGCTTGCACAGGTTGTTCTGTAAACCAAATGACCTTAAAAAATGGGGTTGAAGCAACTATTAAAAAATATGCACCGCAAATAGAAGAGGTTATTAATGTTGCTTAAAACCATATTTTGGGCGTTCCCTAAAAAGGTCGGGCTTTACGTTATATCTTTTTATGCTGAATTTAGTTCAGCATCTTTCATTTAAACAAAAGTATTAGAATTTAAACAGACTGATTCCAAATCGAGTTCTGCATAAAAAGGATGTCACTTCAATCCCTAACGCATTCACGAGAATGAAAATAAGTATCTCAGTTCAATACACTGTAACTTATTTTGAATATTAAAACCCTTAAAATTACTAAAGCCTAAAAGGACTTTTTCAAATAATTTTCTTATTTTAGATAAAAATTAGAATTATGATAGGTTTGAATTTAGTTGGTCATTTTTATTTTGATGATAATGTTTTAAATGGATTGGAGTTAATTACTTTTTCATTTATATCACTAATTCTCGTTGCTGCTTTACTTTTTTACTACAGTAGAATTCCAAGTAGTAATTTTGATAAAAATGATATTCAATCCGATAGTAAGAAATCAGTTTTTCCGGAATTATTATTTTATCTCTCATTTATTGTTCCTTGTATAACTCTATTCCTTGATTTTTTCAATTTTGGAAATTTGTTTACTATTTTTGATATAATTATGTTAAGTTCTTTAGCAGCATTGTTATTATATTCAAATATAACTCCACAGATTAAGCAAATTGTTAAAAGACCAAAGTTAGAAACTCCAATCTACGAATCAAAAGACATATTATTACAATCAAACAATTTGAGCGCAAATTTTATTATTCCAGAGAAGACAACATCTACTTTTGTAAAAGTTGTTGTGTTTATCTTAATTGCTATAGTCTTTTTTACTCCTTTTTATGAATTAATAGGAGTTGACTACTTTCTCTAAATATTATTTTTATTTATTCTAAATAAATACTTATTTTTGCAAAGTGAGTATTTTTACAGACATTCAATTTAACGTACAACTTCAAAAAGTTACCTTTTGTAATTATCAATTAACTATAGATGATAAACAAATGCAGTTAACATTTCCGCAATTATTGCAATTGCGAAATAAAATTAACGAATATAGTACTCCAGAAAACTTAGAAAATATCATTCAAAACGAAAATTTTGTACTACTATTTATAGCAGATAGAAAACACCTCGTTTTTTTAGAAATCCCAAAACTTTTAGACTTAAAAGAAGAAATAGAACTCTGTTTCTATAGTTATTAGTAATAGTATCATCAATTTCTAATTTTATTTAGATTAGGTTTAAATTTGTCTATAATTTTAAAGATATACTCATTTTACTGTATCTTTGGTATATAAACAATATGATTATGAAAACAGCAATAAGAAGACAAATGACAATACATCCAGAAGTTATGGATGTTTTAAATCACCAAATCGCATTAGAAATGCATGCATCTGCCTCTTATTTAGCAATGGCATCTTGGTGCGATCAAAGAGAACTACTTAACAGTAAAGCTTTTTTTTACAGACAAGCAGAAGAAGAAAGAGCACATGGAATGAAGATTTTTAACTTTATTAATGATGCTGGAGGTGCTGCAATTTCACCATCAATTCCAGAAGTAAATAATGATTTTGAAGGATTAAGAGAAATTTATGAGAAATCTTTAGACCAAGAAATACATGTAACACAATCTATTTACAAGTGCTTTAAACAAGCAAGAAAAGTAGATGATTTTGCATCTGAAGTTTTTTTACAATGGTTTGTTAATGAGCAAGTAGAAGAAGAAGATACTGTAAGAAGCATTTTAGATGTGTTTGAATTAATGGGAGATATGCCATTAAAAATGATTGATGAAAGATTGCCAACAGAGTAAAACAGATTCAAAAAAAATTAAAACCGAAACTTAAAGTTTCGGTTTTTTTATAATACTAAAAATATATCTTTATAGTTTTTGTATATTTGAATATCAAACGAAATCGATTGAGATGTTTTTAGGCTTACTATCTTATTTAAAATTCTTAATAAAGCGCAATCCAGAATGAGCGTTTAATGTAAATCATAATAGTTTACCAATGTAACAATTGTCTTATATTTAAAGCATTGATACATTAAATCATTAATTAATTTTTACATTAACATTATGCCTTTTTATCATAAATTAGGAGAAATTCCTCCAAAAAGACACACACAATTCCGTAAAAAAGACGGTAGTTTATATTACGAACAATTGTTTGGGACCATTGGTTTTGATGGGATGTCTACAAACTCTTATCACGAACACAGACCAACAATGGTCAAAAAAATAGGGAAACAATACTCTGTAAAACCCAAAATTGCAAAAGCGAATAATATTCAATCATACAGGTTTCTAGGATTTCAAGTTCCTCCAGAAAACGATTATCTAGAAAGTAGAAAAATTGTTTTAACAAATGTTGATTGTAATATTATTTTATCCGCTCCAAAACAATCTACCAAAGATTATTTTTATAAAAATACAGATGCAGACGAAGTAATTTTTATCCATAAAGGAACAGGAAAATTACGCACAATGTTGGGTAATCTCGATTTTAAGTATGGAGATTATTTAGTAATTCCTCGAGGAATTATCTATAAATTAGACTTTGATGACGAAAATAATCGACTGTTTATTGTAGAATCTTATTCGCCAGTTTATACACCAAAACGTTATAGAAACTGGTTTGGTCAATTGTTAGAACACTCGCCTTTTTGTGAGCGAGATTTACGCAGACCAGAAGAATTAGAAACCTATAATGAGTTGGGCGATTTCTTAATCAAAGTAAAAAAACAAGGAGAAATTATAGAAATGGTTTACGCTTCACATCCTTTTGATGTGGTAGGTTATGATGGTTATAATTTTCCTTATGCATTTTCAATTCACGATTTCGAACCCATTACAGGACGTATTCATCAACCACCTCCAGTGCATCAAACTTTCGAGACAAATACCTTTGTAATTTGCAGTTTTGTACCACGTTTGTATGATTATCATCCAAACTCAATTCCTGCACCATACAATCACAGTAATATAGATTCTGATGAGGTTTTGTACTATGTAGATGGCGATTTTATGAGCAGAAACGATATTGAAGCTGGTCATATTTCCTTGCATCCAGCAGGAATACCTCATGGTCCACATCCAGGAGCAACAGAAAGAAGTATAGGAGAAACTGTTACAGAAGAATTGGCAGTAATGGTAGATACCTTTAAACCTTTGCAAGTTACAGAAGAAGCAATGAAAATTGCAGACGAAGATTATTATAAATCGTGGCTTGAGTAGAAGAGAGAAAAGAATAAAGAGTAAAGAATAAAGAGAGTGGAGAAAAGGAAATGGCACAATTATAAGAATTTAAAGATTTGGATTAATCTCTCAAATTAATAGATGTTCTGTTTCTATTCCAAGTAGTATTATAGAAGGTTCATCAAGAACTGATACATCTTTTTCTCAGTTTATCAACTTTGCTTTAGGTTCTTCGTTTGAACTCGAAACACAATTAATAACAGTATATAAAAGAAATTACATTAATAAAGCACAATTAACAAAGATTGAATTAAAGATTCAAGAATTTCAAAAAATGACAATGGGTTTTTAAAATAAGCTCTAAAAGGTCTCTAATCTTGCTTCTTTGTTCTCTTTTCTATAAAATATAAAGATGAGTAAAAAAGATATAAAATCAGTAAACTACGGTTTAGAAAAAATATTTGAAGGAGCACAAGACTTCCTTCCATTGTTAGGTACAGATTATGTAGAATTTTATGTAGGTAATGCAAAACAAGCAGCCCATTTCTACAAAACCGCATTCGGATTTCAGTCGCACGCATATCGTGGATTAGAAACAGGATCAACAGACTCTGTAAGCTATGTCTTAACTCAAGACAAAATTAAGTTAATGCTAACCACACCTTTAAATAGCAAATCACCAATTAACGACCATATTGTAAAACATGGAGATGGAGTAAAAATTGTGGCACTTTGGGTAGAAGATGCAAGACAAGCATATAAAGAAACCACTTCAAGAGGTGCAAAATCGTACATGGAGCCAACTGTAGAAAAAGATGAACATGGAGAAGTAGTAAGAGCAGGAATCTATACCTATGGAGAAACTGTACACATGTTTGTAGAGCGTAAAAATTACAATGGCGCATTTTTGCCAGGTTTTCAAAAATGGGAATCAGATTACAATCCACCTACTTCTGGATTAAAATATATAGATCACATGGTTGGTAATGTAGGTTGGAATCAGATGAATACTTGGGTAAAATTTTATGAAGATGTCATGGGGTTTGTCAACTTTTTATCATTTGATGACAAACAAATTCATACAGAATATTCAGCATTAATGAGTAAAGTAATGTCTAATGGAAATGGACGAATTAAATTTCCAATTAACGAACCAGCAGAAGGTAAAAAACGTTCGCAAATCGAAGAATATTTAGATTTTTATGAAGGTGCAGGAGTACAACACATAGCAGTTGCAACAGATGACATTATTAAAACTGTAACTCAATTAAGATCGAATGGAGTAGAGTTTTTATCAATTCCACCAGAAGAATATTACAGAGCAGTTCCAGGTAGATTAGAAGAACACAGTCACGAATTAAAAGAAGATATCGAAAAGCTAAAAGCTTTAGGAATTATGATAGATGCAGATGAAGAAGGCTATTTATTGCAAATTTTCACAAAACCAGTAGAAGATAGACCTACTTTATTTTTTGAAATCATTCAAAGAATGGGAGCAAGAGGTTTTGGTGCAGGAAACTTTAAAGCACTGTTTGAATCTATAGAAAGAGAACAAGCAAAAAGAGGAACGTTGTAAAAAGTTTGCAGTTTTTTAGTTTGCAGTAAGCAGAAAATAATCATAGACCTCACAGGTTTTTAAAACCTGTGAGGTCTTAATTTTATAAACTATTATATCTTTGTTATTCAATCAACAATAATGGAAAGAGAAGAAATTTTAAAAGCCATAGAAGAAAAATATGATAAATTAGGTGTTCCAGTAGACTCTATGTTAGAAGGTTTGTTGTGGAGTACACCAATTACCTATTGGGATTATATTCAAACAGATGCGCTTTTAGGTCTACAAACCCCAAGAACTACACAACCTGATGAAATGGTGTTTATCATGTATCATCAGGTAAATGAGCTATTGTTTAAAATGATTTTGTGGGAAATAGAACAAGTTGCAAAAGCAAATAAAGTTTCAGCAGATAAATTTTCGATGCATTTAGGCAGAATAAGCAGGTATTTTGATATGTTATGTAGCTCTTTTAATGTGATGTCAGAAGGTATGGAACGTGAGCAGTATCTAAAATTTAGAAATACGCTAACACCAGCAAGTGGTTTTCAATCTGCACAATATCGTAAAATTGAATTTGCATCAACAGAACTCATTAATTTAATCGATGCCAGATTTAGAGATACTATAGATAGAAACTCATCATTTAGAAATGCTTACAATCATTTGTATTGGCAAGCAGCAGGTAAAAACTATACTACTGGACAAAAATCTACCTTGTTAAACTTGTTTGAGAAAAAATATATGGGCGATTTTATAGATTTTATGGAAGATTATAATGATATTAATTTGTCTTTAAAATTCAAGCAACTGCCTAAAGAAGTTCAAGAAAACGAAGATTTAATCAAAGCAATGCGTCATTACGATTATACTGTAAACGTAAAATGGGTTATGGCCCATTACAATGCAGCAGCAAAATATATTGGAGGTGATGACTCAGAACTTAAAGCCACAGGTGGCAGCAATTGGCGTAAATATATGCACCCTAAATATCAACGAAGAATTTTCTACCCTTATTTATGGAGTGAAGAAGAACTGAAAAATTGGGGAACTTTCTAAAAACGCTTAAAAATTTCTTAAAAAAGTTGTACACAAATAGGTTGTAAATCACATTTTTCATTTTTGGAATGGTAATTGTCATTACTTTTTTATAAGTTTGAAAACTATGAAAAAAAATATCTTATTATTTTTAGTATTTATAATCACTTTTTCTGTTTCTAGTCAAAAGAAAGAATCTGCTTTTAAAAGTGGAGAATGGTTGCGTTATAAAATGAGCTATTCTGGTTTTTTAAGAGCTGGAACAGCAGTTTTAGAAGTAAAAGAAACAGATTTAAATGGTAAAAAAGTATTTCACACAAAAGGAACTGGCTGGACATCTGGAATGATAAAATGGTTTTTTAAAGTTGATGATAAATACGAGTCTTTTTTTGATAAAGACAGTATAAAACCTTATTTGTTTAAAAGAAAAATTGACGAAGGAGGTTATAAAAAACATAGAATTACTTCTTTTAATTATAAGTCTAACAAAGCCTATGTTCAAGATTTTACAAAGCAAAAAGATACATCTGTAGCCTTTTATAATGTACAAGATATGTTGTCTTCTTTCTATTATTTAAGAAATCATAATGTAAATAATATGAAAAAAGGAGATGAAATAGCAATCGATATGTTTTTGGATTCTAAAATATATCCTTTTAAATTGCGTTTTTTGGGTAGGGAAACTATCAAAACAAAATTCGGAAAAATAAAAACAATGCTTTTTAGACCTTTAGTACAATCTGGAAGAGTATTTAAAGCACAAGAAAGTGTTACATTATGGATTACAGAAGATGCCAATAAAATTCCTATAAAAATGAAAGCAGATTTATCTGTAGGTTCTTTGAGAGCAGAATTAGAAGAATATAAAGGTTTGGCAAACGAGTTTAAAATAAATTAGAAAAATTTTAACGAAAACGATATTGAAACTTCATCAATTATGATTGATGAAAAATCAATTTTATTTGTACTTTTGGGGAGTTTAATTAAAAGTATACTTCTTGAGAAAAATAGTCTTCTTCTTACTCGCAATCCTATCCGTTTTATCTTGTAAAAAAGAAGAAAAACCACCAATATCTATAAAAAAAGTAATTCCATTACCAGAAATTAGATATGGCTATAATATAGATAATTATGTGGTAATTCAAGACACAATTAAAAGCGGAGAAAGTTTTGGAACAATACTAGATAGGCATCACGTTTTTTATCCAAAGATTAATAAAATAGCAGGTTCTATAAAAGATGTTTTTGATGTTAGAAGAGTTAGAGCTGGCAAACCTTATACAATTTTAGCAAGTAAAGATTCTTTGCAGGAAGCACAAGTTTTTATTTACAAAAACGATAAAATTAAGGCTACAATTGTAGATTTTTCTGACACAATTATCAAAGCTCATACATACTTACAACCTATAAAAACAGTCCAAAAAATTGTAGAAGGTACTATTTATTCAAACTTATCTAATGCTATGGATAGTTTGCATTTGTCGCCAAACTTAACAAATACAGTTGCAGATATTTATGCTTGGACATTAGATTTTTATAAACTTCAAAAAGGAGATTCTTTTAAAATTATTTTTGAAGAAAAATACATTAAAAACAATCTTTTTGCAGGTTATGGAGAAGTAAAAGCTGCTGTTTTTAAACATCGAGGAGAAGATTTTTATGCCTACAGGTTTTTAGCAGATTCTATAAAAGGAATTACAGAATATTATGATAGCGAAGGAAATATGCTGAGAAGTCAGTTTTTAAAATCACCCATAAAATTTCAATACAGAATATCTTCTAGGTATAATTTAAAAAGAAGAATTGCTTATTATGGAAATCGAGTTAGACCACACAGAGGTACAGATTTTGCTGCCAATATTGGTACTCCAATTTTAGCCACTGCAAGCGGAACTGTTGTAGAGTCTACAAGAAGAGGTGGTAATGGTAAATTTGTAAAAATAAAGCACAACAGTACATATTCTACCCAATATTTGCACATGAAAACGCGAAAAGTTAAAAAAGGGCAATATGTTAAACAGGGGCAAGTTATTGGTTTGGTTGGAATGACTGGAAATACAGGAGGCCCTCATGTTTGTTATCGTTTTTGGAAAAACGGTAAAGAAGTAGACCCTTTTAAACAAAAGTTACCAGCTGCAGAACCTCTTAAAAAAAGTTTAAAACCTAGATATTTAGAGTTCATAAAACCTTTAAAATATCAATTAGATCACAATCAGCTTGCTGTTCCAGAACCACAAGTAATAGAAACTATAGCAAAAAAATAAAAAATGGCTTTAAAAAATACCAATCCAACAAAAACAAAAGCTTGGGCATCATTAAAAAATCATTTTAATGAAATAAAAGATGTCAATATCAAAAATTTAGACAAAGAAGAGAATAGAAAAGAAGATTTTTCTATAAAATTTAAAGATTTGTCTGTCGATTTTTCTAAAAATAGAATTACAAAAGAAACTATAAAATTGTTGGTAGACCTTGCAGAAGAGGTAGATTTAAAAGATGCTATTGAAAAACAATTTTCAGGAGAAATTATAAATGTAACAGAAAACAGAGCAGTTTTACACACAGCTTTAAGAAGCTCTTCAGACGAACCTGTTTTAATTGACGGAAAAGATATTAAACCCAAAATACAATCTGCTTTAAGAAAAATTAAAAGTTTTTCTAACAAAGTTATTTCTGGAAAATGGAAAGGCTATACAGGTAAATCAATTACAGATGTTGTAAATATTGGTATTGGTGGGTCAGATTTAGGGCCAGATATGGTTGTAGAATCTTTACAATATTATAAAAATCAATTAACTACTCATTTTGTTTCTAATGTAGATGGAGATCATGTTTCTGAAGTTATAAAAAATTTAAATCCAGAAACTACTTTATTTGTAATTGTATCAAAAACATTTACTACTCAAGAAACCATTTCAAATGCAGAAACCATTAAAAATTGGTTTTTAAAATATGCAACCATTTTTGATATTCCAAAACATTTTGTTGCAGTTTCTACAAATTTAGAAGCAGTAGATAACTTTGGGATAGATAAAACAAACGTTTTTCCAATGTGGAACTGGGTTGGAGGTAGATTTTCGCTTTGGTCTGCAGTAGGATTATCAATTTCCTTATCAGTTGGTTTTGATCATTACAAAGCACTATTAGAAGGGGCAGAAGAAATGGATTTACATTATAGAAATACAGATTTCGATAAGAATATTCCAGTAATCTTAGCCTTATTAAGTATTTGGTATAATAACTTTTATGGTGCAGAAACAGAAGCAGTTTTACCTTATACGCAATATTTAAAAAAGCTTCCAGATTATTTACAACAAGCCATTATGGAAAGTAATGGAAAAGGCGTAGATAGAAATGGAGATAAAATAGACTACCAAACAGGAACAATTGTTTGGGGAAGTACAGGTACCAATATGCAACATGCATTTATGCAATTGGTACATCAAGGAACCAAACTAATTCCCTGTGATTTTATAGGTTATAAAGAATCTTTATATGGTTTAACAGATCATCATAAAAAATTAATGGCAAATTATTATGGACAAATGGAAGCTTTAGCTTTTGGTAAAACCAAAGAAGAAGTTCATTTAGAATTAAAGTTTTTTGGTGATGAAGATAAAATTGCTACATTATTACCATTTAAAATTTTTGAAGGAAACAGACCTAGTAATGCTATTCTTTTTGATAAATTAACACCACACTCTTTAGGAAAATTAATCACGCTTTACGAGCATAAAATTTATACACAAGGAATTTTATGGAATATTTACAGTTATGACCAATTTGGTGTAGAATTAGGTAAAGAACTTGCTAAGAAGTTATTGAATAAACAGTAGGTAAGTGTTTGTCTAATAAAAAAAATATTTTTTTAACTTTTCTATAGCTTTTTGTTAATAAGTTGGTTAATATGTAATCCATTTATTATCAATACTTAACTCTTTTTATGTTTAGTTTCGTTATCATAATTTTTTGTTAAACCTTAACATTAAATTAACATTAAAAACCTGTAAAAGCAACAATTTTGCAGAACATTTAATAACATAAAATTAAAAAATGAAAAATTTTAAAAACTTATTATTTGTAGCCTTGTTTTTTGTAACAGCTACAGTTTTAGGACAAACTAAAATTACTGGTAAAGTGGTGGATGAAACAAACCAGCCTCTTCCAGGAGCAAGTATTGTAGTAAAAGGTACTGATAATGGTACTTCTACTGATTTTGATGGAAATTTTGTACTAAACTCTAAAACAAGTTCTGGTCTTGTGGTAGTATCTTTTATAGGATACAAAAGTGTTGAAGTATCTTTTTCTCCGTCAAAAAATAATTTAAAAACTATCAAATTAACTGAGGACGCAGGTTCTTTGGATGAAATTGTTGTTACAGCAACTTCTTTTGCCATTGATAGAAAAACTCCTGTTGCAGTTTCTACAATTAAAGCAGCAGATATTGAAAGAAAATTAGGGTCTCAAGAATTTCCAGAAGTTTTAAAATCTACACCAGGAGTTTACGCCACAAAATCTGGAGGTGGTTTTGGAGATGGGCGTATTAACTTACGTGGATTTAATTCTGAAAACGTTGCTGTTATGATTAACGGAGTTCCTGTTAATGATATGGAAAATGGTAGAGTATTTTGGTCTAATTGGGCAGGTTTGGCAGATGTTACTTCTGCAATGCAAGTTCAAAGAGGTTTAGGAGCAGCTAAAGTTGCTGTGCCTTCTATAGGTGGTACTATTAATATTTTATCTAAAACATCTGATGTTGAAAAAGGAGGAAATATAATTGCTTCTACTGGTAATGATGGATTTCAAAAATATGGATTTACACTTTCTACAGGTTTAATGGATAATGGTTTTGCTGCTACTGTTTCTTTTGCAAAAACTTCTGGAGAAGGTTATGTAGATGGAACTCAGTTTAATGGTTATAATTACTTTGTTAACTTTTCTAAAGAATTAAACGAAAACCATAAGTTATCTTTTACTACTTTTGGAGCACCACAAAGACATGGTCAAAGACAAAACAGAAGTACAATTGCAACTTATAGAAACGCTGAATCTGGTATCAGATTTAACCCAGATTGGGGATACAAAAATGGTCAAGTTGTAAATATAGAAGACAATTTCTATCATAAATCTCAAACTTCTTTAAATCATTATTGGACAATTAGTGATGTCACTACATTATCTACTGCTGCTTACGTTTCTTACGGAACAGGTGGTGGTGGTGGAACTGCTGGTTCTAATAGAAGTTTATTCAATGAAAGAATTGGTGGTTTTGATCAACCAGTAGATATTGATAATATTGTAGGGATAAATAAAGCTAATGGAGCATTAGGGTCTGAAGCAATTTTAAGAGCTTCAAGAAATGATCATGAATGGTATGGTGTTTTATCTACATTAAAAACTGAATTAACTGAAGAAATTAGTTTAATTGGAGGTTTAGACTGGAGAACTTATACAGGAAAGCACTTTAGAGAAGTAACAGATTTGTTAGGAGGAGATTTTTTCCTAGACGTTGATAGCAGTGGAAATCCAAATAATGTTAATAATCCAAATGCTCCATTAAGAGTTGGTGATAAGATGGCATATAATAATGATGGAAAAGTTGGATGGTTAGGGTTTTTCGGACAGATTGAATATGCTGCAGAAAATTTTGATGCTTTTTTATCAACATCTTTCCAGAGAAGTTCTTATCAGAGAATTGATTATTTCCAATATGATTTAAATACTCAAGCTGGTAGAGATTTATCTATTACTGATAAAGTGAAATTAAATGGTTATAGTATCAAAGGAGGTGCAAACTATAGAATAGATGATGTGCAAAATGTATTTGCCAATATTGGATATTTTGAAAGGCCAGCAAACTTTGATGCAGTTTTTCAGAACTTTAATAATACAGATGTAAATCCTAATGCAGAAAATGAAAAGATTTTTAGTTTAGAATTAGGATATGGTATTAGAGGAGAAAAATTTGCTGCTAATGTAAATTTGTATAGAACAGAATGGAATGATAGAACTTTTACAAGACGTATTTCTGCAGATCCTAATATTCCTGGATCAGAAGATTTTACTGCAAACTTATTAGGAGTTAATGCATTACATAAAGGTGTTGAATTTGATTTTACATACAAACCAACAGATAACTTAAATTTTACAGGAATGTTGTCTTTAGGGAATTGGAAATGGAATAACGATTTAGAAAACGTTGGTATTTTTGATGAGAATCAAAATCAAGTTTCAACAGTATATTTACCAATTAAAGGACTAAGAGTATCTGATGCAGCACAAACAACAGCAGCTCTTGGAATGCTATATAAATTTTGGGATAAAACATCTATTACAGTAGATTATAATTATTTTGCAGATTTATATGCTCAAATAGATGTGTTAGATTACGCAACTACATCTGCACCAACTACTAGACCAGGAAATTCTTGGAAAGCACCAAATTATAGTACTTTTGATGCTAGTTTGCGCCACGGATTTAAATTTGGTAGTTTTGATACTACTGTTACAGTTCGAGTAAACAATATTTTTGATACTGAATATGTAGCTGATGCTTTAGATGCTGCTGATCCACTTGTTTGGTTTGGTTTCGGAAGAACTTATAACTTAGGTGTTAAGATATTATTCTAAAATATAAAATTAAAAAACAATGAAAAAATTATTTTATTCTCTTACAATTCTTGCATTGACTTTTGCATCATGCAACCCAATGGAAGACATTTATAAAGAAATTGATGCTAAAGAAACCACTATTTCTGGTGAAGCAAAAATTACACTAACAGATGAAGACTATGAAGCTTTAAATTTAAACTTTGGGAACTTTAGTTCTTTAGATGATGCTAAAACAATGTTACCAGACTTTTTATCTAAAAAATATCCAGTTTGGGGAAAAGAATCTTTAGTTGAGGTAACATTTAAATTATTCAACAAAAAAAATGATGAGAAAAGTTTAAAAGTTTATGAAGTATCAGATTTAGATTATACTGCTCAAGGAGGAAATGTTGCTAGATTTGGAAATTTTTCTAGCTATGATCACATTGTTTCATTTTTAAATACAAAATACCCTAATGCAGCAAACAGACTTTTAGTTTCTTTAACTTATAAATATTATAATGGTGCTGCAACTGTAGAATTAAATAATGGTTTTATAAATAATGGAGGTACTTGGGAAATGTCTATTGGTATTACACCAGAAGAGTATGCATCTATGGGAGAGCCAAGAGCTCAATTCTCTTTTGAAGAAGAAGCTTTCGAGAAAATACCAGTTTTTTTAAATGATAGATTTAAGTTTGAAAATAAAAAAGCAGGAGATATAGAAGGTATTATGTATAAATTGTTTGTTACAGACACACAAGATATAGATGAGGATGGTAGAGTAGATGATAGAGCATTATATAGTTACGTAGCTTTCTTTATATACGATGGTAAAAATTGGTCTAAATATGAAAACATTATTAATGAAACAATCAAGTTTGGACATGATGGAACTAAATGGATTCCAGATAATACAATTAAGTATACATTAACAAATGCAGACTATGCTTTAGTAGGTAATGATCGATATAATAATTTTGATGTAAGAGCAGGTAGAGATGAAGAAACAGAAAAAGCTCGTTTAGCAAAAATTAACACAATTTTATTGAACAATTTTCCAAATGACGCAGAAGGTCAAAAATATTTAGTTTCTTATAACATTTATAATGGAGCTAATGGTGTTTGGACACTTGCTGTTATAAAAACAGGAGGCGAATACGTAAAACAATAATTTGTCAATTTTAAGAATTATTCAAAAACCACCTCAACTGAGGTGGTTTTTTTGTTTTAAAAATCACTAACTTTGTTGTTATCCAAACACATTTAATTATGATGAAACAAATACATTCTTATTGGGCATACCTTGTTTTAGCAATTTTAATTTTTACAGTTGTAAATGCTATAATTGGGTTAACACAAAAAAAGCAGTTTAAAGAAAAAGATTTACGTGTAGGACTCTTTACGTTAATAGTATCTCACATCCAATTACTAATAGGTTTAGGGTGGTATTTTATGTCTCCTTGGTACAAAGCATTAAAAATGGGAGCTGGAGATGTTATGAAAGATAAGACTGCTAGATTATTAGCAGTAGAGCACCCTATAATTATGATATTAGCAATAGTATTAATTACAATAGGATGGTCTAAGCATAAAAAGAAGATAGAAGATGCTGCAAAATTTAAAAGTTTTGTTGTCTTTTATGGACTTGCACTGGTATTAATTCTTTCAAGAATTCCTTGGAGTAACTGGTTTTAAAAGATGAAAATACTAAGCTACATAGTATCACCAATCTTTGTATTGGTGTTTTTTTTATTTCTAGTCATTTTTCATCCATTACAATGGTTAAGTTTAAACTTATTTGGACATAAAGCACATGCAAAAGTAGTAGCTATTTTAAATTTTTTTTTAGTAAAATCAATGTTGATTATTGGTGTCCCTGTAAGATTAATCAACAAATATAAAATACCAGAAAACACATCTGTTGTATTTGTTTCTAACCATCAATCTACTTTTGATATACCTCCCATAGGTTGGTTTTTTAGAAAGCAACACCCAAAATTTGTAGCCAAAATAGAATTAGGCAAAGGCATTCCAAGTGTGTCTTTTAACTTAAGAAATGGAGGTGCTGCACTCATCAACAGAAAAGATCCAAAACAGGCGATAAGTGAGTTAGTAAAATTTTCTAAAAGAATAAATAAAAACAAATGGGGTGCAATTATTTTTCCAGAAGGCACAAGAAGTAGAAACGGAACACCAAAAAGATTTGCTTCAAACGGATTAAAAGTAATTGCAAAATATAATAAAGATGGTTATGTTGTACCTTTAACCATTAACAACTCTTGGAAAGTATTTAAGTACGGAAAATTTCCTTTAGGCTTAGGTAGCTCTATTACTATAACTACTCATAAGCCTATAAAAATAGATTCATTACCTTTTGATGAGTTATTAGCACAAACAGAAAGTGTTATAAAAGAACATATAAAATAAAGAAAATGTCTACAATTAAAAATATTAGAAAAGAAGTAATGTTACAGCTAGAAAAAAGCATGGAAACTTTTATGGAAAGGTATTTGATTCCTGCTGAAAAAATCTGGCAACCAACAGATTTCTTACCAAATTCGCAGAAAGATTCTTTTATTTCTGAGATAGAAGAAATTAGAGAAATCTCTAAAGAATTGCATGACGATTTTTGGGTTGTTCTTGTTGGAGACACAATCACAGAAGAAGCTTTACCAACTTACGAGTCTTGGTTGTTAGACTTAGATGGCGTTTCTCAAGACCCAGATAATAGCTGGGCAAAATGGGTAAGAACTTGGACAGCAGAAGAAAACAGACATGGAGATACTTTAAACAAGTATTTGTATTTATCTGGACGTGTAAACATGCGCGAAGTAGAAATTTCTACACAACATTTAATTGCAGATGGTTTTGATATTGGTACTTCTACAGACCCTTATAAAAACTTTGTATATACCACATTTCAAGAATTGGCAACTTACGTTTCTCATAATAATGTAGCTAAAATTGCTCGTAAAAAAGGTCATAAAGCGTTGGCAAAAATGTCTAAAATTATTGCTGGAGATGAAATGCGTCATCACCAAGCGTATGCACATTTTGTAAAAGAAATTTTTAAAATAGACCCAAGTGAAATGATGTTGGCTTTCCAACACATGATGAAATACAAAATTGTAATGCCAGCTATGCATTTACGTGAATCTTTTGGAGCAAAAGGTAGTTTGTTTGATGATTTCTCTGCAGTTGCACAAAGAGTTGGTGTGTATACAGGTTTTGACTATGTAGATATTTTAAAGAAATTAAATAACATGTGGGAAATAGATAAAATTACAAATCTTACTCCAGAAGCAGAAAAAGCAAGAGATTTTTTAATGAAATTACCAGAAAGAATGTACAGAATTACAGAAAGAATTGTAATTCCAGATACCAAGTTTAATTTTAAATGGATGGTGCCAGCATAGCTTTACTAGGAGCTATTTCCAGCTTTCACTACTCGCTTTTTTTATGCTGAATTTATTTCAGCATCTCACTTATTTAATAACATGTTTCATTATTACAAAAGATACTAAATCGAGTTCAGTATAAAAAAGAGCTCAAACAGGTCGTTCAATCTGGGCTAAACTTGTTTGTAAACCAATAGAATATATAAATTTTTTTATATTTTTAAATACACAGACCTCACATATTTCCAAAACCTGTGAGGTCTTTTTTTGTTCTAGAATATCAAAATCCCAAAAGGATTTCAAACCCTTTTGGGATTCATTAACATTAAGTTTTTAAGATATAACTCTACGTTATCTGCACTCCTATGTGGTAATTTTTTAAAGTTTAAATTTCGAAAGAAAAAGAATCTCTATCATTTAAAAAACCTAACTTATTCCTCATAGTTTCCTGCTTATCTTTATAAATAGTTGCAGAAATAGTACCGATTTCATTTTCAGCTAAAGAAGACAATTCCTCACCCAAAAAATCTAAGATTAGAGAATTACCAGAATATTCATAATTATTAGCATCTTTTCCAGTTCTATTTACGCCAATAACATAACTCATATTTTCGATTGCGCGCGCTTTTAAAAGCGTGTCCCAAGCTTTAATTCTAGCAACTGGCCAATTTGCCATAAACAATAATAAATCGTAATTTTCTGTATTTCTTGCCCAAACAGGAAAACGCAAATCATAACAAATTAACGGACATATTTTCCATCCTTTATAGTCCACAATCAATTTATTATTGCCAGAAGTATACACTTTATCTTCTCCAGCCAAAGTAAAAGAATGCCTTTTGTCATAAGATTCAATTTTACCTGAAGGATGTACAAAAACCAAACGATTGTAATATTTAATGTCATCTTGAGTATAATCGAAAAATCTTTTAATTACCAAACTTCCAACAATTGCAACATCGTTTTTTTGAGCCATTTTTTTCATCCAAGAAACAGCATCTCCATCCATTTTTTCAGCAACTTTTTCAGGCTGCATTGTAAAACCAGTAGTAAACATTTCTGGTAGCACAATTAGATGGATATCCTTTGGAAGAGTATTGATTTTTTTTTCAAAAAAAGCAAGATTTTTAGCAGGGTTTTCCCAAACTAAATCCGCTTGAATACCAACAACATTTAATTCATTTTGCATCAAAAAATAATTTAAGGATTAAAGATATATAAAAGTAAGTTTTTGTAATTTAGAAATCGAAACTGAATCCAAAAAATTGATGCAATCTTTTATTTCTGATACTTTAGATGATATTTTAAAAACAACAACTTCTTTTGAAAATGTGGTTTTTGTTTTGCCTTCGCAAAGAGCAAAAATATTTCTAAAACAAACACTTAAAGATAAAATTACTATTGGTTTTTTACCAGAAATTTTAAATGTAGAGCAGTTTATCAGCCAAGTTTCAGAAATAGAAAAAGTAGATAGTATTCAATTATTATTTCACTTTTATACTATTTATAAAGGTTTAGAAAAAGAACCAGTTTCTTTTGATGTTTTTGCTTCTTGGGCATTTACAGTATTGCAAGATTTTAATGAAATAGACCAACATTTAGTAGATACAAAAGATATTTTTATCTATTTAAGAGATATTCAACGTTTAAAAAAATGGTCCGTAAAAGGGGAGTTTCAAGAAACAGAATTAATGAAAGATCATTATTCGTTTTTAGAAAAATTAAATACCTATTACAATGCTTTTTACAGTTTTTTAAAAGAAAAAAACATTGGTTATCAAGGTTTTATTTATAGAGAGTCTTGTGAGAAAATCGATATTTTTTTAAAAAAGAATGCCAACAAAAAGTTCTTTTTTATCGGTTTTAATGCACTAAATAAAGCTGAAGAGTTTCTGTTTCAGAAAGTTTTAGAAACTGGGAAGTCAGAAATTTTTTGGGACATAGATTCTGTTTTTTTTAATGGAAACCATCAAGCAGGAAAATTCATCAGAAAGTATAAAGCAGAATGGAAATATTATGAAAAAAATCAACTAAAAATACTTGGAAATACGTTTTCTAAACCAAAAAATATAGAAGTTATTGGTGCTTCTAAAAACACAACTCAAATAAAATATGCAGGAGAAATCTTAGAGAAATTTACAAGTTTTAGCAATACAGCTTTGGTAATGGCAGATGAAACCTTGTTGCCAATTACATTAAATTCGTTGCCCAAAAACATCAATGCAATTAATATTACAATGGGATATCCTTTAAAAGATATTCCAACAACTAATTTATTGTTTTCCATATTTCAGTTGTTTATTTCTCAGGATAAATTACAAAAATCTACTGATAATGAATTTTATCATAAAGATGTTATTCGATTTCTAAAACACCAATCTATTTATAAATTAATTCCAGAAATAGATGCTTTTTCTGATGAGGTTGCCAAACAGAATCAGACGTTTATAAATCAAAATCACATTCAGAAATTAGTTAAAAACTCAAGTGCAGAAATCAAAAAAAACATCATATCAATTTTTAACAATTATGTTTCTATTGATGATTTTATTGACAGGATTCTAAATTTAATCAATCTTTTAAAAGAAGATGTTACAGATTTAGAGAAAGAATATTTATTCCGTTTTTATACCATTTTTACACAGTTAAAAACGTTGCATAAAGAGTTTAGATATTTTCCAGATTTAAAAACCTTGTCACTTTTTTTTAGACAATTAATTGCTTCAGAAAGTTTGTCTTTTCAAGGAGAACCATTAAGAGGTTTGCAATTAATGGGAATGTTAGAAACGCGTGTTTTAGATTTTGAAAATATCATTCTAGTCTCTACAAACGAAGGAATTTTACCTGCAAGTAGCCAACAAAATTCTTTTATTCCTTTTGATGTAAAATTGGCTTTTGGTTTGCCAACCTACAGAGAAAAAGATGTAATTTTTTCGTATCACTTTTTTAGGTTAATGCAGAGAGCCAAAAACGTTTTTATCATTTACAATACAGAACACGATGTTTTTGGAAGTGGAGAAAAAAGCAGGTTTGTAACCCAATTAGAAATGATGAGAACAGACATTGTTCAGAAAATTATTTCTCCAAAAGTAGTAACTCAAAACGTAGAGTTAAAAGAAATTAAAAAGAACGAATCTGTTTTAGAAAGTTTAAAAACCTTAGCTGAAAAAGGAATTTCGCCATCTGCGTTAACCAATTATTTACACAATCCAATTTCTTTTTACAAACAGAAAGTTTTAAAATTAAAAGAGTTTGAAGATGTTGAAGAAACTGTGGCTTATAAAACTTTAGGAACTGTTGTACACAATACTTTAGATAAATTGTACCAATCTTTTATAGGTCAATTTTTAACGGTTGATGATATAGATAGTATGAAAATAAAGGCTAAAGAATTGGTGGTAAAGTATTTTAAAGACGAATTTAAAAATGGGGATATTTCTACAGGAAGAAACCGTTTAATTTTTGAAGTTGCTAACAGATTTGTCGATAATTTTTTAGCCAAAGAAAAAGAGTTGTTAAAAGACACTAAAAATCAACTTAAAATAATTGCTACAGAAGAAAACTTAGCTACAGAAATTAAAATTGATGGAATAGATTTTCCCATAAAATTACATGGCCAAGTAGATAGAGTTGATGAATTGAATGGGGTTTTAAGAATTATCGATTACAAAACAGGAATTGTTACCAATGGTAATTTAAGAGTTCCTGAATTTGAAAACCTGAGAGACGAAAAACATCTAAAAGCGATTCAGGTTTTATTATATGCTTATGTATATACAAAAACAAAAAAATACGATTTTACAAAACCTTTAGAAGCCGGAATTTATTCTTTTAAAAACCTAAATAGTGGTTTTTTACCTATCAATTTTTCATCAAATTACAGGAATCCAGAAACAAATATCACTTCAGAAAAATTGGAAGAATTTATAGAGGAAATAAAAATCTACATCAAAGAAATTTTCAACCTAGAAACCGATTTTATAGAACCTGCAGATTTAAAGTATTAGTTTTTTATTTTTAACCTATGAATAATAGTTATGACCAAATTAAAATACAATATTCTGAAACGGATAATGAGCCTAAGAGTGTAAAATTAATGTCGGTTTTTTTGATTTTAATCTTTGTATTTGTTCCATTAGCAGAAATAGTAACAGATTTAGATTATAATCACATAATTTACAGCAATCCAAAAGTCTTTTGTGCTATGGATTTGATTGATAATTATGAGACCTTATCATTCAAACCAATAAATTAACTTGAATCTTTATATTGTCATTTCGAACATAATAAAATGAAGTTTAAAAACCCGAATAATAAAGTTTAATAGAGAAATTTCTCCAAAAAAACCGAAATGAAAATCTTAATCTAAAATAAGTTTAAGAACTCTACTTCTCCTTCAAAATTAACAAAGGAATAGAAGTATAAAACTCTTTTTTAAGAATCGTATTCTTTTCCCATAATTTTTTAAAGAAACCTCTTTTACGTCTAAAAACGCACAACATGTCTGGGTTATGTGTTTTAAAATGCTCTAAAACTCCTTGAAAAGTAGTCGCATTTTCTGTAGTAGTAAACGAAGATTGTAAATCTAACAATCCTTGATCAAGCACTAAATCTTCTTCAGTAAAATCTGGTGTTTTTACCAATAACAAATTTACTTGAGGTTTAAATTTTTGAACAATAGTTTTTATAGACTCTAAAGTTGTTTTACTATTTACAATTCCAGATTTAAAAGCCATTAAAATGTTACTTACAGGTTTGTAAATATATGCTTCAGGTACAGCTAAAACAGCAATATCGGTTTGTTTTACCAAACTTCCAGCAGTACTTCCCAAAAATGTTTCCTCTTTAAAAGAATTACTTTTTGCGCCAACAATAATTAAATCAATGCCTAATTCTTTATCAATAGCTTCTACACTTTCCAGTAAGTTTCCTTTTGCAGCAATTAATTTTACATCTACATTTTTTCTATCCACAGCATTTACCATTGTTCGCAAATACAGGTTTGTTTCACGCTCAATAATAGCGTTTAAATTAACCATAGTTCCTGCCTTTGATTTTGCTTTATAAGCTCTAAAAACAGAAATGTCTGCATCTATTTCACTAGCAAAATCTATTGCGTATTGCAAAGTAGATTTTGCATTTTCAGTAGATCCAATAGGTACTAAAATATGTTTCATTGGTATAGATTTAGTCAATGCAAAGTTAGTTATTTTTCATTTATTAGTTTCTGTTCTCATTTTTTAGATATGTACCTTTGCAAAAAAGAAAATTATTGAGCACAAATATTAGTTTTAAAAGCATTAATAAATTAGCGATTCCTGCTTTAATTGCTGGTATTGCAGAGCCTTTGCTATCTATTACAGACACTGCAATTATTGGTAATATAGATAAAAATGCAACAGAAAGTTTAGCAGCTGTAGGTATTGTTGGTGCATTTATTTCGATGTTAGTTTGGGTTTTCGGACAGATTCGAAGTGCAATTTCATCTATTATCTCTCAATATGTAGGAGCTAATAAATTAGGTGCAGTAAAAACACTACCTGCACAAGCAATTGCAATTATAGTCTTGGGTAGTTTGGTTATTTTGGCAATTTCTTATCCATTTGCAGCACAAATTTTCAAATTTTACAATGCATCAGGAGAAATTTTAGAATATTGTGTTTCTTATTTTAAAATTAGAATTTTCGGCTTTCCGTTTTCACTTTTTGTATTTGCCATTTTCGGAACATTTAGAGGGTTACAAAACACTTATTATCCAATGATAATTGCCATTATTGGAGCATTACTAAATATTGTTTTGGATCTTATATTTGTATATGGAATAGAAGGTTATATTCCTGCTATGAATATAGAAGGAGCTGCGTATGCAAGTGTCATTGCTCAAGTTGTAATGGCAATAATTTCTTTAGTTTTATTATTGAAAAAGACATCAATGTCTTTAAAAATCTCTTTAGATATTCATCCAGAAATTCCTCGTTTATTAGGTATGATTGGTAATCTTTTTGTAAGAACAGTTGCTTTAAATACAGCTTTATATTTTGCAACAGCGTATGCAACTGGTTATGGAGCAGCCTATATTGCAGCCTACACAATTGGTTTAAATCTGTGGCTTTTAGGTGCATTTAGTATAGATGGTTATTCTAGTGCAGGAAATATTTTATCAGGAAAGTTATTAGGAGCAAAAGACTATAAAACATTATTAAAATTGGGCAATAACTTATTATTTTATGGCTTGGTAATGGGTGTTTTTATGGCACTTGTAGGATTTATTTTTTACGAACAAATTGGCAATATTTTTACGAAAGACAAAGAAGTTTTAGATCAGTTTTACACAACATTTTGGTTAATTTTAGCAATGCAACCCATTTGTGGAATTACCTATATTTTTGATGGAATGTTTAAAGGAATGGGAGAAATGAAGTATTTAAGAAACCTACTTTTACTTTCCACAGGATTGATTTTTATACCAGCGTTACTATTTTTTGATTCACTAGATTTAAAATTATATGCCATTTGGATTACTTTTGTTTTATGGATGATTACAAGAGGCTTACCATTGGTTTTAAAGTTTAGGAGAAAATTTTTGCCTCTTGCAAATAGTAACTAAAATAGTTGTTAGTTAGAGTTTTTTTCTGAAGAATGAAGAAAAATGTATCAAGAACTATTAAGAATTAAACCTTATTTTTACAAAAAGAAAAGTTTATGACCACTTCAAGAAAAAACGGAAGTTTATACACCAACATACATAACAAAATTGCAACCATAGAATTTGGACATCCAGCGAGTAATTCCTTTCCAAGTGAACTGTTAGAAAGATTGAAAAACGAATTAATTACTGTTGGAAATAACGAAGCAGTTTCTGTCATTATTTTAAAATCGGAAGGAGAAAAAGCTTTTTGTGCAGGTGCTTCTTTCGATGAATTAGTAGCCATTTCTAACTTGGAAGAAGGCAAACAATTTTTCTCAGGTTTTGCAAATGTAATTAATGCAATGAGAAGTTGTGGGAAATTAATTATTGGTAGAATTCAAGGAAAAACAGTTGGTGGTGGAGTTGGTTTAGCAGCTGCTTGCGATTATGTGTTGGCAACAGAAAATGCATCCATAAAATTATCAGAATTTACCATAGGAATTGGTCCCTTTGTTATTGAACCTGCTGTAACCAGAAAAATTGGAGTTTCTGGAACTGCAGAATTGACTTTAGACGCAACCAATTGGAAAAACGCCTATTGGGCAAAAGAAAAAGGTTTGTATGCAAAAGTGTTTGAAACCATAAAAGAATTAGATGAAGAAGTAGAAATTTTATCAGAAAAATTAGCTGCATACAATCCCACAGCTTTAGACGAAATGAAAAAGGCTTTGTGGAAAGGAACAGAAAACTGGAACACTTTATTAGCTGAAAGAGCTGCAGTTTCTGGTGAATTGGTGTTGTCTGATTTCACGAAAAAAGCGTTAGCAAAATTTAGAAAATAGATTTTTTATTGAGAATATTTTGTAAGATTTTAAAAACTTCCTGCAAGGTTTCAAAAACCTTGTAGATATAAACATATTAGCGAAAATAATACCTACAAGGTCTTCAAGACCTTGCAGGAGAACAAATAAAAATGAAAATAATCTCAACAAATATTGGCGAACGAAAAGAAATCGATTACAAAGGAAAAAAAGTAGAAACAGGAATTTTTAAATATACTGTTGATAAGTCTATTTTTTTAGATACAGAAGATGTAAAAGGTGATGAAATTTCGGATAGAGAACATCATGGAGGTATTTTACAAGCAGTTTATGGTTATTCTTTAAAACATTACGACTATTTTAAAAAATTGCATCCAAATGTAGATTTTAAGCATGGAATTTTTGGAGAAAATTTAACCATTGATGATTTAGACGAAACCAGAATTCATCAAGGTGATAGATTTAAAGTGGGTAAAACCATTTTAGAAGCCTCAGTTCAAAGAAATCCTTGTTATAAATTAGGAATTCGTTTTAACAATATGAAAATTGTAAAGCAATTTTGGAATACAACAATGTGTGGTGTTTATTTTAAAGTGATTCAAACAGGATTTGTAAAAGCTGGTGATGTTTTTGAACAAATAAAATCCTGCCCAGAAAACCCAACCATTGCAGACTTATATGTTGCTAAACGTGCTGCAAAAGGGATGTAGATCTGTGTCATTCCTGTGAAGTTTATACTCAACTTGATTGGGTAACAGGAATCTATAAAAATAGAACTTTTTTAGATTGTTCTACTTCACTGTTTACTTCGTAAGTTATTTTCAATCAAAATATATTTTGATTTTAGTAATGCTTAAAATGACATTTGTTTGTCATTTCGACCTTGTGGAGAAATCTAAAAAGAGTTAAAACGTGATATAATTTTTTTATTTTAAGTTTCAACAAGAGATTTTTCGGCTTCACTGCGTTTCGCTCAAAATGACATTTGTTTGTTATTTAGACCTTGTAGAGAAATCCAAAATGAGAATTTAATTTTTAAGATTTCTCTATTTCACTGTGTTTCATTTAAAATGACAGAAGTATGTCATTTCGACCTTGTGGAGAAATCTAAAATGAGTTAAAACGTGATATAATTTTTTTATTTGTAAGTTACAACAAGAGATTTTTCGACTTCACTGCGTTTCGCTCAAAATGACATTTGTTTGTTATTTAGACCTTGGGAAGAAATCCAAAATGAGAATTTGATTTTTAAGATTTCTCGATTTCACTTTGTTTCATTTAAAATGACAGAAGTATGTCATTTCGACCTTGTGGAGAAATCTAAAAAGAGTTAAAACGTGATATAATTTTTTTATTTTAAGTCACAACAAGAGATTTTTTGACTTCACTGCGTTTCATTCGAAATGACAGATATATTTTATTTCGTCTTTGTGGAGAAATCTCTAACACGAACTTGATTATTAAGATTTCTCGATTTCAATGTGTTTCATTTGAGATGAAAAATGCATATTTCTAAAGTAGTAAACTCCCTTTCTTCTTCTCCAAAAATGCTCTTTCTAACTTATTAGTCACTTTTTCTAAAGCAATATCAATACATTTTAAAGCTTCTTTTTTGTTGTTTATTTTGGCAAAATAATCTGCTTTTGCGCCATAAAATAAGTAAGCACGTTGTGCTAAATCATCAGGATTTATTTGTTCGAAATAATAATTGGCTTTTACATAGTTTTCGCTTTGTAAACAGACAACTGCCATTGTTAACAGGTGGGAAGTAGAAGGATTCAATTCGTACAAACATTTGTACCAATGTAAAATTTTATCCCAATTGGTTTGTTGGAAATTGGGTGCTTTTATGTGTTCTGCAACAATAGCAGCTTCATAATGATAGGTAGAAAAATCATCAGTTTCTACAGCTTTGTGCATCGTAGCATTTCCTAATTGAATCAAAGGAAAAGACCATTTATTTCTGTCTTGTGTTTTTAAATCTAACAACTCATTTTCGGTATTTATTTTTGCATCTAATCTTGCAGCATGAAAACACATTAATGCAAACAAAGCGTAAGTATTAGAAGTTTGAGTGTGTTTATTCTTCAATAACATTTTACACAATCTGATAGCTTCTCCACACAATTCTTTTTGAATGAGAATTTCTTTTTTATTAGAGTGAAAACCTTCATTAAAAATTAAATAAATAACTGCTAAAACACTTTCAATTCGTTGCTGTAATTCTTTTCCTTGAGGAATTGTAAACGCTAAATTTGTTTTTTTGATAGTGTTTCTTGCCCTTAATAACCGTTTTTTTATTGTTTCTTCTTTAGTTAATAAAGCTGATGCAATTTCTTTTGTGCTAAAACCAGAAATGGTTTTTAAGGCAAAAGCAATTTGATTTTTTGGGTTTAGTTTTGGATGGCAGGCTGTAAAAATCATCCGAAGTTGTGCGTCTTCTATTTCAGTATCTAAAAAGAGTTCGTTAATAGAGATTGCTTCAATTCCATTTTTGGTTTTTGGGAAGCGTTTTTGTTCTGTTTTTAGTTTTCTAAAAATATCTAAAACTCTATTTTTTGCAGCTTGCGTTAACCAAGCTTCAGGATTTTCTGGCTGTTTTTTTCGCCAAGAAATACTAGCTTTTAAAAAAGTATCTTGTACAGCATCTTCTATAATTTGTAGATTTGAGAGTCCAAAAATTCGAGTTAAAACAGAAACCATCTTTCCACTATGATATCTAAAAAGATGGTCTATGAGTTTCGTTTCCATTAATGATCAAATACCATAACTTCTCTAATTTCTACATAAGAGCCTAAATCGTAATCTGGAAAATCTTTGGCAATTTCTTCAACTTCATCAAAATCTTTGGCAGAAACTGTGTAATAACCACCAACAATTTCTTTCAATTCTGTAGATGCAATGTCTTTTGATGTTCTTTCGACACCAGAAATACGTCGTATTTTGGAAGTTAAAGCTTCGCCTTCATGTTTAATTCCAGCTGCATCCATTTTCTGGCTCCAAGCAAACCATTTTTCCATTCTGTTTTGCATTTCTTCTGGAGAAAGCCCTAAATCAGCATAATCTTCGCCAATAAAAATCATCATAAATTGTTTCATAATTTAAAATTTTTAAGTTTATACTTATAAGACGTTTGTCAAATTTAAAAAGGGGACAGTTTTTTGTTTTAATTTTTGAGTATTTGTAAAGGTAAAAAAATCAAGTATTAAAAAAGTTGCTTTTTAAGAGCAACATTTTTAATCAATTCTTTAAAAAATATATTATAATTTGTTTAATAAATTCTCGATACTTTTAGTTTTTTTGCCTTCTTTTTTTGCAATTTCTAAAGCTTTTTGTGCTATTTTTTTAGTTTCTTTTTTATTTCCAGATTTGTACATCAAAAAGGCATAAGTATCTAAATAGGCATAGGTTGGTTTGGCATCTGTTAAGTCTTTCATCCATTGGAGACATTTTTTAATCACATCTTGATTGTCACACTTTTTATAAACTTCCCAACTAAAATGATTCACATATTCTTCATCAAACTGTCCATTTTCTTTCAGTTTTTTATTGATTTCAAATACTTTATTCCATTTATTTAATTCTTTTAGAAAATCTTTTTCAAAACTTGGCAAGATATTATCAGTCCATCTTTTACTTAAAGCATTTTTAGCAAAGAGAACAGCTTCATTATATTTTACTTGATTTTTTTCAGAAATTGCTCTATTAAATTTTCCAGAAGTTAAAAAATACATCAATATTTCAACATCATTCTTACCATAAAGTTCTGTATATTTTTCTAAATTTTTTAACGAATTATTTGCGATAGCATCTGATGCTTCTCTAGCAAAATAAATAAGTGTAGAAAAATATTCTTCTGATAAAATATCTTGATTTGAGTTCCAATATGCATTTAATTCTGAGGAATTTATTTTAGTATTGGTACGATTTATATAATTAGTATAGAATTTTGGATATTTAGAAGCATCAATTTTATTAGAATATCCCTTTATTGTTTTATTTTGTTTATTTAATTCAATACTTTCATTTGTAAGTTCTAATACGCTTTTACTTAATGATTGAAAATCGTTTCCAGGAAAACCATATTTTCTATTTAAAACATAACCTTTACTATTAAGAATAATACCAGTAGGATAACTACTAACATGGTGTTTTTTAGATAAGTGAAAAACAGTATCATTTTCTGCATTGTATTTTAATAAAATAAAATCTTTTTTAAGAATTTTTTTTATTGAATCGTTTTTAAAAATTAATTTATCTAATTTTTTACAGGGTGCACACCAAGTTGTATAAAAGTCTATAAAAATTAACTTATCTTTTTTTGAAGCTATTTTTAAGGCTTCTTTATAGTTTTGATCAATTACTATTAAATCTTGATATTTATTTGTGCTTTTATTGTTTTTACAGCTCCAAAAAATAAAAATAATTGCAATTAATTTAAGGTGTCTCATAATATTCTCTACTTAAGTTGGTTACCAATCTTAAAACCTCAAATTTTTAAAAAGGTTACATTTTTGGGTAGAGTTTTTATGAAGAAAGGACTATTTTTAAATTAAATAAATTAAACTGTCTCCTCTTTTTTATGTAAAAACCTTGTTAATTTCATAGATAAATCTAACAAAATAATTTTTGCATTTCCATTTCTTTCAATGTGATACATAGCATCATTTAGTTCTTTTTCTATCTCCAAAATATTTCCAGAATGTACAAAAGGTGCAAATTTTGATAAGTTAAAACCAGTTTTTGTTTCCATAAAAACCAAATTATCTGATTTATAATTCATCAATAAAGCTTGTCTAAAAAACTGTAAACAATAATCTAAAAAACGTTTTTGAGTTTCACGTCCGGTTTTGGCAATTGTGTCAGACCAAGAAATTAATTGTTGTACTACAGCAGCATTTCCTTTGGCTCTAAATGCTGTTCTAATCCAAGCCACAAACCATTCTTCGAAAATTAAATCGCTAGAATCATTTTGTAATAAATGAATGGCTTTGTTAAAATTTCCTGCTGCTTGATGTGCAATTTTTGTAGCTTCATTATCAGAAACTTGATGATTTACAACCAAAGTGTTGGCAATATCTTGTTCGCTCAAAGCAGGAAAATGCAGAGCTTGACAACGAGATTTTATGGTGTTTATAATCTGTTCTTCGTTTTCAGTTATCAATAGAAAAACGGTTTTTTCTGGTGGCTCTTCAATCAGTTTCAGCAATTTATTTGCAGCAGCAATATTCATTTTTTCTGCCATCCAAATTATCATCACTTTAAACCCACCTTCGTAACTTTTAAGGCGCAGTTTTTTTACAACTTCTTCAGCTTCATCAACACCAATAATTCCTTGCTTATTTTCTACACCAATATGTTGCAGCCAATTAAACAAACTTCCATAAGGTTGTGTTTCTATAAAGGTTCTCCAATCTTCTAAAAACAAACTACTAACAGGATGTTTTTTTACATTTTCGTTAGATGTAACTGGAAATGCAAAATGCAAATCTGGATGTTGCAATTTGTCGCATTTTAAATTACAAACTTCAGCATCATCAGAAAAATTACACAACAAAAATTGTGCATAAGCAATTGCCATTGGCAAAGTACCACTCCCTTCTTTACCAACAAAAAGTTGCGCATGTGGTATTCTTCCATTTTC
The DNA here is from genome assembly GCF_058147165.1 of Polaribacter sp. 2305UL8-11. NCBI lineage: Bacteria > Pseudomonadati > Bacteroidota > Flavobacteriia > Flavobacteriales > Flavobacteriaceae > Polaribacter > Polaribacter sp. 2305UL8-11. The sequence continues at coordinate 192,112 of NZ_JBYVJW010000002.1, read as the reverse complement.
AGCAGATTTCTGTAAATGATTTTTAATATGTTCTTGACCTATGATTTGGTTGAAAAGCATAAGCAAATATAAAGGTTTCTAAAATCTTTAATTAGATTTTTGTATTTTTAATCAACAAAAAAATAAAAATTAGTAATGAAAAAAATAATACAAATTTTAAATGGTATTGCATTTGTATCTGTTGTTTTTATAAACTACTTGTCTAACACTGGAGCTATGAACAACACTACAATTGGCGAAATTTCTAGTGAGTATAAATCTTTATTTACGCCAGCAAGTTATGCATTTTCTATTTGGGGACTCATCTATTTATTACTATTAGGTTTTGTAATTTACCAAGGTAGAAGTTTGTTTGTAAATGTAAAGGATAATAGTTTTATAGAAAAAATAGGTTTTTGGTTCGTTATTTCTTGCATTGCAAACTGTGCTTGGGTTTTTTGTTGGATTTATGAATATACTGGTTGGTCTTGTATCTGTATTTTTTTATTGCTTTTTTCACTATTAAAAATTGTACAGAACACAAAAATAGGAATTGGACAAACGCGTTTTTCACAAAAAATATTTCTTTGTTGGCCATTTGCAATTTATAGTGGTTGGGTAACTGTTGCAAGTATTGCAAATGTATCTACTTATTTAGTAAAGATAGATTGGGATGGTTTTGGAATATCAACTTTGTTTTGGACTGTTGCTATGATATTAATTGCCACAATTATTAACATAGTAGTTATTTGGAAACGTAATATGAGCCAATTTGCTCTGGTTGGTGTTTGGGCACTTATAGCAATAGGAGTAGCAAATGCAGATAAGTCTAATTATACTCAGTTTTCTGCTTATGTAGCTGCTGCTATTTTATTTGTAGGAATTGCAATTGTAAGTTTTAGAAATAAGGAAAAAAGTAGCTTAGAAAAAATATGAGTATAAGCGCAAACGTTGTATTAACTTTTTAAATTTCGACTTCATAAAAACTAAAGAAATCGGTATTTTTGTTGAAAATAGACAAAATTAAAAATGAAAACACTAAAAGATTTTAATTTCGAAAATAAAAAAGCAATAATACGTGTAGACTTTAATGTACCTTTAAATGACAATTTTGAAGTAACTGATGCTACCAGAATTCAGGCTGCAAAATCTACCATAATTGATGTTTTAGAACAAGGAGGTAGTTGTGTATTGATGTCTCATTTAGGTCGCCCAAAAGGTTTTCAAGAGGAGTTTTCTTTAAAGCACATTGTAAGTTCTGTAGTAGATATTATTGGTTGCAATGTTAAATTTGTGGAAGATTGTATTGGAGAAAAGGTAGAAGAAGCAGTGGCTAATTTAGAATCGGGTGAGATTTTATTGTTAGAAAACTTACGTTTTTATGATGAAGAGAAAAAGGGAGATGTTGCATTTGCAGAAAAATTATCAAAATTTGGAGACATTTATGTAAACGATGCATTTGGTACAGCTCATAGAGCACATGCATCCACAACAATTATTGCACAGTTTTTTGAAGAAAATAAATGCTTTGGAAATTTATTAGCAAGAGAAATAGAAAGTATAGATAAGGTTTTAAACAATTCAGAAAAACCAGTATTAGCAATTTTAGGAGGTGCAAAAGTATCGTCTAAAATTACAGTAATAGAAAATATTTTAGACAAAGTAGATCATTTAATTATTGGAGGTGGAATGAGTTTTACCTTTATAAAAGCTCAAGGAGGAAAAATAGGTAACTCTATTTGCGAAGATGATAAACAAGAGTTGGCTTTAGATATTTTAAAACAAGCCAAAGCAAAAGGAGTAGAAGTTCATATTCCTGTTGATGTTGTTGCTGCAGACAATTTTTCTAACGATGCAAATACACAAAATTTAGATATCACTCAAATTCCTGATGGTTGGGAAGGTGTTGATGCTGGACCAAAATCAAGAGAAATTTTTGATGATGTTGTAAACAAGTGTAAAACTATTTTATGGAATGGACCTTTAGGTGTTTTTGAAATGGAATCTTTTGCTGCAGGAACTATTGCATTAGGTCATTCTATTGATAAAGCAACTAAAAATGGAGCATTTTCTTTAGTTGGTGGTGGAGATTCTGTTGCAGCAGTAAAACAATTTGGTTTTGCAGATAAAGTAAGCTATGTTTCTACTGGTGGTGGTGCTATGTTAGAGATGTTAGAAGGAAAATCTTTACCTGGAATTGAGGCTATTCAAAGCCCATCTTAATCTTCCCAAAGAGAAGAAACACTCATGTGAAATATCGCATTTTACTTGAATATAATTTATTCTTATAAGCGTATAATTTTTTAAATTATGCGCTTATTGTTTTAAATGTTATTATGTTTTAGTTTTGTTTCCATTATTAAAAATAGATATGAAGAAAATTAGGTTACTTATGGTACTTTGTTTTTTGCAGATGACTTACTCTTTAAGTGCTCAAAAAGAAAGTTTTACCGAAAAAGGGATCACCTTTTTTATTAAATCTCGAAATTATTTTAGTAAAGAACTTGCAGATTCCTTAAATAACAAATCGCCAAAAGCGATTGAATTAAAATCCGTAAATCCTAAAGATTCTAGTGTTGTTATTTTAGATGATCTTCTAGGAGTTGCACATTATGATAGGAAAAGTGTAAAATATTTTAGGATAAATCCTAAAGATTATATTCAGTTTACAGTTAAGAATTTAAGGGACTCGATACTTAATGAAAGTAATTTTACAAATATTATAAAAATTAGTAGAGATAGTTTAGTAAATACTATTTTTAGTATTGAAGATTTTAGTATGCTTGATTATAATTTTAAGGAAGAATATAAAAATTTTGATAATTTCAAATTGATAGCTACAAATTTAAATAACAAAAGAATAATTGCAGGCTTTAACTGCTATGAGGTAATTTTAGAAAGCAAAGTTAGAATTTTGCAAATGTTTGTAACAGAAGAAATAAATTTAAACTATCACCCAGTTTTAAATGATTTAAAGATTTTAAAGAAATATTACCCTCTATACCTTAAAATGATGAATAAAAAATATCCTAAAAGAAGTTTTAATGAGCAGATATTCTACAAAGGTATTTATGATTAAATATAATAAAAATGAAATACACAAAACTCCCAAATACCAATATAAAAGTTAGTAAAATATGTTTAGGAACTATGACTTGGGGAAACCAAAACACCCAAGAAGAAGGTTTTGAACAAATGGATTATGCTCTTGAGCAAGGAGTTAATTTTTTTGATACTGCAGAGTTATATGCTGTTCCTGCAACTCCAGAAACTTATGGGGCTACAGAAAAAATTATTGGTAATTGGTTTAAAAAATCAGGAAACAGAGACAAAATAGTTTTAGCAAGTAAAATTGCTGGTGGTGGAGATTATACAAAACATATTAGAGAAGGAGGTTTGTCTAAAAAGAATATTTTAGAAGCTGTAGAAGGTAGTTTAAAACGTTTGCAAACAGATTATATAGATTTGTACCAGTTGCATTGGCCTAATAGAGGAGTTAATGTATTTGGTTTGAGAGATTTCCCAACAGATGCTGCAAAAAATGAAGCTGAGAACTATTTAGAAATCGTACAAACGTTAAATGATTTAATTAGTGAAGGAAAAATTAGACAATATGGTTTGTCTAACGAAACTCCTTGGGGAACCATGCAATATTTACAAACTGCCAAATTAAATGACTTGGCAAGACCAGTAACTGTTCAGAATTCATATTCTATGATTCATAGAGGTTATGAAGTAGGAATGAGCGAAGTTTCTTTGAGAGAAGATATTGGATTATTTGCTTATTCTCCATTAGCACAAGGTATTTTATCAGGTAAGTATTTAAATGGAAACAAACCAGAAGGAGCAAGAGGTACTTTGTTTCCACGTTTTGTAGCACGTTATATGGGAGATAGTTGTTCAAAAGCTGTAGAGAAATACGAAACGATTGCTAAGAAAAACGGAGTTACATTATCGGAAATGTCCTTGGCATTTATCAATCAATTACCTTTTGTAACGAGTAATATTATTGGAGCTACTAAGATGAGTCAGTTAAAAGAAAATATTGGAAGCATTCATATTAATTTATCAGAAGAAACTTTAAAAGAAATTGAAGCTGTGCATACAGAAATTCCCAATCCTGCACCTTAATTTAGTTGGCAGTTTTTCAGTATTCAGTTTGCAGTGAAAAAAATCCGATGAAAATTAATTTTCATCGGATTTTTTTATCTATTTGTTATTCCTGCGAATGTAGTAATCCATTTTTTAAGGAAATACTTTATAAATGTCATTCCTTTTTAAAAATCTAACAACTTCTATTTGATTTTCTGAGTAATAAAACCCCAACCTATAATCACCAATTCTAATTCTGTAGGCTTCTGGGTGACCTGACATTTTCTTTACACTAGAAACTTTAAATAAATCTTCACTTTCTTCTAGATTTAATAAAACTTTAGATAGAGATTTCAATAGTTTTTTATCTCTTACTTTTTTTAAATCTTTAATTAAACTCTCTAGGTAAATTACATTCATTTTATTCTAACAGTTTAAAGACCTCTTCTCTACTAACTGTTTTAGTTCTATCTACTTGTTGCATTAAAAGTAATAAGCCTAAATCTTCTTTTTGTTCTTTAGACAAACTATCTAATTGTTCTTTTTCTTTCGATTTAACAAACAATTCAATAGCTTTTTCCATTAGAGCTTTTACGCTTAATCCTTCAAAAGCGGATAATACTTTTAGTTTTGTGAGAATAGAATCATCTATTTCTACTAATTTTTTCATGTTACTCCAAATTTAGTTTTATAAACAAATTTCCCAAATTCAAATATATATTATATATATTATATATGCAAATGAATTGATTATAAAAAAAAATCCGAAATAAAATTTTTACTTCGGATTTTTCCATTCTAATATTTTAAGACTTTTACTCATCAGTTAATTTAATATTGCTCGCAACAAATCTTCCATCTACAACTTTACCAGTAATTTCTCCTTTTCGAATCACGTTGCAAAAACCTATTTTTTCATCATGAGCATCACCAAAATCATCAATTCCAAAACCATCTACAAAATAAGCTTTATCATCAAAACGAACTGCTAAACTGCAACCCTCTTCAGAATCTAAACCGAGCTTACATTGTCCGCAAGAAATTTCTGCAACTTGTGTTATTTCTTCCTTGTTTCCACAAGAAAAAGCGATTATAAATAACGATAATAAAAGTATTTTTTTCATAATTATAAATTTTAATTAGTTCTCGACTGCGCTCGAACATACATTTTTAAAAACTTCCAACTTCCAACTTCCAACTTCCAACTTCCAACTTCCAACTTCCAACTTCCAGCTGAAACTGAAAACTGCGACTGCCAACTTATTTACCTCCCCAAGAATCTCTCAGTCCAACAGTTTTATTAAAGACTAATTTCTCAGGAGTAGAATCGTCATCTACATTAAAATATCCTAATCGTTGAAACTGAAAACGCTCACCAATTTTAGCAGATTGTAAACTTGGTTCTACAAAAGCATTGATAATTTTTAAAGAATTCGGATTTAAAAATTCCATATAATCCTTGTCTTTATGTGCGTCTGGAGCTTCATCTAAAAACAATCTATCATAAGCTCTAACTTCTGCTTTAATTGCGTGTTTTACAGAAACCCAATGCAGTGTTCCTTTTACTTTACGCATACTTTCTGGAGTTCCACTTCCAGATTTTGTTAGTGGATCATAAGTACATTGTATTTCAGTAATATTTCCATCAGCATCTTTTGTACAACTATTTGCAGTAATAAAATACGCATTTTTTAAACGGACTTCCTTTCCTAATTTTAATCGGAAAAACTTCTTATTGGCTTCTTCTCTAAAATCTTCGCGCTCAATATAAATCTCTCTAGAAAACGGAACTTCTCTGCTTCCAAAACCGTCTTCATAATCATTATAATTCGCATCCAACATCTCCTCTTTACCTTCAGGATAATTGGTAATTACCACTTTTACAGGGTCTAAAACACCCATTACTCTTTTTGCAGTTTTGTTTAAATCTTCACGAATTTTAAACTCTAAAAGAGCAACATCAATCACGTTTTCACGCTTAGAAACCCCAACAGTTTCCACAAAACTTCTAATAGAAGCAGGTGTGTAACCACGTCTGCGTAAACCAGAGATTGTAGGCATTCTTGGGTCATCCCAACCAGAAACAATTCCTTTTTCGACTAAAGTCAACAATTTACGTTTACTCATAATAGTATAGCTCAAATTTAAACGAGAAAATTCACGCTGTTTTGGCGGGTTTGGATATGAATTTTTACTGTATTCATAAACATGATCTCTAAACCAATTGTATAATTTTCTATGAGGTTTAAACTCTAAAGAACACAAAGAATGCGAGATTTGCTCAATATAATCACTCTCTCCATGGGTCCAATCGTACATTGGGTAAATGCACCAATCGTCACCAGTTCTATGATGCGTTTTATACATAATTCTGTACATTAAAGGATCACGCATCAACATATTATCATCAGCCATATCAATCTTAGCACGTAAAACGTGTTCTCCTTCTTTAAATTTGCCATCTTTCATTCCTTGAAATAATTCCAAGTTTTCTTCCACACTTCTATCCCTAAAAGGACTATTTGTTCCAACTTGAGTTGGTGTTCCTTTTTGTTGGCGCATTTCTTCAGATGTTTGCGAATCTACATAGGCTTTTCCGTCTTTTATCAATAAAACTGCCCAATCATATAGTTGCTGAAAATAATCAGAAGAATAACATTCTTCTGCCCAAGTATATCCTAACCAAGAAATATCTTTCTTAATTGCATCTACATACTCTTGTTCTTCTTTTGCAGGATTTGTATCATCAAAACGCAAGTTTACAGGTGCATTGTATTTCTGTCCCAAACCGAAACTAATTCCAATTGCTTTAGTATGACCAATGTGTAAATAACCATTTGGTTCTGGAGGAAAACGAAAACGCAAATCTTGTTTTGGCATCCCATTTGCCAAATCTTCCTCTATAATATGCTCTAAAAAATTGAGCGATTTTTTCTCTTCAGACATCGTTTTATTTGAAAAAATTAAGCCACAAAATTACGTAAAATAACTTGTATATTTTTATTTTGGGCGTTCCCTTTCAGGTCAGGCTTTCCACTATATCTCTGAAACAAGTTCAGAGGATGTCGTTTCAATCCTTAACGCAGGCTTACTTACAAGTTAAAATTTTCTAAAAACAGAATTTAGTACTTATTAATTATCGTATTTTTGTAACAATGAAAAAAGAGGACAAAAAACCAGATTTAGTCGTTTTTAATGAAGAAACTGAGCAATATGATGCTGCTTTAAAGCCTTATGGGACATCAGCAAGTTCTCCAGTAATTAAGCCATTACATACAGCAAGTTGGAAAAACGACGGAATTCAGCGTGTAAACAAACAGCTAAAATCTAAGTTTGACGAAGTTAAAAAAGAGTACGAAGCTTTAATGCAAAAGTTCCAGTACAACGATTTAATTTACAATGCAAAGTTTAGTTTCGAACCTATTTTCGGAGAAAATTATCATTTATACAATAATAAAAACGGCGAACCATTTTTATCTATTATAGAGCCAGAACAATGTAGTTTTGAGTATTTGGGCTCTTTCAGATTAAATACAGACAAAATGTGGGAAAAGATAGAGTCAATTTCAAAACAAAAAGAATAAATGGGAATTATAAAAGTAAATAACATAAAACTCTTTGCTAATCATGGTTGTTTAGAAGAAGAAGCAAAGATTGGTAGCGAATACAGAGTAGATGTTTTAGTAAAAGCAGGTTTAAAAAAATCTGCAAAAACTGATGAATTAGTAGACACTGTAGATTATGTTCATTTAAACCATATTGTAAAAGAAGAAATGGCAATTCGTTCTAAATTGTTAGAAGAAGTAGCTCAAAGAATATTAGATAGAATTTTTAAAGAGCTTCTTATGGTAAGAAAAACAAGAGTTTCTGTAGCAAAAATCAATCCACCAATTGGCGGAAATGTAGAAGAAGTTGTTATAATTCTCACAAAAAAACGATAACATAAAAAAATACTTGCAATACTTGTAAATTTGCGTAAATTTGCAATCCTTAATTTAGATTCTTGTTTTTATAGGAATGACAAATTAAACTTTCGAAGAAAAAATACTTCGAATTTATTATTAAGGTGTCTTGGCCGAGTGGCTAGGCAATGGTTTGCAAAACCATGTACAGCGGTTCGAATCCGCTAGACACCTCTAAAAACCTTAATCACTTGATTAAGGTTTTTTTATTTAAAATAATTAATATTATGATAATTGTCATAATTCTATTTTTTTATGTGTTGTATTTTTGATTAAGTTTTGGAAAACTCAATTCTTTAACTTAATTTTAACAAATCAATTTAGTGCCAATAATTATTTAATAGTTCAAAATAAACAAATTGAAACGTAAAATAGAAATACTACCAAAAACTAGAAAATGGCGAAAAACAGCACTGTTTTTAATTGCTGTGCTGATTGGGTTAAGTTTGTTTATGGCAAAAGAAGCAAAAGTACTTTCTTATTTGTCAGATGATCCTCAAGCCTGTGTAAATTGCCATGTTATGACACCAGTATATAACAGCTGGATGAAGAGTTCTCATAGAGAATGGGCAAAATGTAACGATTGTCATGTGCCTCATGATAATGTTTTTGAGAAGTATTATTTTAAGGCAAAAGACGGTTTATATCACGCATCAGTTTTTACAGCAAGAGCAGAACCAGATGTAATAGAAATGAAAGAAGCTTCGCAAAGAGTTGTTCAACAAAATTGTATTCGTTGCCATGTACAACAAGTTACACAAACAAAATACAGTGGTTATCTAGAGGATCATAAAGATAATAGAACACAGAGAAAGTGCTGGAGTTGTCATCAACACGTACCTCATGGAGATATTCACGGGTTATTAACCATAAAATACAATATTGCACCATTACCTACAGATACACAAAAAACAGTAATTCCAGAATGGTTGGCAAAAGAAGTTAAATAAATTAAAATTATCTAAAATGAAAAATAAAGTATTATTTGTAATTACTATAGTTGCAGTTTTTCTACTTGGTTTACTAGCATCAAGTATTGTAAATAGGAAATCCGAAGCAAAATATAAGTATGTTCCTCAGGTAGATATTTCTGAAAATGAACCAAGAAATGAAGTTTGGGGAGAAAATTTTCCATTAGAATATCAATCATCATTACAAACTTTAGATACAACATTTCGTTCTTTCCAAGGTGGTTCTGCAATGATAGATGTTTTGGAAGAAGATCCTAATTTGGTAATTTTATTTGCTGGTTATGGTTTTTCTAAAGATTATAATCAGGGTAGAGGTCATTCTTATGCAATCGAAGATTTAAGAAATACTTTAAGAACTGGTGGGCCAAAAGGAAAAGGAGATGGTCCAATGCCAGCAACTTGTTGGACTTGTAAAAGCCCAGATGTACCAAGATTAATGAATGAAATTGGGGTTGCAGAATTTTATAAAGGAAAATGGGCAGACAAAGGTGCAGAAGTTGTAAACAATATTGGTTGTGCAGATTGCCACGATTCTAAAACCATGAAATTAAGAATATCTAGACCAGCTTTAGTAGAGGCTTTTGATGCAATGGGTAAAGACATCAATAACGCTACTCATAATGAAATGCGTTCATTAGTTTGTGCACAATGTCATGTAGAGTATTATTTTGATAAAAAGAAACCAGGTAAAGAAGGTGTACCTTATTTAACGTTTCCTTGGAAAGACGGAATGTCTGTAGAAGCAATGGAAAATTATTATGACAATTTAAAATTTAAAGATTGGACACACAAAATTAGTAGAGCCCCAATGTTAAAGGCACAGCATCCAGGTTATGAAACGTTTGTAACAGGTGTGCATGCAGATAGAGGCGTTTCTTGTGCAGATTGTCACATGCCATATAAAAGTGAAGGTGGCCAAAAATTTACAGATCACCATATTCAATCTCCTCTAAATAATACATCTAACGCTTGCCAAGTTTGTCATAGAGAAGACTCTAAGAAATTAATTGCAAATGTGTATGAAAGACAAAGCAAAGCAAAAGAAAACAGGTTAAAATTAGAAGATTTATTAGTAAGAGCTCATTTAGAGGCTAAAAAATGTTGGGATTTAGGAGCAACAGAAGCACAAATGAAAGATATTCTAACAGATATTAGACACGCTCAATGGCGATGGGATTATTCTGCAGCTTCTCATGGAGCTTCTTTCCACTCTCCAGTAGAAACTGCAAGAGTTATTGGTGGTGGTTTAGTAAAAGCACAGGATGCTCGTTTAAAACTAGCAAGATTATTAGCTACTTTAGGTTTTAACAAACCAATTGACATGCCAGATGTTTCTACTAAAGAATTAGCACAAAAATATATTGGTTTAGATATCGAAAAATTAAAAGCAGAAAAAGAAGCTTTTAAGAAAAATCTCTTGCCAAAATGGTTAGAAGAAGCTAAACAAAGAGAAGATAAAATGGAAATAAAAACCACGGCTTCTATTAATAAATAATTAGAAAATTACATACAAAAGATGCCTTTTTATCTTAAAAAGGCATTTTTTTTAATCATATTTTAAAAAGATGAATAAATTAAACCGATTATTCTCATCCTCTATTTTAGCAGTTGTACTGCTGTTTACTTTTGCAGTTTCTATGGCAATAGCCACTTTTATAGAAAATGATTATGGTACAGCAACCGCTTGGAAAATTATTTATAATGCTTGGTGGTTTGAAATGGTGATGGTTGGTTTAGGGGGTTGTTTTTTAGCAAATATTTTTAAATATAAATTACTCCGAAAAGAAAAATGGGCCATTTTATTATTCCATATTTCTTTTATTATTATCTTAATTGGTGCAGCAATTACACGTTACGCATCAGAAGGTGGTATCATGCGAATAAGAGAAGGGGCATCATCTAACGTAATTATCTCAAGTACAAATTACTTGCATGTTCATTTAAAAGACGGTAAAACTTCGAAATCTGTTAGAAAACAATTAAGTTTTTCTCCAATAAGCAATAATAGTTTTACACTAAAAACAGATTTTAACAGCAAGCCAATTACGGTTGATTATAAGAAGTTTGTAGCTGATGCCATTCCGCAAATTGTAGATGCAGAAAAAGACGGAAAGTCTATGATACAAATGGTAATTTCTGCTGGAAAAGGAAGAGAAACTGTCTTTTTAGAGCGAGGAGAAATAGAAGCAGTTGGAGAGCATCAACATAAAATAGGTTTTGAAGCGCAAGGAAAAGATGTTATAAATATTACTGAGAAAAATGGCGTATTAAGCGTTTTATCGCCAAGAAATTTAAGTTCTTTTGTAATGGCTACAGAAACAGCAAGCGTTATTCAAAAAGACAGTTTGCAGCCATTAACATTAAGAACTCTTTATAGAGATGGAGACGTTTCTTTCGTACCAATGTCATATCATAAAAATGCAAAAATTGAATTGGTAACAGGTGCCGAAAAACCGAAAGATAATGACGAGTTTAAAGATGATGCTTTAGTGGTTAATGTTACTTATAATAACAAAACAAAAGAGCAAACAATTTTATACAGAGAAGGATTCTTGCCTATAGAACATCCAATAAAAATAGACGATGTAGAAATATCTTTATCCTATGGTTCTGCACCAATATTTACACCATTTTCTATACATTTAGATGATTTTCAACTAGAACGTTATCCAGGTTCTACAAGTCCTTCTTCGTATGCAAGTGAGGTTAAAGTAATAGATGGCGAAAAAAGCTTTTATCAAAGAATTTTTATGAATAATGTTTTAGATTACAAAGGATATCGTTTTTTTCAAGCAAGTTATGATACAGATGAATTAGGTACTGTTTTAGCTGTAAATTATGATAGTTTAGGTACAAATGTTACCTACTTAGGATACCTTTTAATGATGGTAGGAATGTTTTTTACTTTATTCGGAAAAGCATCGCGTTTTACATTGATTAATAAGAAATTAAACAAATTAAAAAAGACTACAACACTAGTAGTATTAATGTTTTTGTCTGCGTTTTCTTTTGCACAAAAAAAATCTCCAGAAATAACAGTAAAAACCATAAAACAGCAAACAGTAAATGCGCAACATGCAGATTTATTTGGGCGTTTAATGGTACAAGATTTAGATGGTAGAGTAAAACCTTTAAACACATTAGCATCAGAATTTTTAAGAAAACTATCTAGAAAACCTTATTTTAAATTTACTAAAAATGGTGAGTCTGTAAAGTTAAATGCCAATCAAGCTTTTTTAGCAATGCAAGCCTCTGCAAACGTTTGGCAATATATACCTATTATAAAAGTAGATGCAGAAAAAGGAGGAGAACTCTTTAAAAATTTAAAAATTAGTGAAGATGGTTTTGTCTCTTTTTTAGGTTTGTTAGATGATAATAGAGATTATATTTTAAAACAAGTTGTAGAAGAAGCCAATCAGAAAAAACCTGCAGAAAGAAGCGAGTTTGACAAAGAAGTTTTAAAAGTAGATGAGCGTTTTAATATTCTTTATAATGTGTTTTCTGGGAATTATTTAACGATTTTCCCGAATAAAAATGACGAGAATAACAAATGGTATAGCCACACACACGATTTTAAAAACTTTCCACAGGAAGATGGTGAATTTGCAAAAAGCATTATTCCTACTTATTTTAAAGATGTAAATTCTAAAAATTGGGTTGCAGCAAGTGAAAAGTTAGAATATATTAAAAAGTTTCAAGACGTTTTAGGTAAAGAAATAATACCAAGTAGAAAACGCATAGAAGCAGAATTATGGTACAATCAATTAAATTTAAATTTTTGGTTATTTCAAGTGCTATTTGTAATTGGTTTAGTATTACTAATTATTTCACTAATCAAAATATTTACCACAAATAAACTAATAAATATAGTTTGGAATGCATCCATAATTTTTACACTGCTAAGTTTTATTCTCTTTACAGGAAATATTATTTTAAGATGGTATATTTCTGGTCACGCTCCTTGGAGTAATGGTTATGAAATGTTGGTTTTTGTAGCTTGGACATTACTTTTATGTGGATTATTAACTTTTAGAAAATCAGATTTTTCTTTGCCATTGGCAACACTTTTTGCAGGAGCACTGCTTTTTGTAAGTTATTTAGACTGGTTAAGCCCAGAAATAACCAATTTAATGCCTGTTTTAAAATCTTTTTGGTTAAAAGTACATGTAGCAACCATTGTTAGTAGTTATGCACCTTTAGCATTGTCTGCAATTTTGGGTTTTATGGCACTTTTATTATTCATTTTTAGAACCAAAAAAAACAAAGAAGTTATCAATATTAAGATAAAAGAACTTACCTATATTAATGAAATTTCAATGACAATTGGACTTTTTGTCTTAACCATTGGTACTTTTTTAGGGGGTGTTTGGGCAAACGAATCTTGGGGACGTTATTGGGCCTGGGACCCAAAAGAAACTTGGGCATTAATAAGTATTATTGTCTACGCAATTGTATTGCACTTGCGTTTAATACCGACTTTAAAAAGTAGATTTGTACTTAATGCTGTAAGTGTTTTTGCGTTTGCTTCTATAATTATGACCTCTTTTGGAGTAAATTATTACTTGTCTGGTTTACACAGTTATGCAGCAGGAGATCCATTGCCAATTCCTACTTTTATATATGTTTTAACAGCCATTGTTGTTTTAGTTACAGTATTGTCTTTTTTAAGAAAGCGAAGTTTTGAGAAGAATAAATAGCAAATTCTAAACAGATCTTAACGAATTCTAATTTATCGTTTTTTTTAGATACTTAAAGCTGTATTTTTGAGTTGTGCTTACAAATACCACAACTATGAAAACAAAACACCTACTTTCGGCTTTCGTTATTTTTTTATTGATTTTTTCTTGTAAAAAGTCTGCAATAAAGACAGATAACATCTATAAATTTAAAGAATACATCAGTTATACTACTTCTGGAGTGGTTTCTGTAACTGAAAAAATTACTATAAATCTAGCCAAAGAAGTTGATGGTTGGGAAGCAAATCAAGAGGTTTCTACAGATATTTTATCAATTAAACCTTTTGTAAACGGAAAAATTAAAACCATAAATAAGCATGCGTTTATATTTATTCCTGATGAAAATTTAGATGCAGCTACAGAATATTCAGTAACTATAAAGCTGAATGAAATCTATAAAAACATTCAACAAGAATTTAAAAATTATACATTTCAGTTTAGAACAATCACACCCAACTTTAGTATTCAAACAGCGTCTTTACAGTCTTATTCTAAAGAGTTTCAATATTTAGAAGGTATTGTAAAATCGGCAGATATAATTTCCTTAGAAAATGCAAAAAAGCTGTTAAAAGCTTCACAAAGTGGAAAAACTAAAAATATTGTTTGGGATAATTCCTATGCATCATCAAAAGTCTTTGAATTTAAAATTGATAGTATTCAACGTTTTGTTGATGATAGTAAACTACAAGTTTCTTGGGATGGAAAACCCATAAAAGCAGATTCTAAAGGCGAAAATGAAATTATAATTCCCGGTAAAAATAACTTTAAAGTCATTAATATTTCTGTTCAAAAAAGCAAAGAAAGCTACATTTCAATTAATTTTTCTGATGCTTTAAAACAACAACAAAATTTAAACGGTTTGGTAGTGGTGCAAAATGTTAAAAAACCACGTTTTATTATCAACGGAAATGAATTAAAAGTATTTTCAAGCGCTAAATTAGAAGGCAGTATTACAGTGTCTGTTTTTCCTGGAATTCTTAATTCTGATCAATACAAACTCAAAAAAACATTTAAAGAAGTGGTTACTTTTGAGCAGAAGAAACCACAAATCAGAGCCATTTCAAGTGGAACCATTTTACCAAATTCAAAAGATTTAAAATACAATTTCGAAGCTATTAATGTAAAAGAAGTAGAGGTTAGAATCATTAAAATTTTTGAAGACAATATGTTGCAATTTCTGCAAGAAAATAACATTAACAGTAATAACGACTACAACATTAAAAGAGTAGGAAGAAGAATAGCAAAAGAAACAATAACCTTAATTAAAAACAAAGAAAATAACACACAAAAATGGAAAGCTTATAGCATAGATTTGTCCAAAATGATAGAAACTGAACCTGGTGCTATTTATAGAGTTGAATTGAGCTTTAATAAAAATCAAACCTTTTATAGCTGTTCAGAAAACAAAAATTCTATATCAGATAATAAGGATATTGAAGATGATTATTATGAAGAAGAATACAATAATTTTTCTGATGTCGAAAGTGAAGAAGAAAGAGAAGAATTGTATTGGGATAATAAATTATATAGTTACAAAAACCAAAATTATAATTGGCGCGAAAGAGATAATCCTTGTCACGAATCGTATTATAATAACAAAATAATTGCTCAAAATTTACTAGCTTCTAACCTTGGTATTATTGCCAAAAAAGGGACAAACAATGATTATTTTTTTGCAATTACAGATATTTTAACAACAAAACCAATAGCAGGTGCAAGTATTAAATTGTACAATTACCAGCAACAAGAATTACTTTCTACCAAAACAGATTCTCGTGGTTTTACAAATATAGAAAGTCCAAAAAGTGCAGCATTTGCTGTAATTTCTAAAGGTAACAACACTGGTTATATCAAATTATTTGATGGGAATTCTTTGTCTGTAAGCAAGTTTAATGTTTCTGGTAGCAAAACTCAAAAAGGTTTAAAAGGATATCTTTATGGAGAACGTGGAGTTTGGAGACCAGGAGACAACATTTATTTAACTTTTTTGTTGAATGATGCAGATAACAAACTCCCTAAAAATCATCCTATAAAATTAGAAGTAACAGATCCAAGTGGAAAACTGATATACAAAAAAGTAACTTCAGAAAACCTTAATAATTTTTACAAATTCACAGTAAAAACCAAACAAGAAGCAAAAACAGGAAATTATTCTGCTAAAATTTCTGTAGGTGGAGCAAAGTTTTACAAGAATTTAAAAGTTGAGACTGTGAAACCAAATCGTCTAAAAATTAAAGTAGATTTTGATGATGAAATCTTGACATCAGAAAAACCAATTAATGGAACTTTAGATGTAAAATGGTTGCATGGAACACCTGCAAAAAACTTAAAAGCAACAATTAAAGCAAAAGTTTCTACGTCTAATTATAGTTTTAAAAATTATAAAAACTATGTGTTTTCTGATCCATCAAGAAAATTTTTATCAGAAGAAATCAATGTTTTTGATGGTAAATTAGATGCAAACGGATTTGCAAAAATCAATAGCAAATTAAAAGTTGGTAAAAATGCTCCAGGAATGTTAAATGTTCAATTTTTAGTAAGAGCTTTTGAAAATGGTGGCGATTTTTCTTTGGATGCATTCACAAAAAAATATGCACCTTACATTAGTTTTGTTGGTTTAAAATCTCCTAAAGGAAACAGATATGGTTCTTTTTATACAGATGAAAATCAAGAGTTTTCTGTGGTTTCTGTAGATGAAAATGGGAATCCAATTCAAAGAGATGAAATAGAAGTAAAAATCTATCAAATTAATTGGCGTTGGTGGTGGAGTTCTTCTGAAGATAATTTATCAAGATATACCTCTAGCAGTTATAGAAAGCCATATAGAACTCTAAAAATCAGGACAAATTCAAAAGGAAAAGGAAGTTTTAAATTGAACATTCCTGATGAAGATAGAGGACGATTTTTAATTAGAGTCATAGATAAAAAAAGTGGTCACGCAACAGGTAGAACAGCTTATTTCTACAAAAATTGGTGGCAAAATTCATCATCAGGAGATAAAGATGCTGCAAAAATGCTAGTGTTTTCTGCTGATAAAGAAACGTATAATGTTGGTGAAACTGCAAAAATTACCTTTCCTTCAGGTTCAAAAGGACGTGCATTAATCAGTATAGAAAATGGCACAAAAGTTTTGGAAACAAAATGGGTAGAAACTCAAAAAGGAACAACTTCTATAGAAATTCCTATTAACAAAAATATGACACCAAATATGTTTGTAAATATATCTTTATTGCAGCCACATCAAGTTACAGAAAACGATTTACCAATAAGATTATATGGTGTAATTCCGATTTTAGTGGAAGATAAAAATACTATTTTACAACCACAAATTTTGATGCCAGATGAATTGCAACCCAAAAAAGAATTTGTGGTAAAAGTATCTGAAAAAAATAACAAACCAATGACTTATACTTTGGCAATTGTAGAAGAAGGTTTGTTAGATTTAACAAGATTTAAAACGCCAAATGCATACAATACATTTTACGCAAGAGAAGCTTTAGGTGTAAAAACGTGGGATATTTTTGATGATGTAATTGGTGCATATTCAGGAAGTGTAGATCAGGTTTTTGCCATTGGTGGAGATGGAAGTGCAGCTAAAGGGAAAAACCAAAAAGCAAATCGTTTCAAACCTGTTGTCAAATTTTTAGGACCTTTTGAGTTGCAAAAAGGAGCTACAAAATCGCACAAGATCACCTTGCCAAATTATATTGGCTTAGCAAGAACAATGGTGATTGCTGGCAATGTAAAAAAGGAAGCTTTTGGAAACGCAGAAAAAGCAACACCTGTTAAAAAACCATTGATGGTGTTGGCTACATTGCCAAGAAAATTATCGCCAAAAGAAAAAGTAACCCTGCCAATTTCTGTTTTTGCAATGGATAAAAATGTGAAAAACGTTACTATTCAAGTAAAAACTTCTGATGGAATAAATGTTTTAGGCAATAAGACTCAACAACTTAGTTTTGAAAAACCAGATGAAAAAATGGTCTATTTTGAGTTGGACGTTTTAAAAGCAAATGGTATCAATACTGTTGAGGTAATTGCCACTGGTGGAGGAGAAAAATCGAGCTATAAAGTAGAATTGGATGTTGTAAATCCAAATCCAATAACCTCCAAAGTAATTGATGCAACAATTGAGGGTAAGCAGACGCAAACAATCAATTTTGAAACATTTGGAGTTACTGGTTCTAACAAAGCGATTTTAGAATTGTCAACAATTCCGTCTATAAATTTTTCTGGAAGATTGGAGTATTTAATACAATATCCACATGGTTGTGTAGAGCAAACTACATCAAGCGTTTTTCCGCAATTATTTTTAACAGATTTGTTTGATTTACCATCTGCAAAGAAAGTGCAAATTCAAAGAAATATAGAAAAAGGAATTGCACGTTTAGGAAATTTTCAAAAAGCAAATGGAGGTTTATCTTATTGGATGGGAGAAGGTTACATAAGTGATTGGGGAACAAGTTATGCAGGTCATTTTTTATTAGAAGCAGAGAAAAAAGGTTTTGTTTTACCATTAACTTTTAAGAGCAATTTTATCAAATATCAAAAACAAGTAGCCAGAAACTGGAGGCAAAATTACAACGGATATACTTCAGATTTAGCACAAGCTTACAGATTGTATACGTTGGCTTTGGCTGGAAGCCCAGATTTATCTGCAATGAATCGTTTACGAGAATTCAAGCAAATTTCTAATGATGCAAAATGGCGTTTGGCTGCCACTTATGCCTTGGTTGGGCAAAAAGAAGCTGCTGATGAAATTATGCAAAAAGCAGATTTAAATTTCTCTGGGTACAATTATTACAATTATGGTTCTGTAACTAGAAACAGAGCAATGGCATTAGAAACAATGCTAATTACCAACAATAAAGAAGCTAAAAATGTGGCAAAAACCATTGCTAAAGAATTGTCTTCTAAACGTTGGATGAGCACACAAACTACTGCTTTTAGTTTATTAGCAATTGGAAAAATGGTGGTGAAAAATGGAGGCAAATCCATCAATATGAATTATCAATTTGGAGGAAAAACAGAACGATTACAATCTTCAAGTGCTATGATTCAAAGAACTTTACCTGTAAAAAAAGGAACGAATACAATCACCTTTAAAAACAACGATAACAATATTGTTTTTGCAAGAATTATCAATGCTGGGAAACTTGCTTTGGGTGATGAAATATCAGAACGTAGAGGTTTGAGTGTTTCTGTAAATTATGTCGATTTAAAAGGGAAAAACATCAACATTGATAATTTAAAACAAGGACAAGATTTTGTAGCAAAAATTACAGTAAGCAATCCTAAAAATGAAACTGTAAAAGACATTGCATTAACTCAAATTTTTCCTTCAGGATGGGAAATTGTAAACACACGCTTTACAGATTTTGGTTCCACTGTAAAAAGCAAAGCAAGATATACAGATATTAAAGACGATCGTGTAAATTTCTATTTCGATTTGAATAGAAAACGAAATAAAAGTGAAACCAAAACTTTTACGGTGTTATTAAATGCAGCTTATTTAGGAAAGTATTATTTACCAGGAGTTCAAGTTGAAGCGATGTACGATAACGATTATTTAGTAAGAACGAAAGGAAAGTGGATTGAGGTTGTGAAGTAAGATTCTAAATCCTGCAAGGTTTTAAAAACCTTGTAGGTTTAATTCAAAAACAAGAATATCTAATACATTTTTTGAGATTTCTCAATCGCCTAAAGAGGCTCATTTCGAAATGATAAACAGATTCAAAAATCATCAAATTTAAAGTTGACATGAACGAAATGAATTCTTTTTTGAATCTTTTTTATAGTGCTGGAGGAGGTAGTAATGGTCATCCTGAACCAAATATATTGAATTTTATTGTATCATCATTGTTAGGTGGTTTTATTGGATATCAAATTTACGTATTCCTAAAAAAGTTTGTCACTTATTAATCAATTTAGTTTTCATCAATTAATTGCAATTGCTTTTAATCCATTGAAATAGAGAAATCTTTAACAATGAAAAAGAAAGAAAATATTTTTATGAAATATACCTACAAGGTTTTTAAAACCTTGCAGGAGAAACATAAAAAGAAAACAATATTCCTAATAGTTTTCCTAATTTTCTATGCTTTTTGTTTACCAAAAGAACTATTTACAAAACCAACATCTACAGTAATTACAAGTAATAAAGGAGAGTTGTTAGGAGCATTAATTGCAAAAGATGGTCAATGGCGATTTCCTCATAATGATACTGTTCCTCAGAAATTTAAAACCTGTTTAATTCAGTTTGAAGACGAACATTTTTACAAACATTTTGGATTTAATCCAGTTTCAATTTTAAAGGCATTAAAAAAGAATATAAAAGCAGGAAAAATAAAAGGAGGAGGAAGTACAATTACACAACAAGTAATTCGATTAAGTAGAGGCAATAGAGATAGAACCTATTTTGAGAAATTAAAAGAACTCATTTTAGCAACAAGGTTAGAATTTAGAGCAAGTAAAGAAGAAATACTTTCTTTTTGGAGTTCTAACGCTCCTTTTGGTGGCAATGTGGTTGGTTTAGATGCTGCTTCTTGGCGATTTTTCAACAGAAAAGCATCTCATTTATCTTGGGCAGAAGCTGCAACTTTAGCAGTTTTACCCAATGCACCAAATTTAATTTACCCTGGAAAAAATCAACATAAATTATTAGCAAAAAGAAATCGATTATTGAAAAAACTATTGGCTAAAAAAGTGATTGATTCTCTCACTTATGATTTGGCTATTTTAGAAGAAATTCCTCAAAAAGCATATTCAATTCCTCAAATTGCTCCACATTTATTGCAAAAAATTAATAAAGAAAAAAAAGGTCAATTTGTAAAAACGACGATTGATAAAAACTTACAAATCCAAACCAATTTGATTGTGAAAAATCATTACAATCAATTGTCTAAAAACGGGGTTCATAACATTGCTGTGTTGGTTTTAGATGTAAAAACAAGACAAGTTTTGAGTTATGTTGGCAATGCACCAACATCTATAAAAAATCAAAAAGATGTAGATATTATTGATAAACCACGAAGTACAGGAAGCATTTTAAAACCTTTTTTATATGCTGCAATGTTAGACCAAGGAGAGTTGTTACCCAATACTTTAGTGGCAGATGTTCCTACTAATTTTGGAAGTTATCAACCAGAAAATTTCGATAAAAAATATGCTGGTGCAATTTCTGCAAAATTGGCTTTGTCAAAATCTTTAAATGTGCCAACTGTAAGAATGTTGCAAAGTTTTGGCTTGGAGAAATTTCATCATTATTTACAACAGTTAAAACTAAAAGATATTAAAAAAAGTGCCAATTATTATGGATTAACTTTGGCTTTAGGAGGTGCAGAAAGTAATTTGTGGGATTTATGCAAAAGCTACGCATCATTAGCATCCACAGTAAATCATTATACAGAAAACTCTAGCAGATATTTTAAAAATGAGTTTGTAGCACCTATTTTTTATGCGGATAAAAAAATTGATTTTGGAGAAAAAACATCAGAAAAAATTATTTTTGATGCAGCTTCTATTTACCTAACTTTTAAAAGTTTACGAGATGTAAACAGACCTGATTCTGAACAGAACTGGGAGTTTTTTGATTCTTCAAAACAAATTGCTTGGAAAACAGGCACCAGTTTTGGTTTTAGAGATGCTTGGGCAATTGGAACAACTAAAGATTTTGTGGTTGGAGTTTGGGTTGGTAATGCAGATGGAGAAGGAAGACCAGGTTTGGTAGGCGTACAAACTGCAGCACCAATTTTGTTTGATGTGTTTGATAAATTACCCAATTCAGAATGGTTTTCAACCCCTTTTGATGAAATGACAGCAATAGAAATTTGTACTAAAAGTGGTTACAGAGCAACTGATGTTTGCGAAGAAAAGAAGCTGGAATTTGTACAAAATTCTGGTTTAAAAACTGAGCCTTGTCCCTATCATATTTTGGTAAATGTAGATGTTTCAGAAAATTATCAAGTAAATACTTCTTGTGAGAGTTTAAGTAACATCAAACAGAAATCTTGGTTTGTATTGCCACCATTAATGGAATATTATTACAAGAATCAAAATCCATTTTATAAATCGTTACCAAAATTTAGAAATGATTGTTTAGGTGAAGTAAAAAATGCAATGAAGTTTATTTATCCGACAGAAAAAAGCACTGTTTTTTTACCTAAAGATTTTAATGGAAAACAAAACGAACTGATTGTAAAAGTAGCACATTCTAATCCAGAAGTCACTTTATTTTGGTATGCAAATCATCAATTTTTAGGAACTACAAAAGAAGAACATCAATTTGCAATAAGTTACAAAACAGGAGATTATAAAATTTCTGTAACAGATAATTTTGGAAACGAAATACATCAGCAAATAGTAATAAAAGAATAAAATGCTTAAAGTTAGTAATTTACATATTAACGAAACTTATATGTTGTTTATCGAAAAAACATCTTTAAAACCCAAGTTCAATAGTACTTTTGGTTAACCAATCATAAATACTTAGAATTATGTTTTTACAAATATTACCACCAGACAATGTTGCAGCTACTGAGTTAATCTTTGACAACCAGTTAGTCTTTGTAATTTTAGGATTAACAATAGGGGTATTTGCTATCTTAAAAATCACTAAATATTTAAGTAAACTTAAATTATCTAAGAGTACTACTAAACCAAATTTTACTCCTCAAGAATTAGATTTTTCTTAACAAAAATGTAAGTAAATTTCTGCATCTTTGTTCTTACGTGCCTATAATTTTAGCACTATGTTATTTTAAATCATTAAATGATTATTTTTATAAATAATTTTTAATGATTTTAATTTTACAGGAATGAAGATTTATCCCATAGAAACAGGTGGTTTTAAACTAGATGGAGGTGCAATGTTTGGTGTTGTACCTAAAACTATTTGGCAAAAAACAAATCCTGCAGACCAAAATAATATGATTGAAATGACGATGAGAAGCCTTCTTATAGAAGATGGAAATCGTTTAATTTTGATAGACACAGGTTTGGGTAACAAACAATCTGACAAGTTTTACGCTTACTATTATCTTTTTGGCAATTTTTCTTTAGATACTTCTTTAGCTAAATACGGTTTTCATAGAGATGATATTACCGATGTTTTTTTAACGCATTTGCATTTTGATCATTGTGGAGGTGCTATAGAGTGGAATTCTGATAGAACTTTTTTACAACCCGCTTTTAAAAATGCAAAATTTTGGTCTAATGACAAACATTGGAAATGGGCTACAGAACCAAACCCAAGAGAAAAAGCATCCTTTTTAAAGGAAAACATCAACCCAATTAAAGAAAGTGGTCAATTAAACTTTATCCATAGAAATTACAAAGAGCAAATAGGTTTTGATGTACTTTTTATGGATGGTCATACAGAAAAACAAATGCTACCTAAAATAGAATATCAAGGCAAAACAATTGTTTTTATGGCAGATTTATTACCAACAATTGGTCATATACCTTTGCCTTATGTAATGGGTTATGATACAAGGCCATTACTTACTATAAAAGAGAAAGCAGCTTTTTTAAATGTAGCAGCAGACAAAAATTACTATCTTTTTTTAGAACATGATGCACACAACGAAATTTGTACAGTTGCGCATACAGAAAAAGGAGTTAGATTAAAAGAAACACACAAATTCAAAGATATATTTAATTAATATAATAATAAAAAAAATGAAAATTTTAAAACCAATTTTATATACAGCAATAGCTGGTTTAGTTTTTACAAGTTGTAAGTCAATTTCAAATATTCCTGTTCCAGATGGTACAAACAACGTAGTTAACATTCCTTCTAAAAAAGGGGCTTTAACAGATGTAGAAAAAGACAATTGGCAACATTTAGATTTGGCTACAGATACAATTCCAGGAATGAGTGTAAACAAGGCTTATAATTTTTTAGCTGATAAAAAAGGGGTAGAAGTAATTGTTGGAGTTGTAGATTCTGGTACAGATTTAAAACATGAAGATTTAGTTGATGTTGCTTGGATAAACAAAAAAGAAGTAGCAGGAAATGGCGTTGACGATGATAAAAACGGATACGTAGATGATATTAACGGATGGAACTTTTTAGGTAAATCTTACAAAGAACATTTAGAGTACGAGCGTATTTTAATGAACCCTTCTATTGCTGATGCAGAAACTCTAGCAGAAGTAAAAAAATATTATAAAGAAAAGGTTGAAGATGCCAAAAAAGCCAATGATAATTTATTGAGAAATAAAACTAGATATGAGCAATTATATCAAGGAGTAAAAGAAGCAGATGATGCATTTGTAAAGCACTTTAATAAAAAAGACTATACAAAAGAAGAAGTTTTAGCCATAAAAACGGAAGACGAAAACTTAGCAAAACATGTTGCTTTTGCAAAACAAATGTTTGGTTTTGGTTTACCATCAATTGCAGATGCAAAAAAAGAATTAAAAGGCGGAATCGAATATTTTATTAGTCAACTAGATAAGAATAAAAAGTTAATTAGCGGAGAAAACCTAAAAACAGATTACAGAACTGTTGTAGGAGATAATGCTTATGATATTAATGACAAACCTGGTTATGGAGATGGAAACACGGGTCATTCTGTGAAAGACGAAGCACATGGCTCTCATGTTTCTGGTATTATTGCAGCAACAAGAAACAATGGTAAAGGAATGAATGGTGTTGCAAATAATGTAAAAATTATGGCAGTACGTTCTGTTTCTGAAGGAGATGAATATGATAAAGACGTAGCTTTAGGAATAAGATATGCTGTAGATAATGGCGCAAAAGTAATTAACACCAGTTTCGGAAAAGCGTTTTCGCCTAATAAAGAATGGGTTTATGATGCAATTTTATATGCCGCAAAAAAAGATGTACTAATTGTAAATGCAGCTGGTAATGATGGTAAAAATATAGATGTAGAAAAAACATACCCAAATGATGCTAAAGACTTAAAAGTAGAAATTGCTGACAATGTTTTAACAATTGGTGCAATGAGTGCTAATTATAATGAAAAACTACCAGCTTCTTTCTCTAACTACGGAAAAATAAATGTAGATATTTTTGCACCTGGAGTTCAAGTATATTCTACAACTCCAGAAAACGGATATGCTAAATTTAGTGGTACTTCTATGGCTGCTCCATCAACTGCTGGAGTTGCTGCATTAATACGTTCTTACTACCCAAAACTATCTGCAAGTCAAGTAAAGCATATTATTATGAATTCTGGAACCAAAATTAATTTAGAAGTAATAAAACCAGGATCACAATCTAGAGAAAACCCAAAAGGAGAAATGGTTCCTTTTTCAGAACTATCAGTAACTGGTAGAATTGTAAATGCTTACAATGCTTTAAAAATGGCAGATAGAATTGTAAACGGAAAAAAATAATTAGTATTAATTAAAATTTAAACAGATGAAAAAATCTTTTCTTTTAATATTTTCAGTATTAATGCTCATTTCTTGTGCGCAAACCAAACAAGTTACCTATTCTGCAAAGAAAAATAATAGTTCAAATCCTAATCCAAGTTACTGGCAACAGCATGTAAATTACACAATGGATATTGATATGAACGTAAACAATTATCAATATAAAGGTACTCAAAAATTGGTGTACACAAACAATTCTCCTGATGCATTAGATAAGGTTTTTTATCATTTGTATTTTAACGCTTTTCAACCAGGTTCTCAAATGGATGTACGTTCTTTAAATATAAAAGATCCAAGTGCTAAAATAGCAGACAAAATAAGCAAACTAAAACCTAATGAAATTGGTTACATAAAAGTCAATTCTTTAAAACAAGATGGGACAAATGTAACTTATGAAACTGTAGGTACAATTTTAGAAGTTACACTAAACAAGCCAATAAAGTCAGGAGAAAGTGTAACTTTTGATATGATTTTTGATGCACAAGTTCCTGTACAAATTCGTAGATCTGGAAGAAATAGTAAAGAAGGTGTTGCTTTGTCTATGTCTCAATGGTATCCAAAATTAGCAGAATATGATTTTGAAGGATGGCATACACCTCCTTACATAGCAAGAGAATTTCACGGAGTTTGGGGAGATTTTGATGTAACCATTCATATTGATAAAAACTACGTAGTTGGAGGTTCTGGATATTTACAAAATCCGCAAGAAATAGGCCATGGTTATGAAGATAAAACAAAACCTTTAAATGTACCCAATACAGCAAAATTATCTTGGCATTTTAAAGCACCAAATGTACACGATTTTACTTGGGCTGCAGACCCAGATTACAACCATGATGTATTAAAAATGGCAAATGGTATCGATTTGCATTTCTTGTACAAAAAAACAATGAAAGCAGAGTATTTAAAAAATTGGAAAGATTTACAGCCAAAAACTGCAGAGTTAATGGCTTATTTCAGTAAAAATGTTGGGCAATATCCTTACAAACAATATTCTGTAATTCAAGGAGGAGATGGAGGTATGGAGTATGCTATGTCTACTTTAATTACAGGAGAACGTAAATTTGGAAGTCTTTTTGGAGTAACTGCCCATGAAATGGCACACACCTGGTTTCAATTCTTATTGGCTACTAATGAGAGTTTACATCCTTGGATGGATGAAGGTTTTACCACCTACATTTCTAACAAAGCTTCTAATGAAATTTTAAAAAGAGGAAAAGAAAATCCGCATAAAGGTTCTTATGGAGGTTACAATTATGTCGTAAAAAATAATATTGAAGAACCTTTAACTACCCATGCAGATCGTTACAATTTAAACACTGCATACAGCATTGCAAGTTATAGTAAAGGAAACATCTTTTTATCGCAATTAGAGTATGTAATTGGGTCAGAAAATGTAGCAAAAGGCTTAAAAAAATATTTTAACGATTTTAGCTTTAAACACCCTACACCAAATGATGTAAAACGCTCTATGGAAAAAGTTTCTGGTATTCATTTAGACTGGTATTTAAACGAATGGACACAAACTACACATACTATAGATTATGGTGTAAAATCTGTTAAAGGTAACACAATAACTTTAGAAAGAATTGGTAAAATGCCAATGCCAATAGATGTAGAGGTTACTTATGCAGATGGTAGTAAAGAAAACTTTAATATTCCTTTAAGAATGATGAGAGGATACAAGCCAACATCAGCTAAAATTTTAGAAGATTGGGGCTGGGCAATGCCAACATATTCTTTTAATGTTTCTAAAACTGTTACATCTGTTATTATTGATAAAAGCGGGTTAATGGCAGATATCAATTTAGAGAATAATACTTTTAAAATGTAAGTTTATAAAATTGATGTTTTTTATAGAGATATGCCTCAAAGACCAAACAGTCTTTGGGGTTTTTTAATACATCAATTCTTCAATTTTTTCATTAGGAATAAAACCTTTTAACATTAAAAACACACCACACACAATTAAAATAATTCCCATTATTCTTTTTACCCTATAAATAACCTGTGGAGTCATTTTGTTTTTAAGTTGTTTTGCAAGAAATATCTTTCCTAAATCTGTTATAAAATATCCCACTAAAACAGTACCAAAATACCAAAAAATAGCATTTTGATCCATATTTAATGTAGGGCCAATTACCAAAACAGTTCCTAGCCAAAAAGCCAAAACACCAATATTTATAAAATTTAAGAAAAAACCTTTTAAGAATAATTTTATGTAATTATTTTTTATGGGAACTTCTACAATTTTAGAGGCTTCTAAGGCTTCTTTTTTATTGGTTTTGTCAAAATAAGTAATTAACCCATAAATAATAAGCACCAAACCACCAATAAAAAATAAACGAGGATCATCTTTTATTTTTTCTAATAAAGACCTGCTTCCATAATAAGCAATTAAAATAAAAGAAATGTCTCCTAAAATAACGCCTAAATCAAAAGCAATTGCAGCTCTTGCACCTTTTAAAATACTAGTTTGTATCAACATAAAAAATACAGGCCCAATCATAAAAGCCATAAAAAAGCCGATTAAAAAAGCATTTTTAAAGTCGTAAAAATCCATAGTTTACAAAAATACGGAAATTTATAGACGATTAAAATCTATTTCTAATTTTGATTTGGAATATAAATTAAAGAATTATATTCAAGCTAAGTTTTGTTCAACTAATTGTTGTTTTCTAGAATCCAAAACAATTACACAGTTAAACGCTTTTATACATCATCAAAATCAATCGTAATTTTAGAAGTTGTAGGATATGCTTGGCATGCCAAAACCAGGCCTTCTTCAATTTCGCCATCCGTTAAAATAGAATTTTTTACCATCACTGCTTTACCTTCTGTAACTTTACACATACAAGAACTACAAACTCCACCTTGACAAGAGTAAGGTGCATCTAAATCGTTGCGCAAAGCTGCAGCTAAAATATTGTCTGTTTGCGTCATTGTAAAAGTTGCTTCTTCATCATCTAACAACACTGTAACTTGTGTGGTACCTTCTTTAATTTCTGATGCAGCTTCTTCATCTACAGAAGTGGTAAACAATTCAAAATAAATTTTTTCATCAGAAAAGCCATTTGCTTTTAAAGTGTTTGATACTGTATGAATCATTTCTTCTGGACCGCATAAAAATGCTGCATCAAAAGCTATGTTTTTATATTTATTTTTGACAAAAAAGTTTGTAAAAGCATTATCAATTCTACCAAACAACATATTTTTTTGTTGTTCTCTACTACAAACAAATTCTAAATTAAAGTTGTCATATTCTTTATCAAGATCCAACAATTGTTCGTAAAAAATTGTATCTGCAACAGATTTGTTACCATAAATTAATGTAAAAGTTGCTGTGGGTTCGTTTTCTAAAACTGTTTTTATCATTGATAAAATAGGAGTAATTCCAGATCCAGCTGCAAAGCCAATGTAATTTTTATTGGGTTGTGTTTGTAGTTTAAAACGTCCTTCTGGTTCAGAAATTTCAATTTCATCACCCACTTTTAAATCAGACGTAGCGTAAACAGAAAACGTTCCGTTTTCTACAGCTTTTATAGCTACTCTAATCTCACCACTTTCTGGAGTAGAGCAAATGGAGTAAGCTCTTCTAATTTCTTCTCCATTAATTTCTTTCTGTAATGTTATATATTGCCCAGCAACAAAAGTAAATTTTGACTTTAAGTTTTGAGGGATGTTAAAAACAACAGAAACCGCATTTGCGGTTTCTTGTTTAATTTCTTGTATGTTTACTTTGTGAAATGTTGTCATTTAATATTTTTTTAAAAGTATGTTGTCATTTCGACCTTGTGGAGAAATCTAAAAACTAATTTTATAAAGATTTTTCGACTTCATTTCATTTCGCTCAAAATGACAAGTAAAATTCAAAAGATTTTAAACTAAATTATTTTCTACTAAATATTCAGCTATTTGAACTGTGTTTGTAGCAGCTCCTTTTCTTAAGTTGTCTGCAACAATCCACAAATTTAAGGTATTTTCTTGAGATTCGTCTCTTCGAATTCGCCCAACAAAAACTTCATCTTTATCATGTGCATTTACTGGCATTGGATAAATGTTGTTTGCTAAATCATCCTGTACAATAACTCCTGGAGTTTCACTTAAAATTTGACGAACTTCTGCTAGATCAAAATCGTTTTCAAACTGAACGTTTACGGCTTCAGAATGTCCACCAGCAGTAGGTATTCTAACAGCTGTTGCAGTAACAGAAAAAGAATCATCGCGTAAAATTTTCTTTGGTTCTTTTACCAGTTTCATTTCCTCTTTTGTGTATCCGTTTTCTAAGAAAACGTCGCAATGTGGCAATGCATTTCTACCAATTTTATGTGGGTAAGCCATTTCTCCATCAATACCAGCTTCTTCATTATCTAATTGTTGGACAGCTTTTACACCAGTTCCAGAAACAGATTGATAGGTAGAAATTACCACTCGTTTCATTTTATACTTTAAATGTAAAGGAGACAAAGCCATGACTAATTGAATCGTAGAACAATTTGGGTTTGCGATTATTTTATCATCAGCAGTTAATACATCACCATTAATTTCTGGAACCACTAACTTTTTAGTGGGATCCATTCTCCAAGCAGAAGAATTATCAATAACAGTAGTACCAACTTCTGCAAATTTAGGAGCCCACTCTAAAGAGGTATCTCCACCAGCAGAAAATAAAGCCACATCTGGTTTTAATTTTACTGCATCTTGCAAAGTAACTATGGTATATTCTTTTCCTTTATATGTTAGTTTTTTTCCAGCAGATCTTTTTGAAGCTACAGGAATTAATTCTGTAACAGGTAAATTACGCTCTTCTAAAACTTTTAACATTACTGTGCCAACCATTCCAGTTGCGCCAACTACAGCTATTTTCATCACTTTTAATTTTAAATTCCTGCTTTTGCAAGAAAAATATTTTTAATGGTTCTCAAATAAATTTGAGATACTTTATTTATGAGTTGCAAAGATGCTAACAAAAAAAATGATGACCATAATTTTAAGAATTATTTACCAAAATAATTGCTGTCGTTTAAAATTTAACAAGTTGATGTAAAATAATACTCATTGTGAATTTTATCAATAAAAAAGTCCTCTATATAGTTTTTCTTGCTTCAAAATCACTATAACTGATTACAAATATTGTTTTTACTCTCAAAATTCATATTAAATAATAGGTGTATTTTTTAATTTTAATTGTTACAGATAAAACTGTTCTTTTTTTTTAAGGTTTTTTATCTTTACACTATGAAAAAAATAGAACACATAGGTATTGCAGTAAAAGATTTAGATAAATCTAATATTTTATTTGCATCACTTTTTGGAAAAGAACATTACAAAATAGAAGAGGTGCTTTCAGAGAATGTTAAAACTTCTTTCTTTAAGTCTGGTCCAAATAAAATAGAATTACTTCAAGCAACAAATCCAGAAAGTCCCATTGCCAAGTTTATAGAAAAAAAAGGAGAAGGCATCCATCATATTGCTTTTGCAGTTTCGGATATAAAATCTGAAATAAAACGTTTAAAAAAAGAAGGTTTTATCGTTTTAAATGATACTCCTAAAAAAGGAGCAGATAATAAATGGGTTGCTTTTTTACACCCCAAAACAACAAATGGGGTACTTATAGAGTTATGCCAAGAAATCAATTAGTTAAAATACTATTAACAGTTATCGTAAAATGCCATCTAATTAGTATCTTGCGAGCCCAAAATAAGCTTTTAAATGCCATCAAAGTTTGATTCATATCAAAAAAAACGTTTGCAATCTTCTTACATATCTGTTGTAATAAGTATTGCTTTAGTATTGTTTATGGTGGGTGTTTTAGGGTTGGTTTTACTAAAATCTACTAAAGTTACCAATTACTTTAAAGAAAAGGTAGCAATGACTTTATTTTTAAAAGATAAAGTATCAAACGAACAAATTTTTGGGTTTAAAGAATCGCTAAAAAAAGAAGATTTTTCTAGGAAGGTTATTTACATCAGTAAAGAAAAAGCAGCAAAACAGTATAGTAAGGAAATTGGTGAAGATTTTTTAGATTTTTTAGGAGAAAACCCTTTAAAAAATGGCATAGATATTTATTTAAAAGCAGATTTTGTAACTCCAGAAAAAATGGAGGAATTAGAAAAAAGATTTGCAAAAAATACATTTGTAATTGATGTTTCTTATGATAAACCTTTAATTGAATTACTTACTAAAAATATTAAAAGAATTAGTTTTTGGTTGCTAATTATTAGTGGATTTTTTGGTTTTGTAGCAATTATTCTTATTAATAGTTCTATTAGACTATCTATTTATTCTAAAAGATTTAATATTAAAACGATGCAAATGGTTGGGGCTACTAAAAATTTTATTAGAAAACCATTTATTTTGCAAGGCATTAAATTAGGAATGATTGGTGCATTTTTAGCATTAATTGGCTTGGCAATAGTTATTTATTATTTAGACAAATACATACCAACTTTAGCATTGCTTAAAGACTATGTTTCTTTAGGATATTTAGTTGCAGGGGTTTTAATTGCTGCATTTGTAATTACTTGGTTAAGTACTTTTTTTGCAACACAGCGCTTTTTAAACCTACAAACAGACGAACTTTATTATTAAATTTATGGACAATCAACAATTGGAAAAACAAGAATTTTTATTTGGCAAAAAAAACTATATCATGATGATTATTGGTTTGATAATTATTGCTTTAGGCTTTATATTCATGGCTGGTGGAGGTAGTGATGATCCAAATGTTTTTAACGAAGAAATCTACAATTGGCAAAGAATTAGGTTGGCTCCAACATTAGTAATAATAGGTTTAGGGATTGAAATTTATGCAATTCTTTTAAATCCTAAAAAATAATTATGGATATTTTAGAGTCAGTTATTTTAGGTATAATTCAAGGATTAACAGAATTTTTACCAGTTTCTTCTAGTGGGCATTTAGAACTTGCAAAAGCTATTTTGGGAGATACTTCTGTGCCAGAAGAAAGCTTAACATTTACAGTGGTTCTGCATTTTGCAACAGCATTAAGTACCATAGTTATTTTTAGAAAAGAGATTGCAGAAATTTTGAAAGGTTTGTTTCAGTTTAAATGGAATGAAGAGTTTAAGTTTTCTTTAAAAATTGTAATTTCTATGATTCCAGCTGTAATTGTAGGGCTGCTTTTTGAAGAAGAATTAGAATCTTTTTTTGGAGGAAAAATTTTGTTAGTAGGAGCCATGTTAGTTGTTACAGCTATTCTTTTATTATTAGCAGATAAAGCAAAAAACACCAATAAAAAAGTGTCTTTTAGCAATGCTGTAATTATCGGAATTTCTCAAGCTATTGCAATGTTACCAGGAATTTCTAGATCTGGAGCTACAATTTCTACTTCTGTTTTATTAGGAGTTGATAGAACAAAAGCTGCTCGTTTTTCTTTTTTAATGGTTGTTCCTTTAATATTTGGAAAAATTGGGAAAGATGTTTTAAGTGGAGATTTAAATTTTCAATCTTCGGAAATGATTCCAATTTCTGCAGGTTTTGTAGCTGCTTTTTTGGCAGGTTTATTAGCCTGTAAATGGATGATTGCTTTGGTTAAAAAAAGTAAATTGTCTTACTTTTCTTTGTACTGTGCAATTGTAGGTTGCATTGCAATTGGCTACGCACTTTTAAACTAAAAAATGACTGTTGAAGATTATCAAAAAGGGCAAGTTTTATTAATTGATAAACCCTTACATTGGACTTCTTTTCAAACTGTTAACAAAATTCGTTGGCATATAAAGCAGCGTTTTAAAATTAAGAAAATTAAAGTTGGTCATGCAGGTACTTTAGATCCTTTAGCAACTGGTTTACTAATAATTTGTACAGGAAAACAAACCAAGCAAATAAATACATATCAAGGGCAAATTAAAGAATATACAGGTACTTTTACAATAGGAGCAACCACCCCAAGTTACGATTTAGAAACAGAAATAAATAAGACTTTTGAAACTGCTCATATTACTGAAGATTTATTACACCAAACCACTCAAAAATTTATAGGTGAAATCGAACAAAAACCACCTATTTTTTCAGCCATAAAAAAAGATGGAAAGCGTTTGTATGAATTGGCAAGAAAAGGAGAAACCACAGAAATAAAAGCAAGAAAAGTTACAGTTTTTGCATTTGAATTAACTAAAATTAATTTTCCAGAAGTAAACTTCAGGATAGTTTGTAGCAAAGGTACTTACATCCGTTCTTTAGCTTACGATTTTGGTGTTGCTTTAAAATCTGGAGCACATTTGTCTGCTTTAAGAAGAACAAAAATTGGAGATTTTTCTGTAGATGATGCTTTGTCTGTTGATGAGTTTATTGAGAAGTTATAGTTTTTATATTCGATTCGTGTTTATTTCTTCAATTAAACGAATGTTTCTTAATTTCTCAATTGTAGATTCAATAAATTTTATATCTAGTTTCCCATCATTTTTTATTGGAAGAATTACATCAATATTATTTTCTAAACGAGTTTTGGTTAAGCCCAAATTGTAAGAATAATCAGTTACAGCTTTTCTTATTGTGGTAATTAAATAAATAGCAATTTTAGGATTGATATATTCAATCATTTCTTTATTAGGCTCCAAAATCCAAATATTTTGTCCAGAACTAAAGGGATGATGTTGATAAAAAGTGGAACCAGTACTACCATCTAAAGCTATCGTAATTTGACCACCTTTGTTAATAAAACCTTCTCTAAATTTGACATAATCTACAATACCATTGTTAACTGCTGAACGACCTAAAAAAGGAATAGCATTTTTATCGTTCTTATGAACTAATTCAAAATTAATTTTATCATCTTGAATAGCAGAATTTATATTGAAATATTTAGAGAGTTTAACCTTTTTCATAAATAATTATTTAAGAATAAATAAGAAACATACTCGTTCAAGGTTTCTTGAAAATCTACAGTTTCGAGATTGTAATTAACATCATAATGAATCGTATATACCCATTGATCTTCAGATGTCATGGTTTTATTAAATGAAAAAATAGTATCCTTTTTTTTCTTGTAAGCATCAATAAAAGATCTATAATTTTCATCTGTTTTTGTTGATGGTGTTCTAGTTTTTTTATGTTTAATTAATTTATAACCATCATCGTATTTTGCAAACCAAGTTTTATTATTGTCATTAGGCACACCAGTTTTAAAAACTAAAATTATAGTTTCTGTACCTTTAGGATAAAATAACTGATTTGGCATTTGAATTGAAGCAATTAATTTATTCTTTTTTAAAATCCTTTCTTTTACAATATTTAAACCTGAATGTTTTTTTGTTCTTGATGAAACTGAATTAACTGGAATTATTGCTACTCCTAAAGAATTAGGAAGTAGTGAATCTAGCATTAATTCAACAAAACTTATTTCTGAATAAATAGAATCTGAATATGGTGGGTTTATAAAACCAACATTACATTCAAAATCCTTTAGTTTGTCAATTAAGGTAAATGCATCTCCATGATGTAAATTAGAACGCCCATCTTTATTTAAAAACATATTTAAGGCTATTATAGTATAGATACTTTTCTCTTTTTCAATACCATAAATATTATTTTTTCTGAATTCTTCTTTTTGTGAAAAAGTTAATTTCTTGTCTAGTGATATTCTTTTCCAAGCGCTAGTTAAAAAACCTCCAGTACCTGCACAGATGTCTAAAACTTTTAGATTCAAATCAAAATCAACCAAGTCACAGAATAAAGATGTTATGTGTGATGGTGTAAGAACTATACCTAAATCAGAACCACCAGAGGTTGAGTAAGATAAAAAAACATTAAAGAAAGTAGATATCATATCTAACTCACTGTTTTTATAAAAATCAAAAAGTATATTATCTACGTTCTTTACTAATTCAAGTAATGGTCCATTTGGATAAAGTTCTTTTGCTTTTTCTTTACCAGAATCTTTTAAACCTAATAAGACAGGTCTAAGTTCGTTAGTTATTAATTCCTTTTCTTCTATTTTAGAGCCTTTTATTTTTCGTTCTATAGTTTGGAATATAAATATAGCTAAATCATTATCTGAATTTATTTGCCCATATGAAATTTTAAAAACAGGATCTTCTAAAGCAAATAATATTGAGCCTACTATATATAACCTCTCATGTTCAATAACTCCTAGAATGTTTCTTAAGAATTCATTTATTTCAATTGCTTTTTCATTGAGTTCTATTAATGAGTTTCTTGATTTAGAAACTTTAATCGATTTATTAATAAGATTTCTATACGTTTTTATTTCAGAGACTTCATGTAAATTAAGGTTAGTAAATGTTTCAACCCCTTTTCTCCAAGCAAATGAGTCAATTTTTAAATCTTCTGTTCTATTCCCAGATATACCAATAGCAATAACGTTAAATTCTTCTTTTAAAAAAGATGCATACCATAATGCACCATTAACTGCGTATTCAGATATTTTTTTATCAGTTTCTTTGTAAAAATGTCTGTTTAAGTCTTTTTTATTTTCAATTACTATGACAATATTCTCTTTTTTATCATAAATTAAATATTCAGGAAACCCTTTTTCTCCAGTACCTTTTTTTGATGCTTTAGAAAGAATGTCATTAATTTTTTTATTGGATGATTTCTTTGCCCAAACTTTTACGTTCTTGTCTAATTCATTAAAATCACCATTAACATAATTCTTCAATCTAAGTTGATTGAAAACAATTAAATCTGTAGTTTTTTCTAATCTTGACATGCTCATAAGTAGATATGATTACAAAGGTAGAAAATTATTCTTCATTTTTTGAAGAATAATTTAGCGTTTTCAAATAAAGAACAACTTTAGATGAGTAGAGGTAATTTAAAACTTCATATTTAGAAATGATATATTTGTAAATTTTCAAATCTAAATATAAAAGGACTAATTAATGCGCCTCCAACCAATTAAAACCAATATCCATTTCTACATCCAAAGGAACTTCCATTTTAAAAGCGTTTTCCATTTCGTGTTTTATAATTGGTTTTATGGTTTCTAATTCATCTTTATGAGCGTCAAAAACCAATTCATCATGTACTTGCAATAACATTTTAGATTTAAAGTTTTCTTCCTCAAAACGTTTGTGAATGTTAATCATGGCTAACTTAATAATGTCTGCAGCAGAACCTTGTATGGGCGCATTTACAGCATTTCTTTCTGCAGCACCTCTAACAACCGCATTTCTAGAATTGATATCTTTTAAATAACGACGTCTTTTTAAAACGGTTTCTACAAAACCATTTTCACGCGCAAAATCTACTAAAGAAGACATGTATGCTTTTAGTTTTGGATACGTTTCATAATAGGTATCAATCAGTTCTTTTGCTTCTCCTCTAGATAAATCTGTTTGATTACTTAAACCAAAAGCAGACACTCCATATATAATTCCGAAGTTTACTGTTTTAGCATTGCTTCTTTGCTCACGAGTTACTTCATCAATAGGAACATTAAACACTTTTGCTGCAGTAGAAGCGTGAATATCTTCGCCGTTTTTAAACGCATTTATCATAGTTTCTTCTTTGCTTAAAGCTGCAATAATTCGCAATTCAATTTGAGAATAATCGGCTGCTAATAATACGTAGTTTTCATCTCTTGGAATAAATGCTTTACGCACTTCTCTTCCTCTTTCTGTACGAATAGGAATGTTTTGCAAATTCGGGTTGTTGGAACTCAACCTACCTGTTGCAGCTACAGCTTGCATATACTGTGTATGAATTCTGCCTGTTTTTGGGTTGATTTCATTAGGCAAAGCATCTACATAGGTACTTTGTAATTTTTTATATTGACGATATTCTTGAATATCTCTAATAATTTTGTGTTCTTTTGCCAAATAAGATAAAATATCTTCACCAGTTTTATATTGCCCAGTTTTTGTCTTCTTAGGTTTGTCTACCAACTTCATATTTTCAAACAGCACAATACCCAATTGTTTTGGAGAGGCAATGTTAAATTCTTCTCCTGCTTGTTCGTAAATTCCTTTTTCAAGTCTGCTAATGTCATCTGTTAACTCAACTGATAATTTCTTTAAAAAATTAACATCAACATTAATACCTTCAATTTCCATAGCAGCTAAAACAGAAACCAAAGGCAATTCAATATCATTAAATAATTTACTTACATTGCCACTTTCTAATTCGCCAGTAAATAATTGTTTGAGTTGAAACGTAATGTCTGCATCTTCTACAGCATACTCAGTTTGGTCTGCAATTGGGACGACTCTCATAGAAAGCTGATTTTTCCCTTTTTTACCAATTAATTCTGTAATAGAAACTGGTTGATAATTTAAATACGTTTCCGCCAAAACATCCATATTATGACGCATATCTGGATTTATTAAGTAATGCGCAATCATGGTGTCGAATAATTTTCCTTTAACAGGGATATTATAATTGGACAAAACTTTAATATCATATTTTAAATTATGACCAATTTTTTCGATTTCACTTTCGAAAAACGGTCTAAATTCCTCTAAAATAGCTTTAGTTTCTTCTTGGTCTTCAGGAAATGAAACATAATATCCTTTTCCTATTTCATAAGAAAAAGCAATTCCAATTAACTCTACTTCTAAGGCTTTTAAACCTGTTGTTTCTGTATCAAAACAAACCGAAGTTTGTTGCATTAGCTTTTTTAACAACAACTTTCTAGACAAAGAAGAATCTATATGTTGATAAAAATGATTGGTATTTTTTATGGTTTTAAAACCAGATGCAGCAGCATCTTCAGAAATACTTCCTGTTCCTGGAGTAGCAAATAAATCGAATTGGCCTTCAGGATTTGAAGCTGGTTTTTTTGTAACCGCTTTTGGTTTTCCTTCAGCTTTACTATCAGAAGTATTTGTTGTAGTTTCAGTCGAAAAAGTTCGTAAGAAATTGGTTAACAGGTTTCTAAATTCTAATTCGTTAAAAATTTCTGTAACTTTCTCAATATTAGGTTGGTCTAATGTAAAATCTTTAGCGTTAAAAGTTACAGGAACATCTAGCATTATGGTTGCTAGTTTTTTAGAAAGTAAACCTAGTTCTTTAGCAGCCTCTACTTTCTCTTTCATCTTTCCTTTTAATTCATGAGTGTTTGCTAATAAGTTTTCCATAGAACCATAGGCTGCTAAAAATTTCTTAGCTGTTTTTTCTCCAACACCTGGTAATCCTGGAATATTATCAGAAGAATCTCCCATCATTCCTAAAAAATCGATGACTTGTAAAGGATCTGTAATTTCGAATTTTTCCAATACTTCTGGTACTCCCCAAATGTCATAACCACCTCCAAAACGAGGTTTGTACATAAAAATATTTTCAGATACTAGTTGTGCAAAATCTTTATCTGGAGTTACCATAAAGGTTTTGTACCCCTCTTTTTCGGCTTGTTTAGATAGCGTTCCAATAACGTCATCTGCTTCAAAACCCTCTTTAACCATAATTGGTATGTGCATGGCTTTTAAAATCTCTTGAATGTAAGGTACAGCAATTTTAATAGCTTCTGGAGTTTCATCTCTATTGGCTTTGTAAGCTTCAAACATTTCTACTCTATCAGAACTACCACCTTTGTCAAAACAAACAGCTAAATGGTCTGGTCTTTCTCTTTTTATAACGTCTAAAAGAGAGTTCATAAAACCCATTATAGCAGAAGTATCCATGCCTTTAGAATTGATTCTTGGGTTTTTAATAAAAGCGTAATATCCACGGAAAATTAATGCATAAGCATCAACTAAAAAAAGCCTTTTTTGGTCTGACATTTTATTGATTTGAGTATTTTAAATAATGCTAAAATAAAACCGATTTTAGATTTTATTGATCGTGTTTAAAGGTACAAAACTTTAACATCCTATTAAAATTCATTAGATTTTTAAAGAGGTATATTTGTTAACATTTTAAAAACATTTTATGCCACGTTGGGTTTTTCCTTTAATTATTTTATTTGTTGTAATAATTGCTGTAGAATTTTATACATTTCAAGCATTTAAAACGATTTCTAAAAATAAAATAATTCGTTATTCTTTTCTGTTGCTAAGTTTAGCAGTTTACATCAATTTTTTTGTCACCATTTTTACTTATGATAGGAGTAATGGGCAAACACCACAATTTCAAATGGCAATGGGTTTATTACTCACGGTTTCTATTCCAAAACTAGTCATAATTATTGTGCTTTTTGGAGAAGATGTATATAGGTGGATTTTAAAATTGATTTCTGCAATTTCTTCCGAAGAAACAAAATCTTTAGTAGGGAGAAGAAAATTTATTTCTCAATTAGCTCTAGGTTTGGCAGCAATTCCTTTTGCATCATTTATTTACGGTATAATTCAAGGAAAATACAACTATAAAGTTTTAAAGTATAGTTTAACTTTTGATGATTTACCTGAAGCTTTCGATGGTTTTACCATCACGCAAATTTCAGATATTCATTCAGGAAGTTTTACGAATAAAGAAAAAATACAATATGGGGTCGATTTAATCAACCAACAAAAATCAGATATCATGTTATTTACAGGTGATATTGTAAACAACAAAGCAGATGAAATGGATGATTGGATTGATGTTTTTGCACAATTAGAAGCCAAAGAAGGAAAATTTGCCATTCTTGGAAATCATGATTATGGCGATTATATGGATTGGAAAAATCCGCAAGAAAAAGTCGATAACTTTCAAAAAGTAAAAGGTATCCACAAAAAAATTGGGTTTGATTTGTTGTTAGACGAACATAGATATTTAGAAAAAAATGGTCAGAAAATAGCACTTTTAGGTGTAGAAAATTGGGGGAAAGGATTCAACCAAGCAGGAGATTTACAAAAAGCATCCGCCAACATTAAAAAAGATGATTTTAAAATCTTGATGACTCATGACCCAAGTCATTGGCAAGAAAAGGTAAAGCAAGACGATTTTAACTACCATTTAACTTTAAGTGGTCATACACATGGGTTGCAGATGGGAATCGAAATTCCTGGATGGTTTAAATGGAGCCCATCACAATATGTTTATAAACAATGGGCAGGTTTGTATGAAGAATTTGGTAGATACATTAATGTAAATCGCGGTTTTGGCTATCATGCATTTCCAGGACGCGTTGGTATATGGCCAGAAATAACAGTTATAGAACTTAAAAAGGCTTGATAATCAGTACTTTTAAATAGATTTCTTATATTTGTAAGAAGAGTATCAAATAATTTATACGTTTTCCCCTATTTAAAAACTTTATATTATGGCAAAATTTGGCGAATTAATTAGCGTAAGCAAACCTGTTCTCATCGATTTTTACTCAGATTGGGATGAAGTTACAAACAATGTAGAAACTTTAAGAGATGTTGCTGCTGCTTTAGGAGATAGTGCCAAAGTAATTAAAATTGATATTAAAAAGAACGAAACTCTGGCAGATGCTTTGCGCGTTAAAGGAAACCCAACATTTATGATTTATAAAAATGGCGAAATGAAATGGCGCCAAACTGGAATGCAAGATGCAAATACTCTAATTGGCTTGGTACAACAATTTGTTTAGTTTTTAGAAGCTATTACCAGCTTTCCACTGTATCTTTTTATGCATAATTTATTTTATCCTCTTATTTTTTAAATAAAATAGTACATCATAATAACAGATACAGAATTTAGTTTAGCATAAAAAGGATGTCGTTTTAATCTGGGCTAAACCTGTTTGCCAATCTAATTTATTGCTTTAAAAGTAAATCCTTGTTTAGAGAAGTTATTTAAAACTTTTGGCAACACAAAACGCAATTTTTCAGAGGCTTTTACACTATCATGAAAAACAATAATACTTCCATTTTTAGTATTATTTAAAACATTTTCTAAACACGTTTCTTTAGAAATAGAAGCATCAAAATCTGCAGATAAAACATCCCACATAATAATTTTATAGTTTCTTTTTATAAGCTCTTTGGCTTGCGCTTTTTTAATTTTACCATAAGGAGGTCTAAATAAATGCAATTGCAAATCTTTAAAGCTAGAAAACCTTAACGTTTTCTCAACTTGTAAAACATTATCTATATAAGTTGTTTTTTTGGTTTTCCAACCATTTAAATGATTTTGTGTGTGGTTACCAATAGCATGACCCTCAGTAATAATTTTATCAAAAATCTTAAGATGGTTTTCTATGTTTTTACCTATACAAAAAAAAGTGGCTTTAGCTTTGTGTTTTTTTAATTCAGCTAAAACAAATTCGGTAATTTCTGGTGTCGGGCCATCATCAAAAGTTAAAAAAATTTCTTTTTTTTCTAATGAAAAACGCCACATATAATTAGAGAAAAATCTCATTAAAATACGTGGCGTTTTTAGGAAATATGTTTTCATTAAAGCTTTAAAAGTCTAATTCCTCTTTTTTATCTTCTGGTATCAAATGTCGAAATAAACCATAAAAATCATCCCTAAACTGCACTGCTTTTTTAATGTAGTTTGTATCTTTTTCGTATTTCTGTATATCTTCTATAATCGTTTCCATTATATAAAAAGAAGTTTGAATATCTTCATTTACTAAGTTGATATGATTTTTATCAAAAGTACTTAACCAAACTGCTTGTTCTTTATAAATATTTAAAAGTGTTTCTGCAGTTTCTCTGGCTTTTTCTATATTATTTAACTTATAGTAAGCTTCTGGATATCCAATAGATAAGCTATAATGATCAAAATCTTTGATAGGCATTTTTTCTAAAGACAAATCTAAAATTTCTAATGCTTTGATGGTATCTCCTTCTTTGGCAAAAGCTTCAGACAAACGCATTAAACTATTTCTCATAGAAATGGAGTTTCTTTTAGTCTGTTCATCTAAATAAATTTTACCATCATTAATATTTCTCCATTCCCATTTTTGAATGTTTTTGTACATTTTTTCTGGGTCAATTCTTCCCATATCAAATAAACTTTTTCTACCCATTGGTGTTTTTATAGGAACCAACTTATAAGCCATACCATCTAATTGCAAATAGTCTTTTAACCAGAAGTATTCTTCATCTGCATTGGCACCACCAGTAAAATAAATAGGTCTTTCCCAATTATTGTTGGCAAGAATATCTAACATTAAAATTCTGTTTTTCATTATCAATCCATCACTTATAGTAAAATCTATATATGGTAAAATTTTATCTGCATCTTTTTGGGCAACAATTCCGTTTTTTAAAACCATTTCCTTGTTTACAGGAATTCTTATTTTGTTGGTAGGATAGAATTTTTCTTTGATTCCGTTTTCGGTTTCTACATAGGTAACTTCACTATCAGATGCAATCCAACGCATAAAATTTTTAATGGTCATTACAGAATCTTTAAAACGAGGATGTTCTAAAGAATAAGCTACATCTAATGTGCCATATCTGTATTGGTCATGTTTTAATTGTGATGGAATTGGATCTGCGTCATAAGATTTTCTTTTCATTTGGTCTATGTACCAATCTGTAGCAAAAAGTGATGTATTTACTAATTTAACATCAGTTCTTATACCTTCTACTTCTTGCATGTACCAAAGAGGAAACGTATCATTATCGCCAATAGTAAACATAATGGCATTAGAGTCACAAGACTCTAAATAGGCTTGTGCGTTTAAACGAGTTGTGAATCTATTCGAACGATCATGATCATCCCAATTTTGAGAAGCCATTAAAGTAGGAACAGCAATAAAAGAAATAACTGTAACTGCTACTGCAATTATTTTTTTAGAGCCAAAATTCTTTAAATACTCATAAAGGGCTAATACTCCAAAACCTACCCAAATTGCAAAAATATAAAAACTACCAACTACTGCATAATCTCTTTCTCTAGGTTCAAAAGGTTTTGGATTGGTATAAAAGATAATGGCTGCACCTGTAAATAAAAAGAATAATAACAATACAAAAAAGTTTTCTTTGTCCCATTTTATATTATAGAGCAGACCAATTAATCCTAAAATAAGTGGTAAAAAATAGTATTTATTTCTTCCCTTGTTTTCTAAAGCTTGAGAAGGAAGATTTTTTTGTGAGCCTAATCTAGCTTCGTCAATAAATGGGATTCCACTAATCCAGTTACCATTAATAATATCTAATTGACCTTGAATATCATTTTGACGTCCTACAAAATTCCACATAAAATATCTACCATACATATAGCCAAATTGATAGCTAAACATAAATTTTAAATTTTCGCCAAATGTGGGTCTACGTTTACTATTTGCTGGAATACCAGCAATTTGTTTATACATTTTTTCTGATGCCGGATTTACCATTCTTGGTATAAAACCTTTGTGTTTGTCAGACCAATTAGGAACTACATCTTTGTAGTTGTTTACAATTTCATATTTACCATTTCGTTTTTCATATTTTGGTTTATCATCTTTATAAGGATTCTTTTGATCTCGTTCTCTTTGGTATGAATTGGAATAGTAGGTGTCGTAAAAAACGTTAGCATCTCCATATTGTTCACGCTCATAATAAGCTAATAACTCACGAGCACTAGAAGGATCATTTTCATTAATTGTTGTATTTGCATTGGCTCTAATTGGCAACATCATCCATGAAGAAAACCCAATCATAATAAACAATACAGAAAGTATTAAAGTATTTGTACCTACTTTATTTTTCTTTCTGGTGTAGTTTAATCCAAAGTAAAAAGCAACAATTAAAATAATTGCTGCAATAATGCTACCAGAATTGTAAGGTAAACCAATAGAATTGATAAAAAATAATTCTGAAGCACTAAAGAATTTTAGTGTAAATGGGAATAAAAATTTAAAAACAAATGCCAATACTAAAACCGAAATTACAGTGGCTATTGCTGTAGTTTTTAAATTAATTTCTTTATAAGTTTTAAAGAAGTAAAGCATTACAATTGCTGGGATTACTAACAACGATAATATGTGTACTCCAAAAGATAAACCTACTACAAAACTAATAAGAACAAGCCATTTATTTCC
Source organism: Polaribacter sp. 2305UL8-11 (assembly GCF_058147165.1). Taxonomy (NCBI): domain Bacteria; kingdom Pseudomonadati; phylum Bacteroidota; class Flavobacteriia; order Flavobacteriales; family Flavobacteriaceae; genus Polaribacter; species Polaribacter sp. 2305UL8-11. The sequence goes on along the minus strand of NZ_JBYVJW010000002.1, from coordinate 148,127 downwards.
TCTTGGGGTATGAATTTCACTTTCCCATTTTAAGCCTAGCCAAAATAGTATTGCCATTAAAAATGATGACATTGCATACACTTCTCCTTCTACAGCACTAAACCAAAAGCTATCTGAAAAAGTATAGGTTAAAGCCCCTACAATGCTACTTCCTAAAATAGCAATGTATGTTCCATCAGTTAATTTACCAGACTTTGAAGCAAGTTTTTTTCCTAAATTGGTAATGGTCCAGAACATAAATAAAATAGTAAATGCACTTGCTAGAGCAGACATAAAATTAACCATTTTAGCAATTTCTGCATTGTCTGATGTAAACATGGCAAAAAAGGCGCCTAACATTTGAAATAAGGGTGCTCCTGGTGGATGTCCTACTTCTAGTTTTACTGCAGTAGAAATATATTCTCCAACATCCCATGCACTTACTGTAGGTTCTAACGTTAATGTATAAGTTATTAGAGCAATTGCAAATGTAACCCATCCTAAAATGATGTTCCATTTTTTAAATTTTGCTGATGTCATAATTTCGAAATAATGTGTGGGCGAATTTACTAATAATTATGAATAAAATTAGTTGAGTTTTGTTTTTATAAACGATTTATTCCTCACAAAAGTTTGTTAAATTCAAAAATTACAAAAAAATGTTTGTGAATTTAAAAGAATCCATTAAATTTGCATCCGCTAAGAAGCATTGGCCTATGGTGTAATTGGCAACACTCCGGTTTTTGGTACCGTCATTCAAGGTTCGAGTCCTTGTAGGCCAACAAAAAAGTCCTAACAAATTAAATTTGTTAGGACTTTTTATTTTTAGAAGAGTTTTTGGAGAAAACACTGTTTTTTTAATTTAAAAAATAATGCCTAATTATATTTTTTGTTTTTAATCAAAAAATTGATAGCGTTATTAATAGTTGTAAATAAGCAAAAAATATGGTTAATCTGTCTGTAATTTTGTTGAAAAGGAATTAGTAATTAAAAAAACTTAGATATGAAAGTACAACCTTATTTAGCCTTTAATGGTAATTGTCAAGAAGCATTAAATTTTTACGGAGAATTATTTAATGCAGATATTAAAAATAAAGAAACTTATGAGGATAAAAAAATTGATGTTCCTCTTTCTTACAGAAGAAAATTACAGCATGCAGAATTAAAAGGAAAAGGAATTCATTTAATGGCTTATGATGTAGCTCCAGATACCCCACTTAATAATGGTAATAATATTAGTATTAGCGTAGATTTAAACGATACGCATGAAGCTGAAGATGTATTTAAAAATTTAGCAAATAGCGGAATTACACATCACGAATTTAGAGAAAGAGAATGGGGATATTTTGGAAGATGTACAGATAAATACGGAATTAATTGGATGGTAAACTGCAATAGTTAAAATGATTCAGTATTTTTATAGATGATAAAATAAAATGGATTGCAAGAAAATTGTAATCCATTTTTTGACTGAAATAACCTCTAAAATTAATAGAAAAACAAGTTTTGAAACTCATAAAATTCACAAAAAAAGGCATTTATTGTATACCAGGAAAGTTCTATTTAGATCCTTGGTATCCTGTAGATTATGCTATTATTTCTCATGGTCATGCAGATCATTCAAGAGCTGGGAACAAACATTATTTGTGTCATAATGATTCCAAAGCAATTATTAAACACAGATTAGGTCAAGATATTTCTATTGAAAGTTTGTGGTATAATGAACCTAGAAATATAAATGGAGTACAAGTCAGTTTTTTTCCTGCAGGTCATGTCATTGGTTCTGCACAAATTCGTTTGGAGTATAAAGGTTTTGTGGTCGTTTTTTCTGGAGATTATAAAACACAACCCGATTTTATTACCACACCTTTTGAACCCGTAAAATGTCACGAATTTATAACAGAAAGTACTTTCGGTTTGCCAATTTATAAGTGGAAAGAAGAAAAGGAATTACAAACGCAATTACAGAATTGGGTTTTGCAAAATCAGCAAAACAATAGAACCAGTGTTTTTTTAGGGTATAGTTTAGGAAAAGCACAACGAATAATGAAATTGATTGAAGGCGTAGATGACATTTTCGTGCACACAGCAATTCATAACTTAAACAATGCTATTTCAGGTTCTGGAATTGAGCTTCCAGAAACCACTTTACTGAATTACGATTTCAAAAAAGCAGACCTTCAAAATAAAATAGTAATCATGCCTCCAGGTTTGTTGGGTTCTCGATTGTTGAAGAAAATTCCAAATGCATCAACTGCAATTTGTTCTGGTTGGATGCACATTCGTGGAAATCGAAGATGGAAAGGAGTTGATGCAGGTTTTGCAGTAAGTGATCACGCAGATTGGGATGGTTTATTGGAAGCTGTAAAAGCAACTGAAGCCCAAAAAGTGTATGTAACTCATGGTTCGCAAGCTGTTTTTTCTAAATATTTGAATGAAATTGGCATTGAAGCGCACGAATTAAAAACCGAGTTTGGTGATGATGAGTTGGCAAGTGAAGCAGAAATTAAAACTGAAAAAGTGGATTTATGAAAGACTTTTCCAATTTAATTAGCGCGATAGAAATCACCAATAAAACCAATGCAAAAATTGATGCATTAGTAAACTATTTTAAATCAGCTCCCGACAAAGATAAATTGTGGTTAATTGCTTTATTTACAGGAAAAAGACCTTCAAGACCTGTAAAATCGAACTTAATGAAAAGCTGGGTGATGGAAATTACGCAACTTCCTGAATGGCTTTTTTTAGAAAGTTACTCATCTGTTGGAGATTTAGGAGAAACCATTGCACTTTTATTACCAAATCCCAAAGATAAAATAGAAAAACCATTATATATTTGGATTGATGAACTCATCAACCTAAAACAAAAAACAGACGAAGAAAAAAAGGTATATGTTTTAGAAGCTTGGAACGGATTAGAAGCACAAGAAAGGTTGATTTTTAATAAATTGATTGGTGGAAGTTTCAGAATTGGAGTTTCTAAAAAAACCTTGGTAAATGCGTTGGCAAAATTATCAGGCATTGATGCAAACCAACTAATGCACAGTATTATTGGAAATTGGACGCCAAATTCTATATCTTTTGATGATTTATTAAATGGCGAACATATAAATTACGATAATTCGAAACCTTATCCGTTTTGTTTGGCATATTCTTTAGAGAAAGAATTAGAAGATTTAGGCGACACAAATGAGTGGCAAGTAGAGTATAAATGGGATGGAATTCGTGGGCAAATTATCAAAAGAAAAGATGAGGTTTTTATATGGAGTAGAGGAGAAGAATTAGTCACAGAACAGTTTCCAGAATTGGTAGAAGCAGTTGCTCAATTAGAAGGCAGTTTTGTAATTGATGGTGAAATTTTAGCTGTAAAAGATAGTGCTGTGTTGCTTTTTAATGATTTACAAAAAAGATTGAACCGAAAAAATGTAACCAAAAAATTAATGGAAGATGTGCCAGTTGGTTTATATATTTATGATATTTTAGAATTGAATGAGGCTGATTTACGTACTTTATCGATGCAAGAAAGGCGAATTCAATTAGAAAAATTATTCAAACAAAATACCAGTGATATTTTAAAATTATCAGAAATTATTGATTTCAAAAATTGGAACGAATTAGATGCTTTAAGAAATGCTGCAAGAAGTTTTAATTCTGAAGGTTTAATGTTGAAGAAAAAAGATTCCATTTATCACGTTGGACGAAAAAAAGGCGATTGGTGGAAATGGAAAGTAGACCCATTAACGATTGATGCAGTAATGATTTACGCTCAAAAAGGAAGTGGAAGAAGAAGTTCTAAATACACAGATTACACATTTGCAGTAAAAAATGAAGACAAATTAGTAACGGTTGCAAAAGCCTATTCAGGATTAACAGATGTAGAAATTACAGAAATTTCTAAATGGGTAAATAAAAATGCCATCGAAAAATTTGGACCTGTAAGAACCGTAAAACCAGAATTGGTTTTCGAAATTGCTTTTGAAGGAATTGCATACAGTAAAAGACACAAAAGCGGAGTCGCCTTGCGTTTTCCAAGAATGAAACGTTGGAGAAAAGACAAAACCTTAAAAGATATAGATACAATTGAAAGTGTAAAAGCACTAATTGATGCGAATTAAAATTTAAAAGACAATTGTCATTTCGAGTGAAACGCAGTGAAGTTGATAAATCCAATTCGTAATTTGAGATTTCTCCATAAAGTCGAAATGACATTGTGATTAGAAAATAAATTGTCATTTCGAATGAAACACAGTAGAATTGAGAAATCTTATTATGAGGAGGAGAAACTTCATTTATTAAACTATTTTCTGTGAGATTTCTCCATAAAATCGAAATAAACTAAAAACCAACAACCATCAACTAAAAACAACATTGAGCAACTTCAAACAAACACAAGGCTACAAAATCATAGAAAATTGGATGGCAGAAAAAAACCAAACGCCTTTTAGTTTTCAAACCCAAACTTGGGAACGCTATCACAATAATTTTAGTGGAATGGTAGTGGCTCCAACAGGTTTTGGGAAAACGTTTTCTGTATTTTTAGCGGTTGTTATTGATTATTTCAACAATCAAAAAAACTACAAAAAAGGATTAAAATTAATTTGGGTAAGTCCTTTGCGTTCGTTGGCGAAAGATTTGGCAAAAGCCATGAATACTGCTGTTGATGAAATTGGTTTAGATTGGACAGTTGAGGTTAGAAATGGAGACACATCAACCAAAGATAGAAGGCGTCAAGAACGTGCAATGCCAGACGTTATTTTAACGACTCCAGAAACGCTTCACTTGTTATTTTCTCAAAAGAAAAACTCACGTTGGTTTAAAAATGTAAACTGTATTGCTGTTGATGAATGGCATGAATTACTAGGCTCAAAACGTGGTGTAATTACAGAATTAGCAATTGCAAGAATCAGAAATTTATCATCAAAAGCGAGAATTTGGGGAATTTCTGCAACGATTGGGAATTTGGAGGAAGCCAAAAATGTACTCATTCCTTATGAGGTAAAAACCACGATGATTCGTGCAAAAGAAAAGAAGAAAATTGATATTGTTTCTTTATTGCCAGATGAAGTGGAAGAATTGTCTTGGGCAGGACATTTAGGTAAACAAATGAGTTCTAAAATAATTCCGATTATTTATGAAAACACGACGACTCTAATTTTTACAAACACGAGAAATCAGAGTGAATTATGGTATCAAATTTTAATAGAAGAAGAACCAGATTTAATTGGTCAAATTGCCATCCATCATGGTTCTATTGATAAAGTGCAACGTAATTTTATTGAAGAAGCCATTTCAAACGGATTATTAAAAGCAGTCGTTTGTACATCGTCTTTAGACTTAGGAGTCGATTTTAAACCAGTAGATTGTGTCATTCAAATTGGTTCTGCCAAAGGAATTGCACGTTTTATGCAAAGAGCAGGAAGAAGTGGGCATTCGCCTTTTGAAACTTCAAAAATGTACGCAGTTCCTACGCATTCTTTACAATTGATAGAAGTTGCTGCTGTAAAAGAAGCCGTAAAACAAAACCAAATTGAAGCAAGGCAACCTTATGTGTTGACCTATGATGTTTTGGTTCAATTTTTAGTGACGTTGGCAGTTGGCGAAGGTTTTAAAGCGGATGAAACATACGAATTGGTTAAGGAAATTCACGCATTTCATTATTTAACCAAAGAAGAATTCGATTGGTGCATCCATTTCATCACACAAGGTGGAAATACGTTAAAAGCCTATGAAGAATTTCATAAAGTAGTGTTAGATGAAGACGGATTTTACAGAGTAAAAAGTAGACGAATAGCCATGATGCACAGAATGAATATTGGTGTAATTGTAAGTGAAGTAATGCTATTTGTAAAGTTTTTTTCTGGTGGATATATTGGAATGGTGGAAGAATATTTTATCTCAAAATTAAAAAAGGGTGATGCTTTTATTTTAGGAGGAAGGGTTTTAGAGATGAAACAAATAAAAGACATGACTGTTTTGGTAAAAAGAAGCAAAAAGAAAAAAGCGATTACCCCAAGCTGGATGGGTGGTAGGTTGCCTTTAACTTCTTATTTAACACATTTTTTAAGATTAAAGTTAAATGATGCTTTAACGCCAAATAATAGAGAAAAAGAGTTGAAATTTTTGCATCCTTTATTAAAAAGACAAGAAGTCAATTCTCACATTCCAAAACACGACGAATTTTTAGTAGAACTCATAGAGACTAAAGAAGGTTTCCATTTGTTTGCCTATCCTTTTGAAGGAAGATTAGTCCATGAAATTATGGCTTCTTTAATTGCTTATCGACTAAGTTTAATACAAAAAAGAACCTTTACAATCGCTATGAACGATTATGGTTTTGAGTTGTTAAGCGACCAAGAAATACCTTTAAATGAAGAAAATATTACAGAGATATTTTCCAAAGAAAATTTAATTCAGGATGTAACTGCAAGTATAAATGCGAGCGAAATGGCTTCTCGAAAATTTAGAGATATTGCTGTGGTTGCTGGTTTGGTCATTCAAACACAACCAGGAAATCGAAAGTCGAATAAGAGTTTGCAATCTTCTTCAGGATTAATTTTTAGAGTTTTAAATGACCATGAACCCAACAATTTATTGTTGAAACAAGCGTATAACGAAGTTTTCGATTATGAATTAGAAAAAGTGCGTTTACAAAGTGCTTTTAAACGAATTTCAGAAAGTAAAATCATTTTGAAAAGAGCCCAAAATTTTACACCTTTGAGTTTTCCTTTAAAAGTAGATAGTTTGCGAGGAACTATGAGTAACGAAGATTTAAGCAAACGAATAGAACGCATTCAAAAACAAGCGTTAAAAGCCTAAATATGAGTAAACCCTTGGTAATAATTTCTAGAAAAATATTGTGTAAAGACGAGGTTTTAGAAGTTACGAATCAGCGAGTTTTGTATTGGGAATCTCAAAAAAGTTTAATTTTAAGTGATTTGCATATTGGAAAATCTGCTCATTTTCAAAAAAGTGGCATTCCAATTCCAAAAGATGTTTTAACGACAGATTTAGAACGTTTAAAACAGTTAATCTTGCATTTTAAAGCTGAAAATTTAATAATTGTAGGCGATTTATTTCATGCAGAATATAATAGTGATTTAAATGAGTTTAAGCAATGGTTATCACAATTCGAAAACTTAAAATTACAATTGATAAAAGGGAATCATGACAGATTAAGCAACAAAGTTTACGAGCAATTTAATATTGAGGTTTTTACTTCAGAATTAAATGTAAACACTTTAAAATTTGTTCATGATTCAGTTGAGGATATAAGCGATTTTTTTACCATTTCTGGACATATTCACCCAGGAGTTTTTATCAAAGGAAAAGGCAAGCAACGAATTAAATTACCTTGTTTTCAAGTAACAGAAAATCAGCTAATTTTACCAGCTTTTAGTTTGTTTACAGGATTAAATACAAGGCAAAGCTTAAAGAAATGTAAAAATTATTGTTTTACTGATGATGGGATTTTTGAGTTGTAGAGTGAAAGACCTCACAGGTTTTTAAAATCTGTGAGGTCTAATAACTATCTAAAAATAAGAATGTCATTTCGGACTTTATGAAGAAATCTAATAGAAACTAATTGAATACATAAGATTTCTCAACTTCACTGCGTTTCGTTTGAAATGAAAAAATTATTCTTCCATCAAAAAACTCTTCAAATCTTCATAGGCAGCAACCTTTATCGCTACTTTTTTATTGTTAATCACTTTCTGAATCTGTGCAGGAATTTCGACTTTTACAGGTAAAGTTTCTTCCACCACATCTAAAAACTTTACAGGATGTGCAGTTTCTAAAAATACCCCAAATTCATTTTCTTTTAAACCGTATTTTTCCAACCCTAAATAACCAACTGCTCCATGAGGATCTGCAACATAACCAGAATCTTTATAAATCACTTTCATCTTTTCGCGAGTTTCATCATCTGTAAAACTAAAAGAAGAAAAATGTTTTTTTAGAGCCTCAAAATCGTTGTTATACAATTCTTGAATTCTAATAAAGTTACTTGGGTTTCCAACATCCATAGCATTAGAAATGGTTGCTTTTGATGGTTTTGGAGTGTATTTTCCATCTTTTAAATAATTAGGAACAGTGTCGTTTACATTGGTAGAAGCCACAAAATGCTTGACAGGTAAACCTAATTTCTGTGCCATTATTCCTGCACAAATATTGCCAAAATTTCCACTTGGTACAGAGAAAACCAATTCTTTATTAAGTTTTTTTAATTCTTTATAAGTGAAGAAAAAGTAGAACATTTGTGGCAACCAACGTGCAACATTTATTGAATTTGCAGAGGTTAAAGTCTTCGTAATTTCTTCATCTAAAAAAGCAGTTTTTACCATTTCTTGACAATCGTCAAAAACACCATCTACCTCTAAAGCTGTAATATTCTGACCTAAAGTAGTTAGTTGTTTTTCTTGAATATCACTCACTTTTCCAGAAGGATATAAAATAACCACATTTACACCTTTTGCGCCTAAAAACCCGTTGGCAACAGCACCTCCAGTATCTCCAGAAGTTGCGACTAAAACAGTAACTTCATCTTCATTATTTCTGTTGAAGTACTCCAAACATTTAGCCATAAACTTAGCACCAACATCTTTAAAAGCCATTGTTGGGCCGTGAAACAATTCTAAAGAAGCAATATTATCTGTAATTTTTACCACAGGAAAATCAAAAGAAACAGTTTCTGCCACAATTTCTTTTAATTTATTGGTCGGAATTTCATCACCAACAAATTGTTTTATCACTTCAAAAGCAATTTCTTGATTTGTGTAATTCTCAATATTTTCTATAAAATCTTTTGATAGTGGCGTAATTGTTTCTGGAAAATAAATTCCTCTATCTTTTGCCAAACCTTCTACAACTGCGTTTTTAAAAGTTGTTTTTGGCGATTTTCTATGTAAACTGTAGTAGTTCATTTTGTTTAATTTCGTTTGTCAGGTCGAGCGCAGTCGAGACCTAAATAAAACCTCTCGACTGCGCTCGAGGAGACAGTTTATATTATTTTCATTCCTGCTGAATTCACTTTCGAGGTAAAGATTTCAAAATCGATTCCAGTGTTTTTATATGTTTTATGAATTGCATTTTTTACTTTTTTTGCAATTTCATCTCCTTTACACAAAGCATAAATTGTTGGGCCAGAGCCAGAAATTCCTGCACCTAGAGCTCCAGCTTTTATGGCATTTTTTTTCACTTCATCAAAAAACGGAATTAAAGATTTTCTTGTAGGTTCTGCCACCAAATCTACTAAAGAATTACTTATTAATTCGTAATTATTTGTGTACAATCCACTCACCAATCCACCAACATTTGCCCATTGTGTAATGGCGTTTTTTAAAGGAATTTCTTTTGGTAAAACTTCTCTTGCGTCTTTTGTTTTTACTTCAATTTGAGGGTGAATTGCTACTACTTTTAATTTTTCTGGAACAGGGAGTTTTACAATATCTAAAGGTTCGTAACTTCTTACCAAAACGAAACCTCCATAAATTGCTGCTGCAACATTGTCGGCAATTGGTGTTCCACAAGCAACTTCTTCTCCAAACATTGCAAATTTAGTGAGTTCTAATTCAGAATATTTATTTTCTAAAAACTGATTTACACCAAAAGCAGCACCTGCTGCACTTGCAGCAGAACTACCCAAACCACTTCCAGGAGAAAATCCTTTGTGGATGGTTAATTCAATTCCAAAATCGGTATTCGCTTCTAATAATATTTTTTTAACCACAGCACTTGCTGCGTTTTTATCAACTTCGTACGTTAAATTAGCACCAGTAATATTGGTTATTTTTACTCCTTTTTGGACAGTTTTTGTAAACGTCATTTCATCACCAATTGCATCTACAGCAAAACCCATAGAATCAAATCCACAAGAAACATTGGCAACAGTTGCAGGAGAAAATATTTTTAAATAATCCATTTTTTTTTAAGTCTTCAGTCAGCAGTTCTCAGTCTTCAGTCTTCAGTTTGCAATCAGTTTTTTACTGAATACTGCTTACTGGAGACTGCCTACTGAATACTGTCAACTTATTTAGTAGTTCTAATTATATCCGCAAAAATACCAGAAGCAGTAACATCTGCACCAGCTCCAGCACCTTTTATAATTAAAGGATTTTCTGGATATCTATCTGTAAAAAATAACACAATATTATCACTTCCTTCTAAATTATAAAAAGGATGGTTTGAAGGAATGTGTTGCAAACCAACATTTGCTTTTCCGTCTGCAAATTCTGCGACATATTTTAAGCGACAATCTGTGTCATTTGCTTCCTTAAATATTTGCTGAAAATGAGCTTCATTTTTTGTTAAAGAAGCATAGAAATCATTATTATTTGTTGTTTTTAAACTTTCTTTTGGTAGAAAAGCATTTTTATAAATATCGCTCAATTCTAAATCATAACCACTTTCTCTGGCAAGAATTAAAATTTTTCTAGCAACATCCACACCACTCAAATCAATTTTTGGATCTGGCTCTGTATACCCTTCTTTTTGAGCTTGCGCTACAACATCATGAAACGTTGTGTTTTCATTAAAATTATTGAATACAAAGTTTAAACTTCCAGATAAAACAGCCTGAATTTTATGAACTCTATCACCAGAATTAATTAGGTTTTTTAAAGTATCTATAATTGGTAAACCTGCACCTACATTGGTTTCAAATAAAAATGGAGCATTGTATCTTCTTGAAATTGCTTTCAACGTTTTATAGTTTTCTAATAAAGAAGCACATGCAATTTTATTACAGGTTACCACACCAATACTTTGTCTTAAATAGTTCTCATAAATTTCAGAAACTGCTTGGTTTGCAGTATTATCTACAAAAACACTATTTCTTAAATTACAGGCTTTTGTCTTGTTAAAGAACTTCTCTAAACTTGTTTGTTCTCCGTTTTCTAAAAGTTCTTTCCAGTTTTTTAAATCGATTCCTTTTTCGTTGAAAACCATTTTTTTGGAGTTGGATAAACCAATTACACGAACATTCAGTTTTAAATGCTGTTTTAAGTGTTTTTTCTGCTGTTCTAATTGTGCTAAAAAACGTTCACCAACATTCCCTACACCAGTAACAAAAAGATTGATTTGTTTAATTTTTTCTTCAAAAAATTGTTCGTGCAACGTGTTTAAAGCCTTTTTTGCATCACTTTTATTGATGACAGCAGAAATATTTTTCTCTGTAGAACCTTGTGCAATGGCTCTAATATTCACATTATTTTTGCCCAAAGAACTAAACATTTGTCCACTTAAACCTTGGTGGTTTTTCATATTATCGCCAACCAAAGCAATAATGCACAAATCTTGTTCTAATTTTACAGGATTTACTTTTTGCTTTTCAATTTCAAACTCGAAAGTTTCATCAATTACTGCTTTTGCTTTTTGAGCATCTTCATCAGCAATACCAATACAAATCGATAATTCAGACGAAGCTTGAGTAATCAAAATAATATTAATGTTATGCAAAGAAATCGCTTCAAATAAACGCTTAGAAAAACCAGGAATTCCTACCATTCCACTTCCTTCTAGGGTAATTAAAGTTATATTTTCTATATGACTAATTCCTTTTACAGGTTTTTTGTTACTTGTTTCTTTGGCTATTAAAGTCCCTTCTTCTTCTGGTTTAAATGTGTTTTTAATCCAAATAGGAATTCCCTTTTTCAAAACTGGCTGAATTGTTGGCGGATAAATAACTTTCGCTCCAAAATGAGACAATTCCATGGCTTCGTGATACGAAATATGAGGAATAGGAAACGCCTGTTTTACCACACTTGGGTTGGCTGTGAACATTCCAGAAACGTCCGTCCAAATTTGTAATTCTTCCGCATTTACAGCAGCAGCAATAATGGCTGCAGTATAATCAGATCCTCCACGTCCTAAAGTGGTAGTTTTTCCTTCTAAAGTATTCGCAACAAAACCAGGTAAAAGAGTTACTTGTTTCTGGTTTCCATCGAAATAAGTAGCAATGTTTTTATTTGTTTCTGTAAAATTAACTGTTGCATTCAAATAATTATCAGAAGCAATAATGAGTTCTCTACTGTCTTTATAATCAGTTTCAAAAGAACTATTTGCTGCATTTGCAATAATGTAAGAAGACAATAATTCGCCAAAACTAGAAATAGTAGCCAGTGTTTTTGGAGTTAGTTCTTCCAACAAATAACAACCTTCGTAAATGGTTTCTAATTGATTGAAAAGTTTTTTTACATAATCGAGAATTTTAGGTTGATTCTCTAAAAGAATTAAATCTTTAATTACGTTAAAATGATGTGTTTCTAACTTTTTTAAAACGATTTTATAGTCTTCATTTTTTGTAGCTGCTAAATTTGCTCCTTGAATTAATGCGTTTGTGGTCTTGCCAAAAGCAGAAACTACAACTGCAGTTTTACTCGCTTTTGAAGTTTTTTCTACAATTGATAAAACCTTTTTTATGTTTTCTGAATTTGCGACTGAAGAACCACCGAATTTTAATACTTTCATTTTTAATGAAATAGTTTGTGAAATTTATTTTTTATTGAGAACTGTTTCAAAATTATTCGAAACAATATAAATGACCTAAGTTGATATGAAATATAATAAACCCCTAAAGGGTAATTGTTGTAGTTGTGCCAATAATAGTAAATGCTAAAGAAATAGCATTGGTTAGATTTGTATGTATTATTGATTTATTCACAAGGCAAAAATATTAGAAATATTTAATTAGCAGACATCAACTTGCTTTTATTTTGTGTTTTTGTTGAATTTATATCATATTAACAAAAACAGGTGGTAAAAATTTGAAAATTGATATTATTTAGATAGTTGACGTGATTTTTCTTTAATAACTAAAGCAATCGGTTTATTTTCAATTTTACTTTCTAACCAAGACAAAATATCTAAATATAAAAAGGCTCTTTTTTCGTAAGGATGATTCTCAAAAACTTTTAATTTTGCATGAATTTTCTTGAATTCGCCTTTAATTTCATGTGGAAAAACATCACTTAAATCTCTTATAGATTCTAAAAACACTTTTTGAACCTCTTGTAAATTCTCCATTTTTAGTAAGAATTTATAGGTATCTATAAATTGCCTTTCCAAATCATAATCTAAGCCACATTCATAATGTGCAATTAAGTTTAAAATTCTAGCAAAACACTGTAAATCTTCTGCAGAGCCTATTTTACTTCGAATAATTTTTTGTAAATATTCTATACAAAGCTCGTTTTTACCCATTCCAAAATACAAACAAGCAATTTTGTAATAAAACATTACAATATAATGATTGTCTAGTCTGTTGCTATAATCTTCAATTTTTTTATTGATGATTGCAACCAAATATTCTCCCCTATCAAAAGTACCTTCTAAAAAATGTAAATGTAGCTTGTTGGCATATAAATATTGAAAAATTAGTAGTTCTGTATTGGTGTTTAAAGGGATTTTTTTGGCAGTAACTTCTGCTTCAAAATTTTCTAATTCATCTCTAAAAGTTGAGATTTTTTTCACAAAAAAGGAAGCTTCTAACAAATAATTTATTCCTTTTAAATAAAAAACAGGATGTAGATTGATTAATTTAGAGTTTTCTTTAAATAAATCTACCCATTTGTTAGCATACTTATAACTCTGTAAAAAATCTTGTGTTAAAAAACTATGCCATAAATGTGCTTTATAAAGCCAAAGACGTTCCCTAAAACCTAATTTTTCATACTTGTATTTTGGCAAACGATCCTCAAAATAGTTGTTTATAAATTGCAACTCCTTTTTGTTTTTTACATAACCATTTTGTAATAAATGACTGTACAATTGCAATGATAAATTTGATAATTTACTGGCAATTACATTTTGCTGACTCAATTCTTTAGCTTGTACAGAAAGTTGGTCTGCTCTGTTGTTTAAGCTTCGTGTAATGTATTGTGTTTCAATTACTTTCTCTAATTCAACAATTTCGTAAGCAATGTTTTTTTCTTCGTATTCAATTGCTAAATTTTTAGCTTTGTCTAACAATTTTAAACTCTGTTTGTAGAGTCCTTTTTGATATAAAACCGTGGCAAAATCTAACTGTTCCCGAATTTGAATTCTAATGTTTTTATGTGCAGGATTTAAACGTAAACTTATTAAAATTTGCTTGTATAAATGCGCTTTTAAATTTGATAATTGCTGTTTAGATACAATACCACTTCCAATAATTACTTTTTCATCATAAACTTTTAGTTTTTCTAAAAACTTAAAAAGAGAGAAAAATTTAGCATCTACATTACCATCTAATCTTCCTACATAAAGATTAAATTGTCTTTTTTCTGACTTGGTTAAAGACTTAATCAGTACAAATAGCGCATCATTTTGCTGATTGGCGAATGTAATGTTTTTACTCATAATTAATTAAAAATCAAATAATTATACTTATTTAATTTCGACTAGAAATCGTACAGAACTGTAAAAGTAACCAATTAATTTTATCTCATTAAATATATTTGATGTATAAATACGATAATCTTTACAGAAATTATGCAAAATAATCAAGTACAAATTTTTGACACAACATTAAGAGATGGAGAACAAGTTCCAGGTTGTAAATTAGATACAAAACAGAAATTGGTAATTGCTGAAAGATTAGATTTACTTGGAGTAAATGTTATAGAAGCTGGTTTTCCTGTATCAAGTCCAGGAGATTTTAGTTCGGTTTCAGAAATTGCAAAAATTGTTAAAAATGCTACAGTTTGTGGTTTAACAAGAGCTGTAGAAAACGATATTAAAGTAGCTTCAGAGGCCTTACAATATGCAAAATATCCAAGAATTCATACAGGAATTGGAACAAGTGATTCTCATATAAAATTCAAGTTTAATTCTTCTAGAGAAGCTGTAATAGAACGTGCTGTAAAAGCAGTTTCTTATGCAAAATCTTTTGTAGAAGATGTAGAGTTTTACGCAGAAGACGCAGGAAGAACTGATAACGAATATTTGGCAAAGGTTTGTGAAGAAGTTATAAAAGCAGGTGCCACTGTTTTAAACATTCCAGATACAACAGGTTATTGTTTACCAGAAGAATATGGTGCAAAAATGAAATATTTGCACGAAAACGTAAAAGGTATAGATAATGTAATTCTTTCTTGTCATTGTCATAACGATTTAGGAATGGCTACAGCAAATTCTATTGCAGGAGTTATCAATGGTGCTCGTCAAATAGAGTGTACAATTAACGGAATTGGAGAAAGAGCAGGAAATACGGCTTTAGAAGAAGTAGTAATGGTTTTAAAACAACATCCTTATCTAAATTTAGAAACCTCTATCAATACAAAATTATTGTACGATACTTCTATTATGGTTCGAGAAAGTATGGGAATGCCAGTGCAACCCAATAAAGCAATTGTTGGAGCAAATGCATTTGCACATAGTTCTGGAATTCATCAAGATGGAGTCATAAAAAACAGAGAAACTTATGAAATTATGGATCCTGAAGATGTTGGTGTTACAGAAAGTGCCATAGTTTTAACAGCTAGAAGTGGTAGAGCAGCATTAGCTTACAGAGCAAAAAAGATTGGTTACGAGTTAACTAAAGTTCAATTAGATAGTGCTTATACTTCCTTTTTAGAAACTGCAGATCAGCAAAAAGAAGTAAAAGATGAAGACATTCATCAAATAATGAAAAAAGTAAATAAAATTTCTAAAATTGCCATTGCTTAAATTTTAGAAACCCAAAAATATTTTGTCTTCATAGGTAGTTGCGCATTTTTAAATAGTAAAATATTTTAAAAATTTCAACTACCTTTGATTTAGGCAAAACTTTCAAAAATAGTGAAATGAAATACACAATAGCAGTAATTCCAGGTGATGGTATTGGTCCAGAAGTCGTTAATCAAGCAAAAAAAGCATTAGGTGCAGTTGCAGAAGTGTATGATCATATTTTCTTGTACAAAGAAGCACAAATGGGTGCAGCAGCTATAGATGCAACAGGAAATCCGTTGCCAGAAAAAACAATAGAAATTTGTAAAAATGCAGACGCTATTTTGTTTGGTACTATTGGAGACCCTAAATACGATAATGACCCCTCATTAAGAATTAGACCAGAACAAGGGTTGCTAAAATTAAGAAAAGAATTAGACCTTTTTTGCAATATAAACCCTGTAAAAGCTTATGACCAATTGATAAAAAATTCTCCATTAAGAAGAGAGATTATCAAAGGAACAGACATTGCTATTTTTAGAGAATTAACAGCAGGTATTTATTTTGGGAAAAAAGAGTTGAGCAAAGATGGTAAAAATGCCTACGATGTTTGTACTTATTCTGTAGATGAAATTTCTAGAATAGCTCATTTAGCGTTTAAAGCAGCACAAAGTAGAAAAAGAAAAGTAACCTTAATAGACAAATCTAATGTGCTAGAAACCTCTAAATTATGGCAAAAAACAGTTACAGAAATTGCTACACAGTATAAAGATGTAACTCTAGAACACTTGTACGTAGACAATGCAACCATGAAGTTAATTTTAGAACCCAAAAGCTTTGATGTTGTACTTACAGAAAATTTATTTGGAGATATCATTTCAGACGAAGCTAGTGTTATTTCAGGCTCAATAGGCTTGTTGGCATCCTCTTCAATTGGTGAAGAAAATGCATTGTTTGCACCTGTTCATGGGACATTTTCCGAAGCAAAAGGCAAAGACATAGCAAACCCTTTAGCATCAATTTTATCAGCAGCAATGTTGTTAGAGCATTTAGGTTTAGACGAAGAAGCAGATGCAATAGAAAGAGCAGTTGCAAAATCATTAGACTTAAATATCACCACAAAAGATATCAAAGGAAAAAACAAATACTTTGCAGCCACATCTAAAGTGGGCGATTTTATTGCAGATTACATCCTAAATCAAGATGATAGCAACATGAATTTTACAAATATTCACATGGGGCAAAGTACAATTATCTAAAAAAGATAAATTGTAATACCTATAAAACAGGAGTTTTTTTGATGCTATTTCCAGCTTCTTGTGCAGAACTTGTTTCAGTATCGTTACTCGCTTTTTTTATGCCGAATTTATTTCAGCATTTCACTTGTTTAATAACGTTTTATTAATTACAAAAGACACTGAATCGAGTTCAGCATAAAAAAGAGCTCAAACAGACCACTCAATCTGGGCTAAACTTACTTGCTAACAAAAAGCATAAAAAATAAAAAAAGTAATTATTTATTTGCATTATTAAATAAAAAATTTCAATATTTGTCATTCAAATGAGAAACCAATTATCAAATATTATTTCTATTATTATTGTCATCGTAATTATTACGACATGATAAGGAAGTAGTATTTATATATTTTATAAAAGCAAACCTTCCTATAAACGGAAGGTTTTTTTTATGGAAATATTTCAATGTTTGAACGTCATAATAAGATATGGTTAAATAGTTTTAAATCAAATAATTAGACATCTTTTTAAATACCTGAATTTAAAGGTCTGTAATGAAGATTATGCAACAAAAATGTAAAAACACAGTAATTTAGTCAACAAAATGAAGAAAACAGTAAATGGAATTAAATAAACACAGCAAAAGATTAACACAAGACGAATCTCAACCAGCATCACAAGCCATGTTATATGCAGTAGGTTTAACAGATGAAGACATGAGCAAAGCACAAGTTGGTATTGCAAGTACAGGTTATGATGGTAACCCATGTAACATGCATTTAAATAATTTGGCAGCAGAATTAAAAGTGGAATCTAAGATTGCAGGTTTAGTAGGTTTAGGGTTCAATACAATTGGGGTTTCAGATGGAATTTCAATGGGAACTTCAGGAATGAATTATTCCTTAGCTTCTAGAGATATTATTGCAGATTCTATAGAAACTGTTATGAATGCACAAAGTTACGATGCATTGGTTTCTGTGGTGGGTTGTGATAAAAATATGCCAGGAGCAGTTATTGCAATGTTGCGTTTAAATCGTCCATCAATTATGATGTATGGAGGAACCATTGCATCAGGAAATTACAAAGGAAGAAAATTAAATATTGTTTCTGCTTTCGAAGCTTTAGGACAAAAAGTTGCTGGAGAAATTGAGGAAGAAGAATATAGAGAAATCATCAAAAGAGCCATTCCAGGAGCTGGAGCTTGTGGAGGTATGTACACAGCAAATACAATGGCTTCTGCCATAGAATGTATGGGTTTTGCACTGCTATACAACTCGTCAATTCCTGCAGAAAATCCAAATAAATTATCAGAAGCAGAAAGAACAGCTTTGGCAATAAAAAACTTATTAGAATTAGATTTAAAACCTTTAGATATTATTTCTAAAAAGTCATTAGAAAATGCTGTTGCATTGGTAAACGCTTTAGGAGGCTCTACAAATGCAGTATTACACTTTTTAGCAATAGCTCACGCAGCCGATATTGAATTTACCTTAGAAGATTTCCAAAGAGTTTCAGATAGAACTCCATTAATTGCAGATTTAAAACCATCAGGAAAATATTTAATGGAAGATGTACATGGAGTTGGTGGTACACCAGCAATTATGAAATATTTGTTAGACAATGGTTATTTACATGGAGATTGTTTAACAGTTACAGGTAAAACTTTAGCAGAGAATTTGGCAGATGTTAAAGCAATGGAATTTGAAGATCAAGATGTTATTTATCCAAAAGATAAGGCATTAAAATCTTCAGGAAATATTCAAATTATTTATGGGAATTTGGCAACAGAAGGAGCAGTAGCAAAAATTTCTGGAAATGAAGGTTTATTGTTCGAAGGAAAAGCAGTGGTTTATGATGGTGAACAAGCAGCAAACACAGGAATTTCAAACGGAGAAGTAGAAAAAGGAGATGTAGTCGTCATTAGGTATGTGGGGCCAAAAGGAGGGCCAGGAATGCCAGAAATGCTAAAACCAACTTCATTAATTATGGGTGCAGGTTTAGGAAAATCTGTAGCTTTAATTACAGATGGTCGTTTTTCTGGAGGTACTCATGGTTTTGTAGTGGGGCATATTACACCAGAAGCACAGTCTGGAGGTGCAATAGGTTTAATTGAAACTGGCGATAAAATTAGAATTAGCGCAGAAGACAACTCTATAAATGTGCTAATTTCTGATGAAGAATTGGCAGAAAGAAAAGCAAAATGGGTAGCACCAGCCTTAAAACACAAAAAAGGAATTTTATACAAATACGCAAAATCAGTAGCATCTGCATCTAAAGGATGTGTAACAGATTTGTAAATAAGAAAACAGAAAAAAGAAGCAAGAAACAAGAGAAAAGAAAAAAAAGACAGATTGGAAAGTCTTTATTCTTTTATCTCTTTTCTTTCGTCTAAAAATAAAAATATATGGAAACACAAACCATAAATACATTAAATAAATCTACCAAAACTACTGAACGTATTTCTGGTAGCGAAGCAATAGTAAGATGTTTAATTGAAGAAGGAGTAGATATTCTTTACGGATATCCAGGAGGAGCAATTATGCCAGTTTATGATGAGTTGTACAAATATCAAGATAAAATTCATCATGTTTTAACACGTCATGAGCAAGGAGCAACACATGCTGCTCAAGGATATGCAAGAATTTCAGGAAAAGTTGGTGTAGCTATGGCAACTTCTGGTCCAGGAGCCACCAATTTAATTACTGGTATTGCAGATGCCCAAATAGATTCTACACCAATGGTGTGTATTACAGGTCAAGTACCATCACATTTATTAGGTTCTGATGCATTTCAAGAAACAGATATTGTTGGTATTTCTACACCTGTAACAAAATGGAATTGCCAAGTAACCAAAGCTTCAGATATTCCTGAAGCATTAGCAAAAGCTTTTTACATTGCAAAAAGTGGTAGACCAGGACCTGTTTTAGTAGATATTACTAAAGATGCTCAGTTTGATGAGTTTGATTTTTCGTATGAGAAATGTGCAAAAGTAAGAAGTTATAAACCAGTTCCAGAGACAGATGTATCTAAAGTAGAGGAAGCTGCAAAACTAATTAATGGAGCAAAAAAACCATTAATTGTTTGGGGGCAAGGAGTTATTTTAGGTGAAGCAGAAGAGCAATTAAAGGCAGTTGTAGAAAAAGCAGGAATCCCTGCTGCATGGACTATTTTAGGAGCTTCTGCAATTCCTACAAAACATCCATTAAATGTTGGTATGGTAGGTATGCATGGAAATTATGCTCCTAATATGCTAACCAACGAGTGTGATGTTTTAATTGCCATTGGAATGCGTTTTGATGACAGGGTTACAGGAAGTTTAAATACCTATGCAAAACAAGCAAAGGTGATTCACTTTGAAATTGATCCTGCAGAGATTGATAAAAACGTAAAAACAGATGTAGCAGTTTTAGGTGATGCAAAAACAAGTTTAGACTTATTATTACCATTATTGAATGAAAATTCACATAAAGATTGGCATCAAAAGTTTAAAGATTTATATCAGATAGAATATGATAAAGTAATCAAAAACGATTTGTATCCTACAAAAGAAGGTTTGACAATGGCTGAGGTTTTGAAAGAAATCAACATTCAAAGTGAAGGAAAAGCTGCTATTGTAAGTGATGTTGGTCAGCATCAAATGATTGCTTGTAGATATGCAGATTTTAACGTGTCTAAAAGTAATATTACTTCAGGTGGATTAGGAACTATGGGTTTTGGATTGCCAGCAGCAATTGGTGCAAAAATGGCAGCTCCAGAACGTGAAGTAGTTTCTATTTCTGGTGATGGAGGTTACCAAATGACGATTCAAGAATTAGGGACTATTTTTCAGCAAAAAGCGGCTGTTAAAGTGGTGGTTTTAAATAACGATTTCTTAGGAATGGTACGTCAATGGCAGCAGTTATTTTTTGATAAAAGATATGCATCTACAGAAATGGTAAACCCCAATTTTGTAGCAATTGCAGAAGGTTATTATATCAAAGCAAAAAAAGTTACTAAACGTGAAGAATTGGCTGAGGCTGTTAAAGAAATGATGAAAAGTAAGGAAGCCTATTTCTTGGAGGTTTGTGTGGAGAAAGAAGACAATGTATTTCCAATGATTCCTTCAGGAGCAAGTGTTTCTGATGTAAGATTAGAGTAAAGAACAGAGATTAGATAAAAAAGAATCAAGATTAATAGAACAAAGGTTGGAGCGTTTATAATTCAACTTTAAAACCTTGAACTAAAGTAATGAGTACAGAAAAAAAACAACTATATACAGTATCGGTTTATACTGAAAATAATATTGGGTTATTAAATAGAATATCAGCAATTTTCCAAAGAAGACACATCAATATAGAAAGTTTAAATACTTCTCCATCAGAAATTGAAGGTGTATCAAAATTTACAATTGTTGTAAATATGGATGAAGTAAATATTAAGAAAATTATTGGTCAAATAGAAAAACAAGTAGAGGTTATTAAAGCCTATTATCACAATCTTGATGATATTATTTATCAAATAGCTGGTCTGTTTAAAATTAAGTCTGAATTATTATTTGAAGAACCTCAAATTCAGAACATCATCAAAGAAAGCAATGCAAGAATTGTAACTGTAAACAGAGAGTTTTTTGTACTTGAAAAATCTGGTAAGAAAGAAGAAATTGCAGACTTGTATAACAAATTAAGTCCTTTTGGTATTATGCAATACACACGTTCAGGATTAATAGCAGTTTCTAAAGACGAAATGAAAATATCAACATTATTAGAAACATACAACAACTAAAAACAAAAAATAGAATAGAGAAAATAAAATAGACGGATTATTGAACACAATTGGTCTTTATTCTATTTTCTTCTCTAATAAAAACAACTAAAAACTAAAATATAGATGAAAGAAAATAGATAAAAGAGTAAAGACAATAAACGAGTTTAAATAACTTTTTATTTGTCTATTTTCTCTTTTCTATCCTCTTTCTTCTAGTAAATTAAACAAAAAATGTCAAATTATTTTAACACATTAACATTAAGAGAAAAATTAGAACAATTGGGTAAATGTCGTTTTATGGACGCTTCAGAATTTGAAGACGGAGTAAACGCTTTATTAGGAAAGAAAATTGTTATTGTGGGTTGTGGAGCCCAAGGATTAAACCAAGGATTAAACATGAGAGATTCTGGTTTAGATATTTCTTATGCGTTAAGACAAGCTGCTATAGATCAAAAAAGACAATCTTATGTTAATGCTTCTTCTAATGGTTTTACTGTTGGCGCTTATGAAGAATTATTACCAGACGCAGATTTGGTAATCAACTTAACACCAGATAAGCAACATACAAATGTTGTAAAAACGGTAATGCCGTTAATGAAAAAAGGAGCAACATTAGCCTATTCTCATGGTTTTAATATTGTGGAAGAAGGTATGCAAATTCGTAAGGATTTAACCGTAATTATGGTAGCACCAAAATGTCCAGGTTCAGAAGTTCGTGAAGAATATAAAAGAGGATTTGGAGTACCAACATTAACAGCAGTTCACCCAGAAAATGATCCAGAAGGAAAAGGTTGGGCACAAGCAAAAGCGTATGCTGTTGGAACAGGTGGTCATAGAGCAGGAGTTTTAGAATCTTCTTTTGTGGCAGAAGTAAAATCAGATTTAATGGGAGAGCAAACTATTTTGTGTGGTTTGTTACAAACTGGTGCTATTTTGTCTTTTGATAAAATGGTAGAAAAAGGAATTGAGCCAGGTTATGCTGCAAAATTAATTCAATATGGTTGGGAAACCGTAACAGAAGCTTTAAAACATGGTGGAATTACAAACATGATGGACAGATTGTCTAACCCTGCAAAAATTGAAGCTTTCAGGTTATCAGAAGAATTAAAAGATATTATGCGTCCATTGTTTCAAAAACACATGGATGATATTATGACTGGTCATTTTTCTAAAACTATGATGGAAGATTGGGCAAATGATGATGAAAATCTATTAAAATGGAGAGCAGCAACAGGAGAAACTGCTTTTGAAAAACAAAAAATAATAGATCAGGAAATTCCTGAACAAGAATATTTTGATCATGGAACTTTATTAGTTGCATTTGTAAGAGCTGGTGTAGAATTAGCTTTTGAAGCAATGACAGAATCTGGTATTATAGATGCATCTGCTTATTATGAGTCTTTACATGAAACGCCATTAATTGCAAATACCATTGCAAGAATGAAACTGGCAGAAATGAACCGTGTAATTTCTGATACAGCAGAGTATGGTTGTTATTTATTTGACCACGCTTGTAAACCTTTATTAACCGATTTTATGAAAACTGTAGATACCAATATTATTGGTAAGAAATTTACAGATTCTAATGAGGTAGATAATCAAGAATTGATTCGAATTAATAAGATTATTAGAAATCATCCTGTTGAGAAAATTGGAGCAGAATTAAGAGCTTCAATGACAGCAATGAAAGTAATAAAATCAGCTTAAAATATAAAGATTTTGAAACTTTGAAGCCTGTCAAATTTTAAAAGTTTGACAGGTTTTCTTTTTACATTTACCATAATGCAAACAAAACAAATCTATTTTCCAAGTTTAGAAAGCGTAAAAGCTGCTGCAAAAAAATTAGAAGGAGTTGCTTACAAAACTCCTTTGAGTTTAAATATCAATCTTTCTAAACAATTAAATGCTACTATTTTTTTTAAAAGAGAAGATTTGCAAGTGGTTCGTTCTTACAAAATTAGAGGGGCTTACAATAAAATGTCTTCTTTAAATGCTGATGAAAAACAACATGGAATAGTCTGCGCAAGTGCAGGAAATCATGCGCAAGGTGTAGCTTTATCTTGCAAATTATTGCAAATAAAAGGAACCATTTTTATGCCTTCTCCAACTCCAAATCAAAAAATTAACCAAGTAAAAATGTTTGGAGAAAACTTTATTGATGTTGTCATTGAAGGAGATACTTTTGATGATGCCTTTAAAGCTGCAAAACAAGAATGTGATACAAAAAATAAAACCTTTATTCATCCTTTTAATGATGAAAAAGTGATTGAAGCACAAGCAACTGTTGGATTAGAGATTTTAGAACAAACCCAACAGCAGATAGATTATGTTTTTGTACCTATTGGAGGTGGAGGGTTATCATCTGGATTATCTACTGTGTTTAAAAACGTATCGCCAGAAACAAAAATAATTGGAGTAGAGCCAGCAGGAGCTCCATCTATGTTAACATCAATACGTAATAAAAAAAACACCACTTTAGATAAAATAGATCCTTTTGTAGATGGTGCAGCTGTAAAAAAAGTGGGCGATTTAAATTTTGCCATTTGTCAACAAAATTTAGATGATGTAATTACAGTTCCAGAAGGTAAAATTTGTCAAACTATTTTAGATTTATATAACAAAGATGCCATTGTTGTAGAACCAGCAGGTGCTTTGAGTATTGCTGCTTTAGATTTTTTTAAAGATGAAATAAAAGGAAAAAATGTAGTTTGTGTTGTAAGTGGTAGTAATAATGATATTACAAGAACTGCAGAAATTAAAGAGCGTGCTCTATTATATGCAAATTTGAAACACTATTTTATTGTAAAATTTCCTCAAAGAGCTGGAGCCTTAAAACAATTTGTAGTCGATATTTTAGGTACAAATGATGATATTACCCATTTTGAATATACTAAGAAAAGTAACAGAACAAATGGAGCAGCTGTGGTTGGTTTAGAACTGAAATCTGCTGATGATTTAGAGCCTTTAATCCAAAGAATGAAAGAAAACAATTTTTTTGGCGACTATTTGAATGACAAGCCAGATTTGTTTCAATTCTTGGTATAAAATAGAAATAAAAATAAACGAAAACTCGAAAACCTTTTCGTGATTTGTAAGGGTTGGATAAGGTAATATCCTCTTATTTTTCGTTAATTTGACTTTAATAATTTTAATCAAAATCAATATTTACTTTGATTGATAAAAAACAATTTATGAAAACAAAGTTTACTGAAATTCCAGAAGCCTATAAAATTAAATCGCTATTAAATCAAAAAAGCTATTTGGTTGGAGGTGAGCTAAAAGAATGGAAAGGAGAAACTGCAAAAGTATATTCTTCAATTTCATCAACTGCAACATATAAACCTACTTTGTTAGGTACAGTGCCAAATTTAACAGAAAAAGAGGCTTTAGAAGCATTAAATTCTGCCTACAAAGCGTATGACAAAGGGCAAGGTTTGTGGCCAACAATGAGAGTTGCAGACAGGATAGAATGTATGGAAGAATTTGCAGAGCAAATGAAAACCAAGCGTGACGAAGTTGTAAAGTTATTAATGTGGGAAATTGGAAAATCTTTACCAGATTCAGAAAAAGAATTTGATAGAACTGTAGAGTATATTTACGATACGATTGAAGATTATAAGCAAATGGATAGAAATTCTGCTAAATTCCAAAAAAATAGCGGAGTTTATGCGCATGTAAGACGTGGTCCTTTAGGAGTTGTTTTGTGTTTAGGGCCTTATAATTATCCTTTAAACGAAACTTTTGCATTGTTAATTCCTGCTTTAATCATGGGGAATACAACTATTTTTAAACCTGCAAAACACGGAGTTTTATTGCTGTCTCCATTAATAGAAGCTTTTCAGAATAGTTTTCCAGAAGGAGTTGTAAATATTATTTATGGTAGAGGTCGTGTGTTGGCTACTCCAATAATGAAAACAGGTAAAGTAGATATTTTAGCATTAATAGGAAATAGCAAATCTGCCAATGCAATTCAAGCAAATCATCCTTATAAAAATAGATTACGTTTGGTATTAGGCTTAGAAGCTAAAAATCCAGGGATTGTGTTGCCTGATGCAGATTTAGACTTAGCAATAAATGAGTGTATTACAGGATCTACTTCTTTTAACGGACAACGTTGTACAGCTTTAAAAGTATTGTATGTGCATGAACATATTGTAGATAAATTTAACAAACGTTTTGCAGAAAGAGTAGATGCTTTAAAATTTGGGAATCCTTGGGAAGATGGAGTTAAATTAACACCATTACCAGAACCAGGAAAACCAGCTTATATTCAAGAATTAATTGATGATGCTTTAGAAAAAGGTGCAAAAATAATTAACAAAAAAGGTGGAGAAACAACAGAAAACTATATTTATCCAGCAGTTTTATACCCAGTTTCTAAAGATATGAGAGTGTATGAAGAGGAGCAATTTGGCCCTGTAATTCCTATAGTTTCTTTTAAAAATATACAAGAGCCTTTAGATGATATGGCTGAGTCTAATTACGGACAACAAGTAAGTGTTTTTGGTAGCGAAATAAAAACTTTAGCGCCATTAATAGATACTTTAGTAAACTTAGTTTGTAGGGTAAACTTAAACAGTGCTGCTCAAAGAGGGCCAGATGTGTATCCTTTTACAGGAAGAAAAGATTCTGCTGTAGGTACTTTAAGTGTGCATGATGCTTTGCGTTCTTTTTCTATAAGAACTTTTGTAGCGTCTAAAGACACTCCATACAACAATGCGATTTTAGAAGAATTGTTAGATAAAAAAGCATCTAATTTTATTAGTACAGATTATCTTTTGTAATTAAAATTAGAAATATTAGATTTTAAAATAGCCTCCAGAAATGGAGGTTTTTTTATTTAGATGAGTTATGTGTCTTATAAGTTTTTATCAATTTAATTTTTTAAGCTCTTCATTAATCTGAGAATGTATTTGTTCTATCTGTTGAATGTATATATCTGTATCTTCGTTGATTGCTTTTCTAAATAATTCGAATGCTTGAATTCTAAGTTTTGAGTATTTGAGTAAGATTTCGTTCTGTTTAATAAGTTCTGGGGGTAAGTTTTCTAGCTTATTAGCACTATTAATTATTTCAATATTTTCTCTCCATTTTGGTATTGTTTTTTCATCTAATTCTTTCAACAAAGTATAGGTAGTTCCAGTATTTAAATTATCATAAAAGACTAAGGTTTCGTTTTCGTTTTTTGAGAATTTAGTAAGTTCTAAATCGTATTTATCATACAATTCGTTATCTGTAGAAAGAAATGCATATCCAAATATTCCTAATCCAATTATTAATAGAGAGATAAAACCAACTCCAGCAGCCCTCCAGCCAGAAAAAAAAGAATTACTATTTTCTTTATGAATTTTTAAATACGAGCTTTGTTTCCATTCAACTATTCCCCAAATAATAGCTGTATATAAAATAGGAATAATTTGTTGAGGAATTTTGTTAATTATATTTTCTGGAGCCATAAAAATCCCACCAAACAGAAATATAGTTGAAATTATTCCGATTAGCAAAGAATTACGCCCTTCAATAGGTTTGTCTATGGCTTTAAAATTTTCACCAATTAGATATCCTGCTGCAAGCGGCCCACCTAAAAATGTTGCTCCACATATTGCTTTGGAAGTATATAATTTAATATTTTTTTTGTTGTTTTCTAGTTTCGATTCTTTTTCAATCATTTTCTTTCTTGCAAGTATTTTTTATGTACATAAAGTCTTTGTCAAACTCTACTGAGATATTTTTTAATTTAAGCAAAATTATATTTTCTTAAGCTTAAAAACAACCTAAACTAATCTTTAAACCTTAATAGTAAGCATAGGTTTTAAAGCATTTTTAGACAAACTTTTGGTAACACTACCTGTAAATAAATGTGATAATCCACTTCTACCATGTGTACTCAAGGCAATTAAATCTGCATTTACATCTTTCGAGAAATTTAAAATTCCTTTTTCAACAGAAACATCGCTATAAATGTTAATTTTATGTTTGGGTAGATTAAAGTCTTTTGTAAATTGTTTTACTTTTTGTTTTGCTTCAGAAGTTCCTTGAAAATTTGCAGGGGTATTTACTTTTAATAAATGTACTTTACTATTAAAAGCATTTGCAAAATCTACAAACTTACCAAAGACCTCTTTATTTTCTTCTTTAAAGTTAGAGGCAAACACTAAGTTTTTCATTTTAAACTTTTTTTCATCTTTTTTAACAACAATCACAGGTCTTTTAGAGCTTCTTACTACTTTTTCTGTATTAGAACCAATCATAATTTCTTCAAATTCAGAATGCCCTTTAGACCCCATTATAATTAAGTCTGCATCAATTTTATCTGCATATTTTTGAATCCCCTCAAAAGGGTTATTTAGCTTTATAAAATATTTTACATCTATATCTTCACTAAAAATAGCATCTTTAAAATCAAGTACTTTTTCTCTTACTTTTCTTAAGTATAACATACTTTCTGGGATACTAAATCTGCTTCCAGCCCCCATATCTACAACGCCTTTTGGGAGTTCTATTAAATGAATTAAGTAAACTGTAGCATTTGTTTTATTTGCAATTTTTGCTGCCATTTTAGAAGCATATTCAGATGGTTTCGAAAAATCTATAGGAACTAAAATTTTTTTCATTGCTCAGAAATTTAAAGGTGAATAACAGTGTATCTAAAGTTACAAAAAATAAATGACTTAAACTTAGTTTGGTAAATCACAAACAATTCGTATATTTGCACCGAAATTTATAATAAATGAAGAAAGAAGGGGACTTAAGAGTCCCCTCTTTTTATACTTTATTTTAAGGTTTAAGATGAACGAAAAGAAGGTAAGAGATTTAGTAGATGAAGCATTAGCTTTAAATGAATCATTGTATTTAATAGATTTTTCTATTTCTACAAACAATAAAATTCAAGTTACTGTAGATGGAGATAATGGAGTTCCTCTAAGCGAATGCATTAGAATTAGTAGAAATGTAGAGCATAATCTAGATAGAGAAGAAGAAGATTTTTCTTTAGAGGTTACAACACCAGATATTGCACATCCACTAAAAGTAAAAAGGCAGTATAAAAAAAACATCAACAGAATTTTAAAAGTAAAAACTGATGATGATGAGTTTGAAGGAACTTTAACAGAAGTAGATGATGATAAAATTGTACTAAATTGGAAAGCAAGAGAGCCTAAACCAATTGGTAAAGGAAAAGTTACTGTAAATAAAACAGCAACTCTAGAGTATAAAGATATTAAAGAAGCAAAAGTGAAGATTGTATTTTAAGTAAAAATGTAATGGAAAATATAGCATTAATTGATTCGTTTTCAGAATTTAAAGATAACAAAAGTATAGACAGAGTAACATTAATGTCTATTTTAGAAGAAGTATTCAGAGCTGCCTTAAAACGTAAGTTTGGGTCTGATGATAATTTTGATATTATTATAAATCCAGATAAAGGAGATTTAGAAATTTGGAGAAATAGAGTAGTAGTTGCAGATGGTTTTTCGGAAGATGATAATGAAGAAATAGAATTAAGCGAAGCAAGAAAAATTGAGCCAGATTTTGAGATTGGAGAAGATGTTTCTGAAGAAGTAAAATTAATCGATCTAGGTAGAAGAGCAATTTTAGCTTTACGTCAAAATTTAATATCTAAAATTTACGAGCATGATAGTACAAATATCTTCAAGCAATTTAAAGATTTAGAAGGAGAATTGTATAGTGCAGAAGTACATCACATTCGTCATAATGCAATTATTTTATTAGATGATGAAGGTAATGAGATTGTATTACCAAAAAGCGAGCAAATTCGTTCCGATTTTTTCAGAAAAGGAGACAATGTTAGAGGTGTTATAAAAACAGTAGAATTAAGAGGAAACAAACCAGCAATTATATTGTCTAGAACATCACCATTGTTTTTAAATAAATTATTCGAGCAAGAAATTCCAGAAGTTTTCGACGGTTTAATTACTGTAGAAGGTGTTGCAAGAATACCAGGTGAAAAAGCAAAAGTAGCTGTAGATTCTTATGACGATAGAATAGATCCTGTTGGAGCTTGTGTAGGTGTAAAAGGATCAAGAATTCATGGAATAGTTCGCGAGTTAGGAAACGAAAACATAGATGTAATCAACTACACTAAAAACGAACAATTATACATTTCTAGAGCATTGAGCCCTGCAAAAGTAACATCAATGGAAATTGAAATGTACGAAGAAGAAAAAAATGGTAAAAAAGGGCGTGTAAGTGTGCTTTTAAAACCAGAAGAAGTTTCGAAAGCAATTGGTAGAGGTGGTGTAAATATTCGTTTGGCAAGTGAGTTAACAGGTTACGAAATAGACGTTCAAAGAGAAGGTTTAGAAGAAGAAGATGTAGAGTTAACAGAATTTATCGATGAAATCGAAGATTGGGTTATTGCAGAATTTAAAAAGATTGGTTTAGATACAGCAAGAAGTGTATTAGAAACTTCTGTTGCAGAGTTGGTAAAAAGAACCGATTTAGAAGAAGAAACCATTATAGATGTTCAAAGAATTTTGAAAGAAGAATTCGAAGACTAAATTTATAGTATAGAAGTAAAGTAAAAAGTATATTTTTACAAATAATAAGTTAAAAAGAATATATGTCTGTAGGCAAAACAATGAGGCTTAATAAAGTTTTAAGAGAATTAAACATTTCTCTTGATAGAGCTGTCGAATATTTAGCGGATAAAGGTCATGAAATAGAAGCAAGACCAACCACTAAAATTACGGGAGATGTTTATCAAGTTTTACTTGATGGCTTTGAAACAGATGCTAATAAAAGAGCAGCATCTAAAGAAGTTGGAGAAGAAAAACGTAAGGAGAAAGAAGCAATTCGTTTAGAAGCTGAAGCTAAATTAGAAAAGAAAAAAGCAGAAGAGGCTAAAAAAGAAGAGGTTTTAAAAGCCAAAGCAGATAAGTTAGAGTTTAAAACTGTTGGTAAAATTGACATAGATAATGTTGGTAAAAAACCAAAACCTGTAGAGAAAGTAGAAGAGGTAAAAGAAGAGCTTAAAAAGATTGTAGAAGAACCTAAGGCAAAACCACCAGTTGTAGAAGCCAAAGCACCAAAATTAGAAGGGTTAAAGGTTGTAAAAACAATTAAACCAGAGAAAAAAGAAGCTCCTAAAGCCGAGGCAAAACCAGAGGTTAAGAAAGAAACTCCAAAGGTAGAAGAAAAGAAAGAAGAGATTACTCCTGAAAATGCGGAAGCAATTAAAACGCAATACAAAAAATTAGATGGACCTAATTTTACAGGTAAAAAAATCGATTTAAAACAATTCGAAAAACCTAAAAAGAAAAAACCAGAAGCTAAGAAAGACGCAAATTCAGATCCAAAGAAAAAGCGTAAGCGTATAAGTAAACCTGGAGGTGCTAGATCAGATGCTTCAAACAGACCAGGAAATCAAGGAAACAGAGGTAGTAATAGAGGAGGTTTTAATAAAGGAAGAGGAAATAACAGATCTACAGCAGCTGTTAAGAAAGAAGAACCAACAGAAGCAGAAATCCAAAAACAAGTAAGAGAAACACTTGAAAAATTACAAGGAAAATCTTCTAAAGGTAAAGGAGCAAAATATAGAAGAAGCAAAAGAGATGCACACAGAGAGCAATCTGAGGCAGAATTAGAAGCACAAGCACTAGATAGTAAAATCTTAAAAGTAACAGAATTTGTTACGGTTGGTGAAGTTGCAACAATGATGGAAGTTAGTGTAACAGACATTATTTCTGCTTGTATGTCTTTAGGAATGATGGTTACAATGAATCAGCGTTTAGACGCAGAAACATTGGTAATTGTTGCAGAAGAATTCAATCATAAAGTAGAATTTGTTGGTGCAGAAGTAGAAGAATCTATAGAAGAAGTAGAAGATAAACCAGAAGATTTACAAAAAAGAGCACCAATTATT
The DNA here is from genome assembly GCF_058147165.1 of Polaribacter sp. 2305UL8-11. Taxonomy (NCBI): domain Bacteria; kingdom Pseudomonadati; phylum Bacteroidota; class Flavobacteriia; order Flavobacteriales; family Flavobacteriaceae; genus Polaribacter; species Polaribacter sp. 2305UL8-11. The sequence continues at coordinate 116,665 of NZ_JBYVJW010000002.1, read as the reverse complement.
ACAGTAATGGGGCACGTAGATCATGGTAAAACATCTTTATTAGACTTTATTAGAAATGCAAATATTGTTGATGGTGAAAGTGGAGGAATAACACAACATATTGGAGCGTACTCTGTAAATGTAGGTGATGAAAAAATAGCATTTTTAGACACTCCAGGTCACGAAGCCTTTACAGCAATGCGTGCACGTGGAGCGCAAGTAACAGATTTAGTAATTATTGTTGCAGCAGCAGATGATGATGTGATGCCGCAAACAAAAGAGGCAATTTCGCATGCGCAAGCAGCAGGAGTTCCTATTATTTTTGCAATTAATAAGATAGATAAGCCAAATGCGAACCCAGATAATGTAAAAACACAACTTTCTTCAATGAATTTATTAATTGAAGAATGGGGAGGTAATATACAATCACAAGATATTTCTGCAAAAACAGGAGAAGGAATCCCAGAATTGTTAGAAAAAGTTTTATTAGAAGCAGAAATTTTAGAATTAAAAGCAAATCCTAATAAAAATGCAGTAGGTGCAGTTGTAGAAGCACAATTAGATAAAGGTAGAGGTTACGTAACTACTATTTTAGTACAAGCAGGAACTTTAAAAGTCGGAGATTATATCTTAGCAGGTAAAAACAGTGGTAAGGTAAAAGCAATGTTTGATGATAAAGGTAAAAAACTTAAAAAAGCAGGGCCTTCTACACCAGTATCAATTTTAGGATTGGATGGAGCACCACAAGCTGGAGATAAATTTATTGTTTTTGATGATGAAAGAGAAGCAAAACAAATTGCAACAAAGCGTTCTCAATTACAACGTGAGCAATCTGTTAGAACTCAAAAAACATTAACATTAGATGAAATTGGAAGAAGAATTGCGTTAGGAGACTTTAAAGAATTAAATATCATCTTAAAAGGAGATGTAGATGGTTCTGTAGAAGCCTTAACAAATTCGTTCCAAAAATTATCAACAGAAGAAATTCAAGTTAATATTTTACATAAAGGTGTTGGAGCCATTACAGAAAGTGATGTGTTGTTAGCAACAGCTTCAGATGCCATTATTGTTGGATTTAATGTTAGACCACAAGGAAATGCAAGAACAGTTGCAGATAAAGAAGAAGTAGATATTAGAACGTATTCTATTATTTATGATGCAATTAACGATCTTAAAGATGCCATGGAAGGAATGTTATCTCCTGAAATGAAAGAAGAAGTTACTGGTAACGTAGAAATTAGAGAAATCTATAAAATTTCTAAAGTAGGTAACATTGCAGGTTGTATGGTTATGTCTGGTAAAATTCAAAGAGATTCTAAAATTAGAATTATTAGAGATGGAATCGTAGTTCACGATGGAACTTTAGCAGCACTAAAACGTTTTAAAGACGATGTAAAAGAAGTAACAAAAGGTTTTGATTGTGGTATTCAAATTAAGAATTATAATGATATTGCACAAGGAGATATTATTGAAGCTTACAAAGAAGTAGCAGTTAAAAAGAAGCTGAAATAAATTTAACTTCTATAAATAGGTAAAATAAAGCCGAAATTCATATTGAATTTCGGCTTTATTGTTATATGAAAGAATTTTTTTTTTTTTAGTTTTAAACACTAAAATTACCTTCCCATAGGAATTACAATAATTCCAGAAAATTTTTCTCTAAATTTTAATAAATCTTTATCGGCTTCTAATTTTGTCTTATAATTACCCACTTGAACTTTCCATTCTGGAGCATCATAAGTTAGTTTTGTGTAGTTTCCAGGAAACTCAACTTTAAAACGTGCTCTATATCTTCTTGCAGTATTTTCGTTACCATTGTAAAGCTGAATTCTGTAACCAAAACCATTTTTTTTATTATACGCTTTCTTTTTTGCTATTAAACTCTTTACTTCTTTAGAAGAATTTGTAGCATTTTGCGCATATCCAGATAAACTAAATGCGAAAAAAGCAATCGTAACACACAGAATTTTAGAGTAGTTTTTCATAAGATTTTAACTTTCTACAAAAATAACGAGTTGTTTTAGAATATATTGATAAAACACCTTATTTAGAACAATTATAAATTAATATTTAACATTCTTTTCCTTTTTCAGAATTTAGCAATATGTAGTACTTTTGTAGAACGAAAAAAATGATTTTTATCATTTTAAATTAGATATTTTTAAACAAAGTTTAAATATGAAAAGTGTAGCATTGCACAATAGACTAACCACAAAACTTTTTAAAAGTTTTATTTTTCTCTTAATTTTTGCATTTAGTTTATCTTCTTTTTCACAAGAAATTGATGAAGCAACACAAAAAGAAGGTAGAAAGTTATTTAAATCTTTATGTGCTTCTTGTCATAAATTAGATAAAAAGCTAATTGGACCTGCGTTAGGTAAAGTACTTGAAAGAAGAGACAGATCTTGGTTACAAGCTTGGATTAAGAATAATGCAGAGCTAAGAGCTTCTGGAGATGCAGATGCAATTGCAATTTTTGAAGAATATAAAGGTTCTCCAATGACTGCTTTTCCTCAGTTGTCAGAAAAAAACATAGATGATATCCTATATTACACAACTGTAGGAGATCCTGTAAAAGCTTCTGCTACTGGCGTGGCTGTAGTAGATCCTACTGCACCAACTCCTGGAAGTGCTCCAGAATGGTTAATTTACATTTTAGCAGGTGCAATTGTTGTTGCTTTTTTAATGATTGCAAGCTTGTTGAAACAAGTTAGTGAGTTAAAAGGTAATAGAAGTCCAGAAAATCAGTCTAACTTAAGAAGAGATTTACAAGAACTTTGGGTTGGTGTAAAAGAAAATACTTTTTTAAAGGTAATTTCTACAATATTTTTACTTTTAGTTGGAGCGTATTTAGTTTTCGGAACTTTATTTAAAGTTGGTGTAGATGAAGGTTATCAACCACTTCAACCAATTGCATTTTCTCATAAAATTCATGCAGGAGAAAATAAAATAGACTGTCAATATTGTCACTCATCAGCAAAACATAGCAAGCATTCAGGAATACCATCAGTAAATGTTTGTATGAACTGTCATAAAGGAATTTCTGAAGTTGCAGAAGGAACCAAAATAGAATGGGATGGTTTAACGTATGGTAAAGAAGAGTTAGACAAAGAAATTGCAAAAATATATACAGCTGCTGGTTGGGATGCAGATAATTTAGAGTATACAGGAGAAACAAAACCTGTAAAATGGGTTCGTATTCATAATCTTCCAGATTTTGTGTATTTTAATCACTCTCAACACGTTACAGTACAAGGTTTAAAATGTCAAAAATGTCATGGACCAGTAGAGGAGATGGATGAAATGTATCAATACTCTCCATTAACTATGGGTTGGTGTATAGATTGTCATAGAGAAACAAAAGTAGATTTAAAAGGCAATGAGTATTATGCTAAAATCCACAAGCAGTTAGCAGAGAAATATGGTGTAGAAAAAGTTACTGCTGCACAATTAGGTGGTTTAGAGTGTGGTAAATGTCACTATTAATTAAAGAAGAAAGATAGCGTTTGGTTTTAGTGAAAACTAACAACTAAAAACTAACAACTAATAACTAAATATAAATGGCTTCAAACAAAAAATACTGGAAAAGTGTTGAGGAACTAAAAGATAGTTCTATTGTTGAAACGTTAAGTAAAAATGAATTTGTAGAAGAAATTCCAACAGATACATTTTTAGGTGATAAAGAAACATTAGAAAATTCTTCTACGTCTCGTAGAGACTTTTTAAAATATGTTGGATTTACAACTGCAGCTGCATCTTTAGCTGCTTGTCAAGGGCCAGTCGTAAAGTCAATTCCTTATGTAGTAAAACCAGACGATGTAATTCCAGGTGTTGCAGATTGGTACGCAACTTCTATGGCAGATGGTTACGATTTTGCAAATGTGTTGGTTAAAACACGAGAAGGTCGTCCAATTCAAATTATGCCTAATAAAGAAGCAAACGGAACAACTAGTGCAAGAGTGCAAGCTGCTGTTCTTTCTTTATATGATGAAAAACTTCGTTTACAAGAACCTACAAAAGCAGGTGAAAAAATTTCTTGGGCAGATGCAGATGCTACAATTGCTGCAAAACTATATGAGTTAAAAGAAGCAAATAAGCCTGTTGTTTTATTAACAGGAACGTTAGCAAGCCCATCAACAACTAAAATTATTGAAGATTTTATTGTTGCTAATCCAAATGTAAAACACGTTATTTATGACGCGGTTTCAGAGTCTGGAGCTACAGATGCTTTTATGGCAATGTATGGCAGACGTGCATTACCAAACTATCATTTAGATAAAGCAAAAACAATTGTTTCTTTTGGAGCAGATTTTTTAGGTGATTTCCATGGAGGATTTGAGAAATCTTACGTAAATGGTAGGAAGCCTGAAACAGGACACATGTCTTATCATGTTCAGTTCGAAAGTAACATGTCTTTAACGGGTGCAAATGCAGATAAAAGAGTGGTTGTAAAACCTTCTGATCAAGTATTTGCATTAATCAATTTATACAATGCAATTACTGGTAATGCTGTAGCTTCAAAATCAACTCCTGTAGATGCTGATGTAAAGAAAATGGCTTCAGAATTAAAGAAAGCTGGTTCTAAAGGTGTTGTTTTAACGGGATTAAATGATAAAAACGCACAATTAATTGCTTTAGAAATTAATAAAGTATTAAATAGTGAAATTATTGACACTGTAAATACATTAAATATCCGTCAAGGAAATGATGCAGCAGTTACGCAACTAGTTTCAGATATGAAATCAGGAAAAATTGCAGGATTAATTTCTTACAATGTAGATCCTGTTTATTCTTTAGCAAATGCATCAGCTTTTTCTGATGGATTAAAAAAATTAGAATTATCAGTTGCATTATCAACAGAAAACAATGCAACCGTAAACGCTTCTAATTTTGCATTACCAATGTCGCATTTTTTAGAATCTTGGGGAGATACTCAATTTGATGAAGTTACCTATGGTTTAATGCAGCCAACAATTCAGCCATTATTTAATACACGTCAACTTCAAGATACGTTATTAAAATGGTCTGGAAATACAACAAAATATTACGATTATTTAAAAGCTTTCGCTTCTGAAAATGTTTTAGGAGGTAGTTCTTGGAACACTGCTTTACATAATGGTTTCTTTACTAAAGAAATCATAAGTAATGATATTTTATTCGAAAGCTCAATATCAGTTGCTGATGCAGCTGCTGCTTTATCAGCGTCAGCAAAAAAAGCATCAGGATTCGAATTAAATTTATATACAAAAACTGGTTTAGGTGATGGTAAGCAAGCAAACAATCCTTGGTTACAAGAATTTCCTGACCCAATTACTAGAGCTTCTTGGGATAATTACTTAACAATGTCTATAGCAGATGCTAAAGAGTTAGGTTTTTCAAATCCAGTAAAAGACAATGGTGCTATTGATGGAGATTATGCAAAAGTATCTGTTAATGGAAAAGAAGTTACAGTACCAGTAATGATTCAACCAGGACAAGCAAAAGGTTCTGTAGGTTTAGCCTTAGGTTTTGGTAAAACGTTTGGATTAAAAGAAGAAATGCAAGTAGGTGTTAATGCATACCCTTTATATAATGGTAGCAATAACATACAATATAATGTAAAGATTGATAAAGTATCTGGAACTCATAAATTTGCTTGTACTCAAGTACAAAAAACAATTGCAGGACGTCATGATATTTTAAAAGTAGCGTCTTTAAAAGAATACAAAACTGTAGATCCAAAAGATCATAAAAAAGGTTGGAATAAACCTGCTTATGTTTCTTATGATCATCAAGAAGTAGAAGCAAACAGTATTAATATTTGGGATGAGCATAATAGAGAAATTGGTCATCACTTTAATTTATCAATAGATTTAACTTCTTGTACTGGTTGTGGTGCTTGTGTTGTTGCATGTCATGCAGAAAACAATGTGCCAGTTGTAGGTAAAAAAGAAGTTAGAGTTGGTAGAGATATGCACTGGTTGCGTATTGATAGATATTATTCTTCTGAAGTAGAAACTAGAGAAGAAGCTAAAGAATTAGGATTAAGCAGAGGTGAAATGTATGAAGCATTAGAAACTGAAGCAGAAAACCCTGAGGTTACTTTTCAACCAATGATGTGTCAGCACTGTAATCATGCTCCTTGTGAGACGGTTTGTCCAGTTGCAGCAACATCACATGGTCGTCAAGGACAAAATCAAATGGCATATAACAGATGTGTAGGTACAAGATATTGTGCAAACAACTGTCCATATAGAGTTCGTCGTTTTAACTGGTTTAATTATGCAAATAATAACGAGTTTGACTTTAACATGAATAACGAGTATGGTAAAATGGTATTAAATCCAGATGTTGTAGTTCGTTCTAGAGGAGTTATGGAAAAATGTTCTATGTGTATTCAAATGACACAAGCAACTATTCTAAAAGCTAAAAAAGAAGGAAGAGCTGTAAATACAGACGAGTTTGAAACAGCTTGTTCATCTGCTTGTACAACAGGAGCTATGGTTTTTGGAGATATTAACAACGAAAAAGACTCAGTAACAGCATTAGTAGAAGATAAAAGAGCTTATGGCGTGTTAGATTATTTACAGACAAAACCGAATGTAATCTATCAAGTTAAAGTTAAAAACACAAACGAAGCGTAAATGAGTTAGAAAGTTTTAAAGTTCAGAGTTAAAAAGTCAAAAAAAACTACTTTTCAACTTTAAAAACATTCAACTTTTAACTAAAATTATAAAATTAAGTAATAAATATGTCTCATTACGAAGCACCCATAAGGGAACCTTTAGTATTAGGTGATAAAAGTTATCACGATATTACCGAAGACATTGCAAAACCTATAGAAGGGAAAGCAAATAAGAATTGGTACATGGCGTTTTATATTTCTTTAGCAGCAATGCTTTGGGGATTTGGATGTATCTTTTACACAGTAGGAACTGGTATTGGAGTTTGGGGATTAAGCAAGAACATTGGATGGGCTTGGGATATCACTAACTTTGTATGGTGGGTAGGTATTGGTCACGCAGGAACATTAATTTCTGCTGTACTTTTATTATTCCGTCAAAAATGGAGAATGGCTATAAACCGTTCTGCAGAAGCAATGACAATTTTTGCCGTTTTTCAAGCAGGATTGTTTCCAATTATTCACATGGGACGTCCATGGAATGGATATTGGGTATTGCCAATTCCAAATCAATTTGGATCATTGTGGGTAAACTTTAACTCACCATTATTATGGGACGTTTTTGCAATATCAACGTATTTATCTGTATCATTAGTTTTCTGGTGGACAGGTTTATTACCAGATTTTGCAATGATTAGAGACAGAGCTGTAAAACCTTTCCAAAAGAAAATTTATGCATTATTAAGTTTTGGTTGGTCTGGTAGAGCTAAAGATTGGCAACGTTTTGAAGAAGTTTCTTTAGTATTGGCTGGTTTAGCAACTCCATTAGTACTTTCTGTACATACAATTGTATCTATGGACTTTGCTACATCCATCAATCCAGGTTGGCACTCAACAATATTTCCTCCTTATTTCGTTGCTGGAGCAATCTTTTCAGGATTTGCAATGGTACAAACGTTATTAGGTATTATGCGTAAGGTTACAAATATGGAAGAGTATATTACACGTTTACACGTAGAGTATATGAACATTGTAATCATCTTAACAGGTGGAATTGTAGCTGTAGCTTATGCAACAGAGTTTTTTATTGCTTGGTATACAGGATCGCCTTATGAAAACTACACATACTTATCTGTAGGTGCTGCAACAGGACCTTATGCTTGGGCATTTTATTCGTTATTATTCTTCAATATTTTAACGCCTCAGTTATTATGGTTCAAGAAAATTAGAAGAAGCTTTATATGGTCTTTTATCATTTCAATATTTATTAATATTGGTATGTGGTTTGAGCGTTTTGATATCATCGCAATTGTATTAAGTAAAGGTCATTTACCATCAACTTGGTGGCGTTTTGAGCCAACATTTGTAGACGTTGGTATCTTTATTGGAACTATAGGATTCTTCTTTGTATTATTCTTATTATATGCAAGAACATTCCCAGTTATCGCGCAAGCAGAGGTAAAAACAATTTTGAAATCTTCTGGAGAATTTTATAAGAAAAGAAGAGAACAAGGTATTCCAACAAAACCACAAATTGTTTTATCAAACGTAGCTACAGAAGTAAAAACAGATAAAGTAAGTAATCTTTTAGATACTATTGGGCGTTTTGATCCAAATACACAAACTGCAGATGACTTAAAGCTAATAAGTGGTGTAGGACCAAAGTTAGAAGGTGTTTTAAACGAAATTGGTTTATATACTTTCGAGCAAGTTAGTAAAATGACAAAAGAAGAATATGACTTGTTAGATTCAATTACTGGAACTTTTCCTGGAAGAGCAGAAAGAGATAATTGGGCATTACAAGCTAAAAATTTATTAAACGGATAATTATGGAATCATCAAAAGTTATACATGCATTTTATAATGATGACGAGATTCTTTTAGATGCAGTAAAAGCAGTAAAAGCAGAGCACCATCATATAGAAGAAGTATTTTGTCCATTTCCAGTTCATGGTTTAGACAAAGCTATGGGATTAGCACCAACTAGATTGGCTATTACCGCTTTTTTCTACGGAATTACAGGTTTGTCTGTTGCTATTTGGATGACAAATTATATGATGATTCAAGATTGGCCACAAGATATTGGAGGTAAACCTAGTTTTTCTTGGTTAGAAAATATGCCAGCATTTGTGCCAATTATGTTTGAATTAACAGTGTTTTTTGCAGCGCATTTAATGGTAATTACTTTTTATATGAGAAGTAGAATATGGCCATTTAAAAAAGCTGAAAACCCAGATCCAAGAACTACAGACGATCATTTTTTAATGGAAATACCTGTACATAATAACGAAGATGAATTAACATCATTGTTAACTGCAACAGGTGCTGTAGAAATTAATATAGTAGACAAGCATTAATAGATAGATAATGAAAAAAATTAAATTAATTATTGCTTTAGTAATTTTTGCAGGTATCATTTCTTGCAACAATAGGAGAGAACCTCAAGTACAATATATGCCAGATATGTATGAGTCTGTACCTTACAATCCTAATGGAGCAAACGGAATTAAAAATGCTCCTGTAAATTTAAAGCCAGTAGCTGGAACTATTGCTAGAGGAGGACATCCTACTTACGATATAGCAGATACAAATGAAGGGTATGAGTTGGCAAAAACAACATTGCAGAATCCTTTAGAAGCTTCTGAAGAGAATTTAAAAAATGGTAAAAAGATGTATGATATTTATTGTATTTCTTGCCATGGTAAAAAAGGTGATGGAAATGGATATTTATCAGAAACAGAAAAGTTTTCTGGAATTCCAAATTATAAAGATAGAGATATAACTGCAGGTAGTATTTATCATGTTTTAATGTATGGTAAAGGTTTAATGGGATCTCATTCTAGTCAATTAACGTATACAGAACGTTGGCAAACTGTCCAGTATGTAGAGCAATTACGTGCAGATTTATTAAAATAATTACAAAAAGAAAGAATACGAAAGATATGTATCAATTCTCAGGTAAATTAAAAACATTCTCATTAGCACTAATTTTATTAGGTGCATTGGGTATTGCATATAGTTTTTACAGTGGTTCTCAAACTACTTTAGAAGATGCTAAAGAAATTATTGCTCAACAAGATTCACATGGAAACGACCATGGAGTTTCTCATAATGAGACAAAAGATAGTCATCATAAAGAAGATGTAAAAAATACACATGCTCAAGAAGGAAATGACCATCATAATACAACCGAACAACATAGTGATAGTAAAATGAGTGATCATGGTGCTCATAATGATGATACCCATGCAGAACATGTTTTGCATCAATTACAAAATAAACCTTGGTCAGCATTATACGTGTCGTTAATTTTCTTTTTAGGAATTTCTTTATTGGTATTGGCATTTTATGCATCACAAAGAGTTGCACAATCAGGTTGGTCTGTTGTTTTATTTAGAGTGATGGAGGCAATTACTGCGAACTTAATTCCAACATCAGTTATAATGGTTGTTATTGTTGTTGCTTCAGTAATGCATTGGAACCATTTATTTGCTTGGATGGGAGATGGTGTTTTTGATCCTGCAAGTCCAAATTACGATCCTATTGTAGATGGTAAATCTTGGTGGATGAATGTTCCAGGTTGGGCAATTAGAAGTATTGTTTATTTAGCAATATGGAATGCTTACAGATGGTTTATACGTAGAAATTCTATCAAAGAAGATACTGCAAATGATGGAGGTAAAACTTTTAAATTAAATTACAACGTATCTGTAGGATTTATTTTCTTATTTATGTTATCAGAATCTATGATGTCTTGGGATTGGATTATGGGATTAGATCCACACTGGTTCTCAACATTATTTGGTTGGTATGTATTAGCAAGTTTATTAGTAAGTGCATTAACTGTAATTGCTTTTGTAACCATATATTTACGTTCTAAAGGAGCATTACCAGGAGTAAATGATAGTCATATTCATGATTTAGCAAAGTTCATGTTTGGTTTTTCTGTTTTTTGGACTTATTTATGGTTTGCACAATTTATGTTAATTTGGTATGCAAACATTCCAGAAGAAACTACTTACTTTGCAATGAGATTTGAAGAATACAAATTGCCATTTTTAGCCATGGTAGGAATGAATTTTGCATTTCCAGTCTTACTATTGTTAAATAGTGATTACAAAAGTATTCCTTGGTTTGTTTTTATTGGTGGTATTGTAATTCTTGCAGGACACTATTTAGATATTTTTGTAATGATAATGCCAGCAACAGTAGGTGCTCAATGGTCATTTGGTATTGCAGAATTAAGTGCACTATTATTTTTCTTAGGAATTTTTATATACGCTACATTTAGCTCATTTGCCAAAGCAAGCCCAATTCCAAAAGGAAACCCATTCTTAGAAGAGAGTGAGCATTTTCACTATTACAATATAGAACACAGAGGTGAATCTGCAGACCATCATTAATAAATAATTTGAATTAAAATAATTAAGACGAGATAAATATGCTAGCTCTATTTTATATTTTTATAGGTATTGCAATTGGTGTCAGTTTTTGGCAAGTTACTAGAATATTAAATTTTAGAGGTGTTATTGCTACAGATGAAGACAATGCTAAACAAGGTAAATATGCCTTATATTTCATGGCATTCTTTTATGCAATAATGATTTATTGTTTAATTTTTATGAATGTTATCATGTTGCCAGAATCTGCTTCTGTAGAAGGAGAACATGATGATAATTTGTTTAATATTACTTTTTGGTTAATTGGTATTGTACAATTTATAATGCAATTCTTAATTTTTTACTTCACATTTAAATATAGAGGTAATAAAAATAGAAAAGCAAAATTTTATGCAGATAGTCATCAATTAGAATTAATTTGGACAGTTACTCCTGCTATTGTTTTGGTAGGATTAATAAGCTATGGTTTGTGGCAATGGAATGATATCATGGATTTATCTGATGACAAAGATGCCATAGTTATAGAGGTATATTCTCAACAATTTAGATGGGATGCACGTTATGCAGGAGAAGATAATACCTTAGGTTTAGGAAATGTAAATTACATTAAAGGCTTAAACACAATGGGTGTTGATATGAATGATAAAAATTCTCAAGACGACAAGCAGGTTACAGAATTGTATTTACCAAAAGGTAGAAAAATTCATTTCAAGTTCCGTTCTCAAGACGTCTTACACTCAGCTTACATGCCTCACTTTAGAGCACAAATGAATTGTGTTCCTGGTATGGTAACCGAATTTGGTTTTACGCCAAAGTTTACTACAGAAGAAATGAGACAACAATCAGAAGTTATCGAAAAAACAAGAGGTATTAACAAAATAAGACAAGCAAAAGGAGAAGACCCTTATGAGTTCGACTATTTGTTATTATGTAACAAAATCTGTGGAGCTTCTCATTACAGTATGCAAATGAAAATTACTGTTGTAGAACAAGAAGAATATGATAAATGGCTTGCAGAGCAGCCAACACTAGCATCAGTTATTAAATAATTAAATTAAGACACTACAAATAAATAAGATTATGTCAGATCATCATCATAAAGAAACATTTGTAACAAAATATATTTTTAGTCAAGATCATAAAATGATTTCTAAACAGTTCTTAGTAACTGGTATGTTTATGGGAATTATTGGTGTATTTATGTCTATGTTATTCCGTATGCAAATTGCATGGCCAGAAAAATCGTTTTCAATTATTGAAGCATTTTTAGGACCTCATCAAACAGATGGAGTAATGAATCCAGATATGTATTTAGCATTAGTTACAATACATGGTACAATAATGGTATTTTTTGTATTAACTGCTGGTTTAAGTGGTACTTTTTCTAACTTATTAATTCCATTACAAATTGGGGCTAGAGATATGGCTTCTGGCTTTTTAAATATGATTTCTTATTGGTTATTCTTTTTATCAAGTATAATCATGGTAATTTCATTATTTGTAGAAGCTGGTCCAGCATCTGCAGGATGGACAATTTATCCTCCACTAAGTGCCTTACCACAAGCAATTCCAGGATCTGGAGCAGGTATGACTTTATGGTTAGTTTCTATGGCTATCTTTATTGCATCTTCTTTAATAGGATCTTTAAATTATATTGTTACAATTTTTAATTTAAGAACCAAAGGGATGAAAATGACAAGATTGCCACTAACAATGTGGGCATTCTTTATCACTGCAATTATTGGGGTAGTTTCTTTCCCAGTATTATTATCTGCAGCATTATTATTAATTTTTGACAGAAGTTTTGGTACATCATTTTATTTATCAGACATCTTTATTTCTGGAGAGGTATTGCATTATCAAGGAGGATCACCAGTATTGTTTGAACACTTGTTCTGGTTCTTAGGTCACCCAGAAGTTTATATTGTATTATTACCAGCATTAGGTATTACATCAGAAATTATATCTACACACTCTAGAAAACCGATTTTTGGATATAGAGCAATGATTGGTTCTATTATGGCAATTGCATTTTTATCTACAATTGTTTGGGGTCACCACATGTTTATTTCTGGAATGAATCCATTTTTAGGATCTGTATTTACATTTACAACCTTACTAATTGCAATTCCATCAGCTGTAAAGGCATTTAACTATATCACTACTTTGTGGAAAGGAAACCTACAATTGAATCCAGCAATGTTATTTTCAATAGGTCTAGTTTCTACATTTGTAACAGGTGGTTTAACAGGGTTAGTTTTAGGAGACTCTGCTTTAGATATTGCTATTCATGATACTTACTTTGTTGTGGCACACTTTCACTTAGTTATGGGAGTTTCTGCAATTTTCGGAATGTATGCAGGTATTTATCATTGGTTTCCAAAAATGTATGGTAGGATGATGAATAAAACATTAGGCTACTGGCACTTCTGGATTACAATAGTTTGTGCTTATGGTGTATTTTGGCCAATGCATTTTATTGGTTTAGCAGGCTTACCAAGAAGATATTACTCAAATACAGCATTTCCAATGTTTGATGATTTAGCAGATATTAATAAAGTCATCACTATTTTTGCTTTAATTGGAGGAATTGCTCAAATTATTTTTATTGCAAACTTCTTTATCTCAATGAAAAGAGGAGCAAAAGCAACACAAAATCCTTGGAATTCTAATACATTAGAATGGACAACACCAGTTGAACATATTCATGGAAACTGGCCAGGTAAAATTCCTGAAGTTCATAGATGGGCTTACGACTATAGCAAGAAAGTAGATCCAAATGATGATGATAGTGATTATTTACATGGACAAGATTTTGTTTTACAAACGACACCTTTATTAGATGGGGAAGAACCATCATAAATAAATGAAAATATTTATATAAAACCTTTCCATCTTGGAAAGGTTTTTTGCTTTTAAAGAGATTATTTTATCACCTTAAATTCTATTATCTTTGTTTTATGAACGAAAATTTAAACCCTGAAAACGAACATTTATCAAACGAAGATTTAGATGTAGAAAAAAAATTACGTCCACTTTCTTTTGATGATTTTACAGGGCAAGATCAAGCCATTGATAATTTAAAAGTTTTTGTTAAAGCAGCCAACCAAAGAGATGAAGCTTTAGATCATACATTGTTTCACGGACCTCCAGGTTTAGGTAAAACAACCTTAGCACATATTTTAGCAAATGAACTGCAAGTTGGTATAAAAGTTACTTCTGGACCCGTTTTAGACAAACCAGGAGATTTAGCAGGTTTATTAACTAATCTTGATGAACGTGATGTGCTGTTTATTGATGAAATTCACAGATTAAGCCCTATTGTAGAAGAGTATTTATATTCTGCAATGGAAGATTATAAAATTGATATTATGATTGAATCTGGTCCAAATGCCAGAACAGTTCAAATCAATTTAGAACCATTTACACTTATTGGAGCAACAACTCGTTCAGGATTGCTAACAGCACCAATGAGAGCTAGATTCGGAATTAGCAGTCGTTTGCATTATTATAAAACCGAGTTATTAACCACAATTATTCAAAGAAGTGCACACATTTTAAAAGTTCCAATATCTATGGAAGCTGCCATAGAAATAGCAGGTAGAAGTAGAGGAACACCAAGAATTGCAAATGCTCTGTTAAGAAGAGTTAGAGATTTTGCGCAGATAAAAGGAGATGGAACCATTACAATTGAAATTGCAAAATATGCATTGAAAGCATTAAATGTAGATGCACATGGTTTGGATGAAATGGATAATAAGATTTTGGCAACAATTATAGATAAATTTAAAGGAGGACCAGTAGGTTTAGGCACTATTGCTACAGCAGTTTCCGAAAATACAGAAACCATAGAAGAAGTGTATGAACCTTTTTTAATTCAACAAGGATTTATCATGAGAACACCAAGAGGAAGAGAAGTTACAGATTTGGCCTACAAACACCTTGGGAGAATAAAAGGAAGAAATCAAGGAGAACTGTTTTAAATTAAGAGATAAAGAAAACAAGAGAATAAAGGTTTTGTTTTCCTTTAGTTTTTTAGTCAATATTAAAAATGAATATCAAAAAAATTGTTCCTATTTTAGAGTGGTTACCCAACTACAACACGTCTCTTTTTAAAGGCGATTTAGTTGCAGGTATTACTGTTGGTATTATTTTAATACCACAAGGAATTGCTTATGCATTAATTGCAGGTTTACCACCCATTTATGGTTTGTATTGTGCATTAGTACCACAAGTAATGTATGCTATTTTTGGTTCATCAAGACAAGTAGCAATAGGGCCAGTAGCAATGGATTCTCTAATTGTAGCTACAGGAGTTTCTACTCTAGCATTAGCAGGCTCAGATAGTTACATTGCTATAGCTATTTTATTGGCTTTAATGGTAGGAGCTATTCAATTTATAATGGGTATTTTTAGTTTAGGATTCATTGTAAACTTTCTATCAAAACCAGTAATTACAGGTTTTACATCTGCAGTAGCACTGATTATTGGCTTTAATCAATTCCGAAATTTATTAGGCGTAGATTTTATTCAAAGTGATCAAATTCATATTGTTTTGGAAGACATTTGGCTGCAAATTTCTGATTATAATTATCATACTACAGTTATTGGAATTGTATCTGTAATTGTGATTATCATCTTTAGGAAAATCAATAAAAAAATACCAAATGCATTATTTGTTGTAATTCTTGGTATTGTAATAATGAAATATTTTGGAAAATCATTTAACGATGTTTCCATAGTAAAAGAGATTCCCTCTGGTTTGCCATTTTTCGGAATTCCAGAATTTGATATCGATCAAATAAAAGAATTATTGCCCATTGCATTAACTTTAGTTATGGTTGGTTATCTAGAAACCATTTCTATTGGAAAATCTTTAGAAGCAAAACAAGATGAATATAGAATAAGACCCAATCAAGAATTAATTGCTTTAGGCTTGGCAAATATGGTAGGTTCTTTGTTTAAAGCATATCCAAGTACATCAAGTTTTTCACGTTCTGCAATCAACCAAGAAAGTGGTGCAAAAACAGGAATGGCTGCATTAATTTCTGTAGTAATGGTGGTTTTAACCTTGTTATTTTTAACACCATTATTTTATCATTTGCCTAAAACAGTTTTGGCAGCAATTATTATTGTAGCAGTTTTTGGATTGGTTAATTTTAAAGAAGCCGCTTTTTTATGGAAAGCAAATCACTTAGATTTTTGGCTGATGTTTGCCACCTTTATTTCTACATTATTTTTAGGAATTGAGTATGGAATAATTGTTGGAGTAGGTTTGTCTTTAATCGTCTTAATATTTAGAACATCAAGACCTTATGTAGCAGAATTAGGAAAAGTTCCAGATTCTAATTTTTATAGAAATAGAAATAGATTTGAAGAAGTTATTATAGAAGATGATATTCTTGTATTTAGATTTGATGCACAAATATTTTATGCAAATTCAAGTTATTTTAGAGATAAATTAGATGAAATGGCTTTAAAAAAAGGAGATGCCTTAAAGCTAATTGTTATTGATGCAGAAAGTATTAATAGGGTAGATAGTACTGGAGTTGAAATGCTAAAAGAACGGTTAAGATTTTACAAAAAGAAAGGTATAACTTTTTTCTTTGCAGGTGTAAAAGGATCTGTAAGAGATGATTTGTTTAAAAGCGGATTGTTATCAATAATAGATATCAATCACTTTTTTATGAGAGCCAATGACGCTGTAAAATTTTATAAAACAGGTAATAGAAAAAAACAAGAAAAGTATGCGAAATATATTCATCAGGCATACAACTAAACTGACAAATATCATTGATAAAAATAGTTTTTCAATGTTATTTTGATTTGTTAAATAGATAAGAGATTTAAAATGATAATAGAACAAATTTATACAGGGTGTTTAGCACAAGGCGCATATTATATAGAAAGTAATGGCGAAGTTGCAATTATAGACCCACTAAGAGAAGTACAAGATTATATAGATAGAGCAGCCAAAAATAATGCAAAAATTAAATATATTTTTGAAACGCATTTTCATGCAGATTTTGTAAGTGGGCATGTAACTTTATCAGAAAAAACAGGAGCAAAAATTGTTTTTGGGCCTTCTGCAAAAACAAATTTTGAAGCCACAATTGCAAAAGACAATCAAGTATTTAAAGTTGGAGATATTACAATTACAGTTTTACACACTCCTGGACATACTATGGAAAGTTCTTGTTTTTTATTGAAGGATAAAAACGGAAAAGACCACGCACTTTTTAGTGGTGATACTTTATTTTTAGGTGATGTTGGACGCCCAGATTTAGCACAAAAAGGAGATATTACAGAAAAAGATTTGGCAGGTTTTTTATATGATAGTTTAAGGAGTAAAGTGATGACTTTAGCAGATGATGTTATTGTGTACCCTGCACATGGAGCAGGTTCTGCTTGTGGTAAAAACTTAAGTAAAGAAACAGTTGGTACAATTGGAAACCAGAAAAAAACCAATTACGCTTTAAGAGCAGATATGACTAAAGATGAGTTTGTAAAAGAAGTTACAGACGGTTTATTGCCTCCTCCAGCTTATTTTCCATTAAATGTAAAATTGAACAAAGAAGGATATAAAAATGTAGATGATGTAATTAAAAACAGTGCAAAACCTTTATCTGTTAAAGATTTTGAGATTATTGCAAACGAAACAGACGCAATTGTTTTAGACGTTCGTCATCAAACAGAATTTATACAAGGATTTATTCCACAATCTATTTTTATTGGTATTGATGGAGGTTTTGCACCTTGGGTAGGTGCATTAATAAAAGATATTAAGCAGCCCATTTTGTTGGTTACTCCAGTTGGTAGAGAAGAAGATACAATTACACGTTTATCTAGAGTTGGCTTTGATAATGTTTTAGGATATTTAGACGGAAGTTTTGAGTCTTGGAAAAACTCTGGAAAAGAAGTTGATACTTTAGTTTCTGTCTCTGCGGATGTTTTAGAGCAAAAAATAAAAGAAAATAACCCTGTTTTTGATGTTAGAAAGCCTGGAGAATTTGCAAGCGAACATATACAAGTGGCAGAAAGCACACCTTTAGATTTTTTAAACGACCATATTTCTGAATTTCCTAAAAAAGAAGATTTCTATGTACACTGTGCAGGAGGTTATCGTTCTGTAATTGCAGCTTCTATATTAAAAGCAAGAGGTTTTCATAACGTAATTGATGTTGCAGGAGGTTATGCAGCTATTAGAAACACAAATATCAAAAGAACAGATGCTGTTTGTCCATCAACTTTAAAATAAAGAGATGAAACAGTTAATTTGTTTATTTTTTTCGAGTTTTCTTTTTATCAATTGTGGTCAAAAACAAGAGGTAAAAATAATAACAACAGCAGACTTAAAAGAATTACTTGCTAAAGAAAGAATACAATTAATAGATGTAAGAACTCCGAAAGAAGTCGAGCAAGGAAGTATAAAATCAGCACTTTTTGTAAACTATTTTGATGCTGATTTTGTATCAAAAGCTACAACTCAATTAAATAAAAATAAACCAGTTTACCTTTTTTGTAGAACTGGAAACAGAAGTGGTAAAGCAGCAATAATCTTAAAAGAAAAAGGCTTTGATGTGTATAATGTTGCTGGAGGTTACACAAAATGGAAGACAGAAAATTAAAAAGAATGAAGACAGAGATACAAATTGAAAATTTAAAATGTGGTGGTTGTGCAGCAACCATTAAAAAAGGAATTTTAGCCTTAGAAGGAGTAAAAGAAATAGATATTGATGTAGAAAAATCTATTGTTTCTATTACATCAGAAAATGCAAATTTAGAAGCGATAAAAACAAAACTCTCTAAGTTAGGCTACCCAGAAGTGGGTGATAAAAATACCTTAGTACACAAAGCAAAATCTTTTGTAAGTTGTGCTGTGGGTAGAATAGAATCATAAGAAGAGACTGTCTTAAAAGTATTAAAATTTGTCATTTGGACTGTAATGGAAAAATCTTAATAATTCAAAATCAATTACATATATTTTTTGACAAAGCCTGTCTTGAGCGAAGATAAAAGGCTCAAAATAACAGCTAAATTAACTTTTCAGACAGCCTCTTTTTATTTTTAAAATTTACTAAAAATTGTCTTTAATTAGAGAAAAATTATTCTATTGTTTGATGTTGTTTTAAGAACTCTTTGAGCTTTTTAAGTTAAAAAGTTTAAAAAAGTGCATACATCATTTATAAAAAAAAATTAGCCTAAATACGTTCTTAAAACCTGTGTTTTAGATTTTGATTGTAAGCGTCTAATTGCTTTTTGTTTAACTTGCCTTACACGTTCTCTTGTCAAATCGAACTCCTCTCCAATTTCGGCTAAACTACAAGCAGTAGTTCTATTTATTCCATAAAACATTTTTATAACTTTAGCTTCTTTATAAGACAAACTTTCTAAAGCTCTGTTAATTTCTGTTGTTAAAGATTCTTTCATTAGTTTTTTGTCTGGTCTTGGAGATTTATCAGATTGTAAAACGTTGTACAAATTAGAATCTTCACCTTCTTTAAAAGGTGCATCCATAGAAACGTGTCTTCTAGAATTTCTTAAAGATTGTGCAACTTCACGTTCTGTCATATCTAATTGTTTAGCAATTTCTTTGTTTGTTGGAAAACGTTGTTCGTTTTGCTCTAACCTTGCATAAACTTTCTTTATTTTACTAATGCTTCCAATTTTATTTAAAGGCAAACGTACAATTCTAGATTGTTCTGCTAATGCAGACATTATAGATTGACGAATCCACCAAACAGCGTAAGAAATAAACTTAAAACCTCTGGTTTCATCAAAACGTTTTGCAGCTTTTACCAAACCTAAATTTCCTTCGTTAATCAAATCCGATAATTTTAAACCTTGTCCTTGATATTGTTTTGCTACAGAAACTACAAATCTTAAATTTGCTTTCACCAATTTATCTAATGCTCTGCTGTTTCCTTGTTTAATTTTTAGTGCCAATTCAACTTCTTCATCAGCAGTAATTAAACCGATTTTACTAATTTCTTGAAAATATTTTTCTAAAGATTTTGCATCGCGATTGGTTACTTGTTTAACAATTTTAAGTTGTCTCATATATAAATATTATTTTTTAATGAAATTAAATGATAAGAATAGTTTTTTGAGAGAAAATAATCTCTTCAAAATAAATTTTGCTAAAATGTGAAGTTTGGAAAATTAGAAAACGAAAGGGATAAATTTACAAGATTGATTTTCTGTAGAAAGAAATTCGAAATCTGATATGTGTTTTAAGTAGTAAATAATATCGTTTTTTAATGATATTTCCAATATACAAAAAAATGAACGATTTTTAGCAAAAACAAGTCTTTTTCTTTCGTTTTCAATCATTTTTGGGTAAAAATAAGCTTATTTTGTTTAAATTCATCATTTTTAAAATTGAGAGATTTGCTGTTTTTATAGCAAAAAAAAGAGCCTTTAAAAAGACTCTCTTATTTACTTTATAAATGGTTTGGTTAGAATCTCCAACCTACATTTAAGCCTAATCTTGGCACTAAAATAGGAGAGTCAGAACCAAATAAATTTCTTCCTAAACCTCCGTAAACATCAATAACTAAACCAGAATTAGAAATGTATTTAGTACCCACAGCAATACCTAAAGCACCATCTGTATATTTTCTGTCATAATTACCAGAATCCTTTATAGATTCAGACTTTCCTGAATTAATACCAACAAAACCTTCTCCGAAGAAATTCCATTGTTCATTGGTAGTAAAGTAATGACGATAATATGGAGTAATCATCATATTCTCATTATATCTAAAAGCAACATCTTGTTTTTCTAAATTAAAAAGTGCAGAAACTCCAAAAGAAGAACTTTCTGTAAGATAATTTTCAAAAGAAAACTCTAAACTTTTTATAATTAAAGCGTCTGCAACATCTAACTTAATTTCTTGTTGCGCATAAGTTAAAGAACTAATTAAAAGTCCGAATGCTAAAAGTAATTTTTTCATTTTTATTATGTTTAAATCGTTTAAAATCTGTAACCTACAGAAATACCAACTCTACCAACTGCGTTATTATTGTTACTGTCAATCATATTTCTACCAACTCCTAAAAATAGTTCTGTTGTAAATCCTTTTTTAGAAACCCATTTACCACCTACAGAAACTCCTACTCCAAAACCAGTTTCAGTGCCATTACTATTACTACTAAAAAGATTTCTATCTTCAGCAGAAAAAAGCATACCAAAACCTTCCACAAAAAAACCTCGTGCAAACTTTCCTGAAAAATAACGTCTGTAAAATGGGGTTAATGCATAATTTAAATCAGACTCTTTAGTATCTGTATTTAGTGTTGCAGAAATACCATAAGAAGATTCTTCATCTATTAATCTTTCATAAGAAAAATCTATCCATTTTGCAACAAGAAGTGTTAATACATTAATTTTAATTTCTGTTTTCTTATCTGTATCTTGAGGGTATGGATCTTCTTTTTCCTGAGCTAAGGAAGTAAATGTAAGTGCAAAAAGTAAAAATAGTAATCCTAATTTTTTCATATCTTTTTTTAGTTCTTAATTTTTTAGCAAATGTATTAAAAAGAGTGTATATAAACGTTAAAAAATGGCTTTCAATTGCACACTTCCAGTGTGTATGGTTCTTGAGTTTTCGCTTTTTCTGCCTAAATAATTTAAGTTTAAATTTAAAAATGTATTTATTTTATGATTAAAAAGAACATTCCAAGTATAGTTTTTACCAGCTTGTAACCCTTCTAGCATTTGATATGCAACTGGTGAGTTTGAATTGCCAGTAAAATTATTTAAAAACACATTTGCATTCGCAGAAACTTGATTTTTTTTACTTGAAATGTAGAAATATTCTACACCAAATTTTTGTTGATTTAAAGTCTCGAAATCTTGTAATTGATTTTTTTTGTTTTTATAATGATAAAAAGCAGAAAGCCTGTTGTTTTGGTTGTATAAAAAGCTAATTTTAGGCTGAATCTCATTCCCGAAAATGGTATAATTTCTATTGTTAAAATTTTCGGTTTGTAAATCATTTTCAGAAGATTTTCCCATCAACTCAAATAACCAAAAAGAAGCAAACTTGTGGGCAAAATCTAGTTGATGTAATTTGATGTTATTTTCTTGACTACCAATTAAATACTGTTGTTTGTTTCTGTTTTTTCCATAGGTGTAAGTCACACTGTAATCTTGCAGATTTCTGTTAAAATATAAACTGTTTCTAAAACTAAAATTAAGTCCAATTAATTTAGTTTCATCAAAGTTAAAAGGATTAAAATTAAAACTGTCTCCAACTCTTTGTTGCTCATTGGCTACACTTAAAAAACTTTGATTGTAAAGTTTTGATATTATTTTTTGCACTCCTTTTTTAGCAGCCCAATTACGTGGATTTAAAGTTAAAGATTGTGTGAGTTTAGCTTTTTGAGTAGCAATAAATTGTAAATTTGGTTTTGGTAAACGTAAATAAGAAGCTTGATCTTGAAACTCGGCAATCTCAAATTCATCAAAATCTTGAATGCCATCATTATTATAATCAATCCAAGTATAATACCCCAAGCCAGGTTCTGTTTTTACGTAAATATATTCTTGTCTGGCTATATTTCCTGAAGACGTTTCATAAATAGTTCCTAAATTTATAAAGTTTTGAAACAATTTTTGGTTAAAAACAACTTTAGAATTTAATGTCTTTTCATCTTCTGTAAATTGGTTTTCTGTAAGTCTATAATTGGCAAAAATACTTAGGTTAGTTTTTTTATTCTGAATTAATTTAGTGTTTAAATAAAACGTTTTTCTATTGTTAATTTCTGTAAAAGCATTTGATTTGATACTATCGTTATTTCTGTAGTTAAAACCTATTTTTGCAAATACCTTTGTGCTATCTCCAATACCAAAATAGGTTTCATATTCGTTAAAACGATGGCTTGTATTTATAAATTTTTTGGTATTTATATTTTTTCTACTATTGGTTTCAAAGTTTATAAAAGCACCTAACCATTTTTTATTAAAATCTTGCTCAATCTTAGCTTTGGCTACAAAAAAGGAGTTGTCTTCTAGTGTAGAAGTGTTTTCTAAAAAACTACCATTGGCGTAAAAAGTAGTTTTGTTTACTTTCATTTTAGACTGTAATTCGTGCTTGTTTCCATTAAAAGTATTTGGGTAATTTAAATGGTTGTATCTATACAAAACAAAATCATTCTTTTTATTTTGAAGTTTAAATTCTGATTGAAAATAATTTTTTGTAGCGTTATTGGTTAAAAGGTTCCAATCTCTATTAAATTCTACTGGCTCCCAACGCATTTCTATATTGTAATTTTTCTGCACAAATTCGTGCGAAATTTTACTTTTTAATTGCCATTTTTTGTCTATTAAAACTTGTTCCCAGTTAAATAAAATAGCAGGTGCTAAATTATTTTCATCGTCTTTAGAAGAAAACAAATTGGCATCATTATTACTTACAGCCACTTCTAAATTTATTTTAGTTTTTTTCTTAGAATCGTAATTAGTTTTAAACACTAAAGTTTGAAATTTATTTGGAGCCGTTAATCGAGTTATGGGACTAAAATTACCTTGATTTGCACCTACATACCTAAAAATATTTCCAACAGCAGTACTTCTATCCAATTGATAATCTCCATTATTTTGCCCAACATTTGTAAACGTTACAAAATAAAGTACGTCATTTGGGTTTTGAGAATATTCAAAAGTTTCTACAGCACCATTTATTACTTTTTTATAGAGTACTTTATTTTCGTCAAAATCATCTATAAAAGCACTTTCTGCTACCATTAAATTTTTATCATTACCAGCATTTGCTAAAATTTGTTTTTGATCGTCTGTTAAACTTTGTTGTAAAGGCTGGTTTTTTGCGTCATTCTCACTAAAAAAATACCCACTAAAATTCCATTTATCACCTTTAAACTCCACTTCTTCATAAGTTAAAAACCGAGTATAATTTCTATCTGCATACTGGAATTCTACAGCAATTCTCATATCATTTGTAATAGGGAAAGTGGTGTTAAATGTAATTTCTGCCAAATTATAATCCATAACATAATCTTTGTCAGAACCACGTTCTATTTGAATTCCGTTTATAAAAACTCTTTCAGTACCTTCAATAATTAAAATAGCAGGTTCATTATTAACACCAAAAATTTTGTAAGGCCCTTGGTTACCTTCTCTACCTGTAACCCTATAACTGTTAAATTTACCTCTAACTACAGCACCAGATGCAGCTACTTTTAAGTTTTTGTTGATGTTGGCTTGGACTCGTAAACCAGCTACTTGTTTCATAATTGGCATAAAATAACTCTCTTGGTTTTGAAGCAAAATATCTCCAGCTCTAACACTCCAATTATCTGCAAATAACTCTATAAAAACTCGATCAAAATCGGTTAAATTTTGCGAATATCCATTTTGTTGAATAGGAATATTTGTATCAAAAATATTAGCTCTTAAAGACACTTTTTTAGAGAGTTTACCTGAAATTTCTAAATCTAAAGCCGAATTTGTAACAGCATTTTGATTGTTTCCAGAAGTAAGGCCTCTTGTAAAAAAACCTAGGGTTTGTAAACCGTCAAATAATTTAATATCTGATGGTTTTTTGTTTGTAGTTAAACTGTACAGTTTGCCAGTATTTGTTTTGTTTGGCAAAATTAATGCATCATCAAAAGGACTGTATGTTTTGCTTACAAAATCTGGAAATCTAAAGTATTCAATTGTAATTTCTGAGTATTTTTTTGAATTGATAATTAAAATAGCATTGCTAAAATCTACTTTGTATGCTGCTTTTTTAATTACGTTTAAAGTTGCATTTAGTACTTTAAATTTCTGTGAATTAATAGCTACAGAATCAAATTGAATCGTATCTTTTTTAATTAAAAATTTTTTGCTCCTAAAATCTTTAGAAATGATTTGAGAATGGATAGAAAACCCAACAAACAAAAGCAGAAAGAAAAGAAATTTTTGAAGCATCTTTTAACTATAAATAGCTAACGTAAAAATAGCTTTTTTTGTATGATGAATGTTCTTTATCTAGAAAAGTGATTGTTGTTTTACAGGATTTTCATGTGCAAGCAACCATTTTTTTCGCCAAATACCACCTGCATAACCTGTTAAAGAACCATCAGAACCAATAACTCTATGACAGGGAATAATAATCCAAAGTGGGTTTTTACCATTTGCTGATGCTACTGCTCTAATGGCTTTTACATCACCTAAAACTTTGCTTTGTTCTAAATATGTTTTTGTTTTTCCATAAGGAATATTTAATAAAGCTTTCCAAACTTTTTTTTGAAAAGGGGTTCCTTTGGGGTTTACTGTAAGGTTAAAACTGGCTCTTTTTCCACTAAAATATTCGTCTAATTGCAAAACACAATCTTGCAAACAATTGGGGACTTTAGAATTGAGTAAATCTTCATCAATTGCGTCATCATCTAAAACAGCAACAGATTGAATTCCGTTTTCATCTCCCACAATTTTTGCAATTCCAATGGGTGTTTTGTGGTATGTGATTTCTGTTTGCAATTGTATTGATTTAATTTTTTTTGACACTGATTTCACGGATTTTCACAAATTTGAGATGTAAAAATTAAGAAATTAAACCCCAAAAATAGCTTTAGAATTCTGAGTGGTAATTTCTGCAATTTCATTAAAAGAAATGCCATAAATAGCTACTAATTTATCAATAACATTTGTAATGTAAGCACTTTCGTTTCGTTTTCCTCTGTATGGAGTAGGTGCTAAATAAGGAGCATCTGTTTCTAAAACAATGTGTTTTAAATCTATTTCATTTAAAAATTTATCTATTTTACCATTTTTAAAAGTGGCAACTCCACCAATTCCTAATTTCATATTGTAAGAAATGGCTTTTTCAGCTTGTTCTTTTGTGCCTGTAAAACAATGAAAAATACCATATAAATCCTCATCTTTTTCAGTTTCCAAAACCTCAAAAATTTCATCAAAAGCGTCTCTACAATGTATTACAATTGGCATTTTTTTTTCTTTTGCCCATTTTATTTGAGTTCTAAAAGCCTCTTGTTGTTGAGTAAGAAAACTTTTGTCCCAATACAAATCGATGCCAATTTCGCCAATCGCATAAAAAGCTCTTTTATCGAGCCATTTTTTTACATGTGCCAATTCTTCTAAATAATTTTCTTTTACAGAAGTTGGGTGTAAACCCATCATTAAAAAAACATCATTTGGATAATTTTTTTCCAAAGAAAACATACTTTCTGTGTAGGAAGAATCTATTGCAGGAATAAAAAACCGTGAAACACCTGCGTTTTTTGCACGTTGAATCACGGATTCTCTTTCCCCCTCAAATTGTTCTGAATATAAGTGTGTATGCGTATCTGTGATCATTAGTTAATTGTATTATTATCAGCAAAACTACTAAAAATCTACAATCAGAATGCTATTGTTTAGCATTTTATAAAACGTACCTTTGCAGAAAATTATTTAGAATGACTTTTCAAGATTTAGGTATCTCAAATCAATTACAATATGCTATTGATGATTTGGGGTTTGTTCATCCAACTCCAATTCAAGAACAGGCTTTTTCTGTAGTTAGGTCTGGAAAAGATGTGGTTGGAATTGCACAAACTGGTACAGGAAAAACCTTTGCTTATATGATGCCTATTTTGCAAGATTTAAAATTTTCTAAACAACAACACCCAAGAGTTTTGGTTTTAGTACCTACTCGTGAGTTAGTGATACAAGTTGTAGATGAAATCGAAAAATTAGCAAAATATATTAATACAAGAGTTTTAGGTGTTTATGGAGGTACAAATATCAACACGCAAAAACAAGCCATTTTACAAGGTCAAGATATTATTGTAGCTACTCCAGGACGTTTATATGACTTGGCTTTGAGCAATGCTTTGAAATTAAAATCTATTCAAAAATTGGTAATAGATGAAGTAGATGTGATGTTAGATTTAGGTTTTCGGTTTCAGTTGATGAACATTTTTGATGTGATACCAGAAAGAAGACAAAACGTACTTTTTTCTGCAACTATGACAGAAGATGTAGATGCATTGATTTATGATTTTTTTAAAAGTCCTACTAAAATTTCTGTAGCTGTTAGTGGAACTCCATTAGATAATATAGAACAGATTTCTTACAATGTACCCAACTTTTTTACCAAAGTTAATTTATTGCATCATCTTTTAAGTGATAAACAAGTTTTTAATAAAGTATTAATTTTTGTTGCTTTTAAAAGAACTGCAGATTTATTATTTAAACATTTAGAAGATATTTTTGGTAATGATACTTGTGTGATTCACTCTAACAAAACACAGAATTACAGAATACGTTCTATAAGACAGTTTGATGAAGGTAATAACCGAATTTTAGTTGCCACAGATGTAATGGCTCGTGGTTTAGATTTTGATGAAGTTTCTCATGTAATTAATTTTGATACGCCAGATTTCCCAGAAAATTATATGCATAGAATTGGTAGAACTGGACGTGCAGAAAAAGCAGGTAAAACTATTTTATTATCTACAGAAAAAGAGCAAGCTGCTAAAGCAGAAATAGAAAAATTGATGGATTATAAAATTCCGGTTTTGGAGCTTCCAGAAGCCGTAGAAATTTCTAAACTATTAACTGAAGAAGAACGCCCAAGAGAAGATAGAGAGCAATCTAGAAACAGAACAGCTTTAGAATATGTGCCTGGACCTGCTTTTCATGAAAAAAGTGAAAAGAACAGTAAAGTAAACTTAGGAGGTTCTTACAGAAGAGAAATTGCAAAGAAATATAAAAAACCAAAAACAAGGGGAGATAAAAATTACAACAAACGTAATAAGAAGAAATAATCTTAGAAAAAATTTAGAATTGTCATTTTGAGCGAAACGTAGAGAAGTCGAAAAATCTCAAAAACAATAATGAATTTTAAGATTTCTCCACAAGATCTAAATGACAGGTTAATTTAATTTTTAATTAATAAAAATAATGCAGATTTTAACACCACAAGAGTTGCATAATTTAGCAATGAATATAGTAGGAGAGAAATTAACCCAAATGGGTTATGAGTTTCAGGCAATTAATAGTCAGTTAAAAAGGCATCCTCAATTTGTATTGTTTAAAAAAGGAGAGCCAACCATTTTTGTTTTGGTAAAAGCAACCAATAATTTGCAAAGCCCTAATGAGTATGACTCTATTTGGATGGAAACCTTTAAAAATCATGCTAAAAAACAAAACGCTAAAGTTTGGTTTGCTGGAGTTGGTATTGCCAATGCAGAAAGTGTAGAAAGTCCTGTTTTTAAAGACCAGCCTTATTATGTGGCTTTTGAGGATTTTGAAAAGATTATTGAGTAGAACTTGTTAAAGTAATCTACAATATAAATTCTTATTGTTTTACAAATTTAGCAAAGGTATTAGCTGTGTTTCCTATTAATTTTAAATAGTAAACCCCACTTTGTAAATCTTTAATAAAAATTTTAGATTCATTATTTAAAACTCCACATTTTATTTTTTTACCATCAGAAGAATAGATGCTATATGTGTCAAAATTATTTTTTGATGAAATTGCTAAAGTATTATTAGCAGGGTTTGGGTATATTTTTACTTTGTAATTTTTGATATTAAAATTATCTGTATCTAGAGTTACACTAGCATTTATTCTAGCAATTCTATTTATTGCAGTGGTGTCATAAAAAGTAAAATCTCCTCCAATTAAAATATTTCCATTTTCTTGAATGGCACAAGCTTTAACTCTTTTGTTAGGTCCTAAACCACCTTCGTTTTTAAAATTGGTGTCTATTTGCCCATCTGTATTATGAACACGAACTCCTTTTACACCAACAACTACTATTTTTCCATTTTTATGTACACTTAAATCACTTGGTGTACCAACACCAGAACCATGATTAAAGTTTTTATCTAAAGTACCATCAGCATTTAGTAACATTAAATAATTAATAGTAGTTCTATTATAGCTAGCATTTTCTCCACCTACCAATATTTTATCATTATCGAGTACTTTTAAAGTAGTAATTTTATTAGAAGGTCCAGAAAAAACAGAGTTCCCGTTTTTAAAAGTAGTATCTAAGCTTCCATCTGTGTTTATACGAGCTATAAATCTAGAAAAAGTGCCATTGTATTTATAGAAAAAACCACCTACTATAATTTTACCATCAGATTGGGTGTCTACAGTTTTGATATTTGGGGTTACTCCAGAAATATTGGCTTCGAAACCAGTTCCATTAGCATTAAAAGAGGTATCATGACTACCATCTGAATTTAAACGAACTAATGTTCTTTTACCACTACTTACAAAATCATTTAAAATACCTACTAATAAAATTTTTCCATCTGGTAGCAAATGAAAATCATAAGCTGGGCTAATTTTATTAGAGTTATGATTCACATTAAAAGAATTATCTTTTGTACCATTGCTATTCAGTTTTACAATAAACTCGCATTTTTGATAATTGTAACTAGAAATACTTCCAGCAATAAAAATTTTACCATTTGTAGCCACTTTAATTTTAGAAACAATTCCAGAAGGTCCAATGCCTATGTTAAAAGTAGGATCTATGCTACCATCTGAATTTAAACGTGCTAATCTGTTTATATTGGTGCCATTATAAGAAGTAAAAGAACCTCCTATTAAAATTTTACCATCTGGTTGTATAGCAATAGTTTCTATAGTAGAATTTGACCCAGTACCTGAGTTAAAAGAAGTGTCTAAAGCCCCTTGCTGAGAAAAAGTGAAGTTGCTTGTAATGAATAAGATAGTTAGAAATAATAACTTTATATTTTTCATCTTTTTCTTTAGGATTTTTTGGGAAACAAAGATATTAAAATGTAAATATAGTTTGGTTTTTTTAATTAAGAATGTTAAAACAGACTTCTTAGATTAAGAATCGAATTGTTACTTTTGTAGTACATCTAAATTTTAATCTTCTGACTTTTTTTAATTCCACTTTTATTTCTAAAAATCAACAAATATTTCTTCCTGTTTTAGAAGAAAAGAAAGTAGAGCTATTTATAAAAAGAGAAGATTTAATTCATCCTTTTGTTTCTGGAAATAAGTTTAGAAAGCTAAAATACAATCTGCAAAAAGCAGAAAAAGAACAAAAAAACACATTGCTTACTTTTGGAGGAGCTTTCTCTAATCATATTGTAGCTACAGCAGTTGCAGGAAATATAAATGGTTTTAAAACCATAGGTGTTATTAGAGGAGATGAATTGGCTAATAACTTGGAAGAAACTTTAAAAAAAAACTCCACTTTAAGAGAAGCTCATAAAAATGGAATGACTTTTGAGTTTGTTTCAAGAGAAAAATATCGTTTAAAATCGGAAACGTATTTTATAAAGCAATTAAAAGAAAAATTTGGCGATTTTTATTTGATTCCAGAAGGAGGTACCAACCATCTTGCCATAAAAGGATGTGAAGAAATTTTAACTGAAGAAGATGCGAATTTCGATTATATTTGTGCTGCAGTAGGTACAGGAGGTACTATTTGTGGGTTGATAAATGCGAGTAAAAAACATCAAAAAATTATGGGTTTTCCAGCTTTAAAAGGAAACTTTTTGGTTGATGAAATTCATGCCTATGTAAAAAAAGAAAACTGGAATCTACAAATGGATTATCATTTTGGTGGTTACGCAAAATATAATGTAGATTTGATTCGTTTTATAAACGACTTTAAATCACAAACAGGGGTTTTGTTAGACCCTATTTACACAGGAAAAATGATTTTTGGAATACTGGATTTAATCCAAAAAGATACTTTTAAAATTGGAAGTAAAATTTTGGCAATTCATACAGGAGGTATCCAAGGAATTAAAGGATTTAATCAAAAATTAAAAAAGAAAAATCAACAAATTATTAAATGTTTATGAAATTAAAAGTCCTTTTAGGTGTTGTGGTTTTATTGCTTATGGCAAGTTGTGGTTCTAAAAAGCAAGTGGTTACTAAAAAACAAAGTCCTGGAGTTGTTTTAAATGAACCCAAACCTATAAAGCTACCTTCTGTTAAAGAAGAAAAACACGTAAAAAAATTAAAAAAAACAAAGCCTAATCTTAATAAGACTACACTAAAATACATCGAAAAATATGCTGCAATTGCTGTTAAAGAAATGCATGTACATAAAATACCTGCTAGTATTACTCTTGCACAAGGTATTTTAGAATCTGGAAGTGGAAATGGAAACCTAGCGAAAAGATCTAACAATCATTTCGGAATTAAGTGCCACACAAAATGGAAAGGAGAACGTGTATATCATGATGATGATGAAGCTCAAGAATGTTTTAGAAAATACCAATATGTAGAAACCTCTTATAATGACCACTCAGAGTTTTTAACCAAAAGAAAACGATATGCTTTTTTGTTTAAGTATGGTTCTAAAGACTATAAACGCTGGGCAAGAGGATTAAAAAAGGCAGGTTATGCTACAGATAGAAAGTATCCAAATAAATTAATTAGTATTATAGAAAGATACAAATTGTATGAATTTGATAATGTAAAAAAGAAAGATTTTAAGATCAAAAATTCTTTAGAAAAAATGGAAAAACCAACGTATGCAATTGCTAATTATTACGAAGTAAAAAAAGGAGATACTTTATATTCTATTGCCAAAAAATTTAAAACCACTGTTGCTATTTTAAAAGAAATTAATGGTTTAAAAAGTAGTACAATTTCTATTGGCCAACATCTGTTAACAAAATAAAAAAAAGCCCATAAAATAAGTTTTTACAGGCTTTTAAAATCAACTAACCAATAATTTACCAAGAATAATTTTTTAACTTTGCCTGTCTTTTTATGGCTTTAAGCATGACATTGTCTAAAGCGTCTTTTTGGATACCTTCTTTTTGTTTTTTGATGATATAACTTCTTCTTTTCTTATCTAATTCTTTAATTTTTGCTTTAATTAGAGTACGTTCTTTCGCTTTTAGCTTTACATAAGCTTTAATTTCAGTTTCAGATTTGTTTTGTAATTCTTTTGGTAGTTTATTCTTTTTAATCTTACTGTAATTCATTTTGCCTTTTTTATCAGCATCTACCAAATCCCAAGTAGCGTTATCATACAAACGCCCACTTTTACTAACTGCTCTTTTTACTTCTACTTCCTTACTAATGGTTAATGCATTAGCATCTTGCATTTTTTGATTCGAATATTTAGCATAACCTTGCACCCCATAATAAATATAGGTCTTATTTAATTTTTTATTTAAAATGATAATTTCATCATCATAAGGAGTTACAATATGTACCATTTTTTTATCTTGATTAATGGTCATATAATCTCCACCACCTAAATCTGCACCATCTTTCCACATTCCAGAAACACCATTGGTATAGTTTCCACAAAAAATAGTATTTACAACAATATCTTTTTCTTTAGCATCTGTAATTGCTTCCTTATAATTTATTTTTCCTTGTGTAAAAGGTTCATTACCAGCTATAAAAATAACACGTAAATCATTTTTGTTTTTACCCCAAGCCAATTCATTTATAGAGGTTTTAATAACTTGACCACAAAATTCATTTCCTCCATTTGTGGTTAGAGAAAATAATTTTTCTGAGATTTCGTCCAAATCGTTACTAAACTGTAAAACTTGTCTAATATAGCCCTCTTTGCTAGACAAATTAGAGTTTCCATATTCATACAAAGCGATTTCTAAATTAGGTTTTAAAAGTCCGTATTTAGCATAAGAAAGCTCATTTACAATTTCCCAAAGTTGTGCTTTGGCTTGATTAATTAAACCATCCATACTATTGCTAGTATCTAAAAGTAAGGCTACTTTAATGGTTTGTTTTTTGGTTTCTGGTTCATGTAATGCAAAACTTTTTAATGATAGGGTTAAGAATAGCAATACAACGACTTTTAATACAAATGTTTTCATAATGTTTAATTTAAGATTGTTTTTTAGGTTTACAGATGTTTAAAAGTTTGGTTTAGGTTTTATGCCTCAATAATACCATCAACTTAATTCTTAAAAAAACGATAATGAGTAAACAGGCATTTTGAGTGCGTAAAACGGTTTTTGGATGAGTAAACCTGCTTATAAAGAGTAATTTTCAATGAATTTTACTACAATCGCGTTTTTTTGGATGATTTTTTGTATGTATGTTTACCTTAACAAAAAGAAAAATGAAATTACATAAACAACTATTTTTTCTCTTTTTAACCATTTCTGCAATCGCTTTCTCACAATCGGATGCTATTTTAGAAAATAAACAGTTTTCTGTTAAAGTGGTTGTGCAAGCAAAAGAAAGTAGAAAACCTATAAAAAATGCAGATGTTTCTGTTGCTGGCAGAAATTACCCTTATTCTGTAATAAATGAAAATTACTTAATAAAAGCTAAAGTTGGAGATCAATTAATAGTCTCTCATCCAGATTTTGATACTGTTTTTGTTACTATTAAATCTGATGAAGATATTAAGGTATTAGTAGAAGGTTTTGATGAGGTAAATAATAACTATTCTAGAAAAAAAATAATATCGAAAAAAAAAGAAGACCATTATTTTGAACACCTAGATTCTGCAAAATATTATAAAAAATTAGATATAAATAAAAGTGTTTCTTTTATAGAAAAAGCTTTAAAGGGTAAAAAAACTAGAGATAGAAATGCTGCTACTTATAAATTATTAGGAGATATTTATTTGTTCTGGAAACAATACGATTTAGCTGTAAATAACTATAAATTATCGATACAAATAAAAGAAAATAGATCTGCAAAAATAGCTTTGGCAAATGCTTATTATTTATTAAAAGACTATAATTTAAGTATAAAAAATTATCAAGAATTAACTAAAGAAAAGTTGGGTGATTACCAAAATATTATTGTTTTTGAGGGTTTGGGTGATGCAAATTTGGCGTTAAAAAAACACAATACAGCTATAAATTATTACAAACAATCTTTATCTAAAGCCCAAAAAAGTAATACAGTTTCTAAAATTACAGATTTAAACTCTAAAATTGCTCAAGGTTTAGCAGCACAAGGTAACATTGTTCAGGCAGATTTAAAATTTAAAAATTCTTTAAATCTAGCTTCTAAAGAAAATGTAAAAAGGGCTTTAAAAGAAGAAGAAAAAGTAGCCAATTTTTACAATCAAAACAAACGTTATGATGATGAGATTAAGTTAAGAAAAGAAAGTTTAAAAAAAGCAACATCAAAAATTAGTACAGAAAAAGAAGTAAATAACGAACCAGATTCTATTACTTCTCAAAAAATAAACTACAAAATAG
Source organism: Polaribacter sp. 2305UL8-11 (assembly GCF_058147165.1). Taxonomy (NCBI): domain Bacteria; kingdom Pseudomonadati; phylum Bacteroidota; class Flavobacteriia; order Flavobacteriales; family Flavobacteriaceae; genus Polaribacter; species Polaribacter sp. 2305UL8-11. The sequence goes on along the minus strand of NZ_JBYVJW010000002.1, from coordinate 82,521 downwards.
GGAATGCTTATATTTTAAAACAAGATTACAAAGAAGCTATTCCTTTTTTAAAAAAGAGTATAGAAGATGCAGACAATAATAAAGATATTGTTGTGCAAAAAGATGCTACAAGAAAAATTTCTGAAGTGTTTGCAAATTTAGGTGAGTATGACAAAGCATTAAAAAACTACGAAAAATATGTGGCTTTGGTAGATTCTCTTTACGTTAGAAAAGAACAAGAAATTCAGCAAGTAAAACGATTTTCAAAAAAAATAGCAGATAACCAAAATAGAATTACAAGTTTAGAAAAAGACAAAGAATTGGCACAAAGTAAAATTAGTTTAGCTTACGTAGACCAACGTTTGTCAGAAGAAAGTAACCAAAGACAAAGAGTTATTATTTATGCATTAATTGGTGGATTTTTGTTGATGTGTTTACTCGCTTATTTTATGTTTAGAAATATAAAACAACAGAAATTAGCCAACAATTTATTGGCATTAAAATCTATGCGTTCTCAAATGAACCCACATTTTATTTTTAATGCTTTAAATTCTGTGAACAGTTTTATTGCTGTTAATGATGAACGAAATGCAAATCGTTATTTGTCGGAATTTTCTGTATTAATGCGTTCTGTTTTAGAAAACTCTGATGAGGATTTTATTCCTCTGCATAAAGAAATAGAATTGTTAGAACTGTATGTAAAGTTAGAACATAATCGATTTAAAGACAAGTTCGATTATCAAATTAAAGTAGATGAAACCATTAATTTAGACCAGTTTTCAATTCCACCAATGTTATTGCAACCTTATATAGAAAATGCCATTTGGCATGGTTTGCGTTATAAAAAAGAAAAGGGAAATTTAGAAATCAGCATTAACAAAAAAGACAATGAAACTGTACAAATTATAATTAAAGATGATGGAATTGGTAGAAAACATTCTCAAGAATTAAAAACCAAGAATCAACTGAAACAGAAGTCAAAAGGAATGAGTACCATAAAAAACAGAATTGCCATTCTAAATGATATGTACAAAGAAAGAATTTCTGTAGAAGTTGCTGACATACAAGAAAATGGAGAAGGTACAAAAGTGGAGTTGTTATTGAAAAAAGCCTAAAGTTAGCAAACAAGTTTAGCCCTGATTGTAGCATTTGTTTGAGCTCTTTTTTTGTTGTCAGTTCGAGTAAATTTGCTTTTTCTGCAAATTTGTATCGAGAACAAAACAAAAAAAAGCGAGTGCGAAAAGCAGGTTTCTGCTTCTAAAAAATAAAATTTATGAAATTAAAAGCCATAATAGTAGAAGACGAACAAATAAGCAGAGAAATTCTCCGAAATTATTTAAGTAAATACTGCCCAAATGTTACATTGTTGGGTGAAGCCCAAAATATAGAAGAAGGTTACAAACTGATTCAAAAACATGATTTAGATTTGGTATTTTTAGATGTAGAAATGCCCTTTGGAAATGCGTTCGATTTATTAGAAAAAGTAGAAAACAGAACTTTTGAAACCGTTTTTGTAACTGCTTACGACCATTATGCAATAGAGGCTTTAAACAACCACGCAAGTTATTATTTGCTAAAACCTATTTCTATAGATGAGTTGATAAAAGCCGTAAATATTGTAACAGAGATTAAGGAAAAAGAAAACGAATTACAGCATCAAATATTAGCGCCAAAAACAAATTCTGCGAAAGGAAAAATAACGATTCCACAACAAGATGGTTTTGAAGTTTTAGATATTAATGATATTGTATTTTGCAAAGCAGATGATAATTATACTGAAATTCATCTGGCAAACTCTAAAAAGTTAGTAAGTAAAACCTTAAAATATTTTGAAGAGGCTTTAAAAGATTATACGTTTGCAAGAATTCATAAATCGTATTTGGTAAATGTAAATGCCATTACCAAATACAAAAAAGGAAAAGGAGGAAGCGTAATTGTTTCTAGTGGAAAAGAAATCTTGGTTTCTGCTTCTCAAAAAGCGAATTTATTGTCGTATTTTAAGTAAAAAAAGCCCATCTTATTCTTCCCAAAGGGAAGAGAAATCAATATGGAAACTGGAACAAAAATTTGTGAATTAAATGTAACACTGTTTTTTTTTGTTATAGAAATATTCTAAATTAAACCTTAAACCTTAAACCTTAAACCTTAAACCTTAAACCTTAAACCTTAAACCTTAAACCTTAAACCTTAAACATGCCCATCATAAAACCCGTAAATAACAAACATCCACAAATACCAGAAGATTGTTTTGTGGCAGAAAATGCAACCATTCTTGGTGAAGTTTCATTAGGCAAAGAATGCAGTATTTGGTACAATGCTGTCATTAGAGGAGATGTACATTTTATAAAAATTGGCAATAAAGTAAATATCCAAGATGGAGCTGTAATTCATGCAACATACCAAAAATCGCCAACCACAATTGGTAATAACGTTTCTATTGGGCACAATGCCATTGTACATGGTTGTACTATTCATGACAATGTTTTGGTAGGAATGGGAAGTATAATTATGGACGATTGTGTTGTGGAATCGAACTCAATTATTGCAGCAGGAGCAGTGGTTACTAAAAACACACATATAGAAAGTGGAAGTATTTATGCAGGAGTTCCTGCCAAAAAAGTAAAAGATATTTCTAAAGAATTAATTTCTGGAGAAATAGACAGGATTGCCAACAACTATGTAAAATATTCGAGTTGGTTTAAAGAATAAATTTCAAAAAAAAGAGGCTGTCAGAAAAGTCAAGAAATTAACTATTTGTCATATTGAGCCTTTCGTCTTCGCTTAAGACAGGCTTTGTCGAAATATGATTGATAATCAATGAATTATAAAACTTCGACAAGCTCAGTTTGACATACTTAACTACTTTTTAGACAGCCTTTTATATCAATTTTAGAACAAAATAGTTTTAAGCATTTAAAGGTTTTCCATCCCAAGCAGCTTTTGCAGCTTCTTTTACAGCCTCAGAATAGGTTGGATGACCATGACAAATTCTTGCCAAATCTTCTGCAGAAGCTCTGTACTCCATAGCTACAGCTGCTTCCATAATTAAATCTGCAACTCTTGCACCAACCATGTGTACACCTAAAATTTCATCAGTATTTTTATCTGCTAAAACTTTTACAAACCCATCTATATCTCCACTTGCTCTAGACCTTCCCAAAGCACGCATAGAAAATTTACCAGCTTTATAGTCAATTTTTGCCTCTTTTAATTCGTCTTCTGTTTTACCAATAGCAGCTACTTCTGGCCAAGTATATACAATACCAGGAATTAAATTATAGTCTATATGTGGTTTTTCGCCAGCTAAATATTCTGCAACAACAACACCTTCTTCTTCAGCTTTATGAGCCAACATTGCTCCTTTTACAACATCACCAATGGCGTAAATATTTTTAACGTTTGTTTGTAAATGACTGTTTACTTCAACTTGCCCACGTTCGTTAACTTCTACACCAACTTTTTCTAAACCTAAACCTTCTGTATAGGCTTTTCTACCAACAGCAACCAAACAATAGTCTCCTTTAAATTCTACTTCAGCACCTTTTTTGTTATTCGCTTTTACAATTACTTCATCTCCATTTCTTTCTACAGCAGTAACTCCACAGCTTACATTAAATTTTATACCTTGTTTTTTAAGTACTTTTTGAAGTTCTTTAGAAACATCAGCATCCATAGTTGGTGTAATTTTAGGAGCATATTCTACAACAGTAACATCTGCACCTAAACGTTTGTAAACAGACCCCAACTCTAAACCAATAACACCACCACCAATTACAATTAAATGTTTAGGCACTTCAGGTAATTTTAATGCTTCTGTAGAAGTTATAATACGTTCTTTATCGATAGAAATAAAAGGTAAAGTTGATGGTTTTGAACCTGTTGCAATAATGATGTTTGTTCCTTCAATTACTTCTGATGAACCATCATTTTTAGAAATTTTTACATGAGTAGCATCTTCAAAAGAACCTAAACCTTCGTAAACATCAATATTATTTTTGTCCATTAAGTATTTAATACCTCCAGTTGTAGTTTCTACCACTTTTGCTTTTCTTTCTATCATTTTTCCGAAATCGAAAGAAGGTTTTTCTACAGAAATCCCATGTTCTTCAAAATGATGCACAGCATCATAATAATGATGAGAAGAGTCTAACAATGCTTTAGATGGAATACAACCAACATTTAAGCATGTTCCTCCTAAAGTTGCATATTTTTCTACAATAGCTACTTTTTTTCCTAGTTGAGAAGCTCTAACTGCAGAGATATATCCTCCAGGACCAGAACCAATAACAATAATATCGTATTTCATAAGAGATGTTTTTTGCGAATACTTTAACCTTTCGATTTAGTTTTTAATAATAGTTGACAAAAATACGGATATTTTTATAGAATAAAGTTAGATTTTAGTAGTTTTACCCTGTTTTAAATCTTAAAATTTACCCAATGAAAATTCTAAAAAAAATAGGTATTATTTTACTAGTTGCATTAGTTATAGCACAGTTTTTTGGTCCTGAAAAAAATGATGGAAATATAGATACTGTAAATGCATTTATTGCAGAAACAAATCCGCCTGAAGAAGTTCTTAAAATTTTAAAAGAAAGTTGTTTTGATTGTCATTCAGACAAAACAAAATATCCTTGGTATAACAGTATTACTCCAATAAATTACTGGTTGGCAGACCATGTTAAAGATGGGAAAAAACATTTAAATTTTTCGAATTGGAGTAATTATTCTTTAAAGAAGAAAGAACATAAAATGGATGAGTTGTATGAAGAAGTAGAAAAAGGAGAAATGCCTTTAAATTCTTATACTTGGACGCATTCTGAAGCGAATTTAACTCAAGCACAAATAGATGCAATTGTAGCTTGGGGTAAAAAAATACAAGCAGATTACAAGCAACAAATGAATGCGAAATAATTGGCAAAACAAAGGGTTTTAATTATTGGGTATGTTTGGGTAGAACCCAATTCTTCTGCTGCTGGTAGTAGAATGTTACAGCTTATTAAACAATTTTTAGCAAAAAACTGGGAAATAACTTTTGCATCTCCAGCTCAAAAAAATGAGAATGCTTTACATTTATCTACTCTAGGAGTTAAGGGAGTTACTATTGAGTTAAATAATACGTCTTTCGATAATTTTATAACCAAACTACAACCCACAATTGTACTTTTTGATCGTTTTATGATGGAAGAACAATTTGGTTGGCGAGTTGCAGAATATTGCCCAAATGCACTCCGAATTTTAGATACAGAAGATCTACATTTTTTAAGAAAAGTAAGGCATCAACAATTAAAAAAAGGAGAAGAGTTTACTAATGAAGCTTTGCTAAAATCGGAAGAAGCAAAAAGAGAAATTGCTAGTATTTTACGATGCGATTTGTCTTTAATCATATCCACTTTCGAAATAGATTTGCTAAAATCTGTTTTTAAAATTGATGAAAAAATCCTCTATTATTTGCCTTTTTTATTAGATAATATTGATGAAAGTCAAATTAAAAAATGGAAACCATTTGAAGAAAGAGCGCATTTTGTTTTTATTGGTAATTTTTTACATAAACCAAATGTTGATGCAGTTATCACTTTAAAAAAAGAAATTTGGAGTGAAGTTAGAGCATATCTTCCAAATGTAGAAATGCATATTTATGGTTCTTATGTAAATCAACAAATACAAGAATTACACAATAAAAAGGAAGGTTTTATCATTAAAGGTTTTGCTGAAAACTCTCAAGAAGTTGTAAAAAAAGCCAAAGTAGTTTTAGCACCTTTACGTTTTGGAGCAGGTATAAAAGGGAAATTAACAGAAGCCATGCTTTGTGGTACACCATCTATAACTACCAAAATTGGTGCAGAAGGAATGCATAAAAATTTACCTTGGAATGGTTTTATAACTAACAATTGGAATGATTTTGCCCAAAAAGCCATGGCATTGTATGAAGATAAAATTTTATGGGGAAAAGCTCAAAAAACTGGTGTAGAAATCATCAATAATATTTATGATAAAGAAAAATTTAGCCAGCCTTTTATCAATCAAATTGAAAAATTACAACAAAACTTAGAACAGCATAGAACTCAGAATTTCTTAGGAAATTTGCTACAACATCAAACTTTACAGGCTACAAAATACATGAGCAAATGGATTGAAAGCAAAAATAAATCTTAGTTTTTTGCTGTTTTTAAATGCTGTTGAAACCAACTGATAATTTCATCAAAAGAGTCAAATTTAGAATAGGGTAAGGAATGACTTTTTTTATCATAAACCTTTAATTGATACTTTTTATTTAGTTCTTGTAACTTAGATGCCATACCTAATGCTTGCGAAACTTTTACTCTTCCATCTTGCCTAGAATGTAGAATGTATAGAGGAGTTTTTATTTTATCTGCCCATGTTAAAGCATTTCTTTCTCTAAAATAAAATTCCTTTTTTTCTTCAAAATTAGGAAGAACATTCCTAAAACCTAAGTAATTTTCTTCATCACTTAAATCATCCCATCCTTTTAAAAATATGGGTCTGTCTTTAGTTCCTGCTTTAAAATTTGCAACTCCTCCTATAACAGCAGCAGCATTAAGATTTATTTTAGATAAAGATTTATAGGTCATTAAGCCACCTCTAGAAATCCCCATCATAAAAACATTATTAGCATCTACATATTCTAATTTTATAATTTGCTTGTATAGGTTAATAACATCATCTATATCATTACCAGCAATTTGGTCATATTTTCCTTTTTTACCTACATATCTATAATTACTTCCTACTACAATAAAACCGCTTTTAGCTAGGTAATAAAAATCAGGAAAATCTTCTACAGATAACTTTCCAAAATTTCCTGTACCACCTCTATTATAAATAATTACTGGGTATTTTTTTTGATTTATTAATTTATTTTTACACATATAGCCTTCAATTACAAGAGAATCGCTCTTGTAATTAAGTTTTAAAAATGCGTGTGTTTTTTGGTTTTTTGCTTTTGTGTAAGAAATAGAATCGTAACGATATTTTCCTAAACCACTAATATTTTTATAGTTTTTCTCTAATTTTATTTCTTTAATATTAAAAAGAATATCCTGACTTTGTAAAGACGTAAATGAAATAAATATAAGAAGAATTGTGTATTGTATTTTTTTCATACTGATAAATTTACGAACTATTTTTCTTTCGGAATATAATCTAAAGGTAAAGCATTTCCAAATTTTTCATAAGACCAATATCCTTCATAATATACATCTAAAGGACTATGAAGCACACCATCTTTGCTTATGGCAGAAGGTCTTTTTAATGGAATAATACTCGATGTTTGGTATAATGCTTTTCTTGGTTTGCTAAATGCATTTCTTAAAATAAACCCATTTTCTTCTTTTTCTTTCGTGTACACTACAGAAATGTTGTGTTCAAAATCTAAATAAGGAATACTATCTTTTAGAGAAATAATATCGGTTTGCAATATTTTAGATTTGTATAAATAATCTTTAAACTTTGGTAAACGTACTTTTCTTAATACAACAATTGCAGAATCTAAAGCATTTTGAGGCACTGTAATATTTTTTGAAAAATTAACCCTAGATTTAGACAATCTAACCAGTTGCCTTGCTTTTTTAATTGTCTCTTCAGAAGGTCTTTCTGGGTTAGGCACTCTTTTAAATTGATTTACGATAAATCCTTCTTTGTAAATTTTATTCTGTATCGCAGATTTTAAAAAGTGAATAGCTGAGCCATTGTAAGCTTTTAATCTATTTTCTTTCCAACGTTTTTGTTTTCTTTTGTTTCCTTTTAAATTTTCATATCTAGAATAACCTAAATAAGAAACGTAATTTTTGTTAATTTGAAAATCGATTAAATCGTAGGTAATTAAATAGCCCAAGCCTTTGTGCATTATTTTTAAAGGTTTTCTTGGGTAGGCAGTTAAAATGTTTTCTTTTGCATTGTATTCAAAATGAATTACTTTTGGATTTAAAATTTTACAATCTTTTGCTAGTTCTGTTCTGCCAATAAATTCTTGTTCAAATCTTTGTAAATTGTATTTCCATTCATCATCATAAATCGTTTTTTTGATAATGATTTCATCCAAAACATTTTCATCTTCTAATAAAGCAAAGGTTAATGGTTTTTTGTAGATTTTGGTGTTTAGATTGTAATTTATGGTTTTAAAACCTAAAAAAGATACAATTAGTTGATATTTTCCTTCTTTAACAGGTAAAGAAAACTGACCTTTATTATCTGTTGTAGTGCCTAACATTGTATTGTTAATATATACAGCAGCACCTTCTAAAGGTTCATTTTTATCATATACAGTACCTTTTATATTTATTTGAGAAAAAATAAACTGCGCACAAAAAATAAATAAAAATAAAAATTGATTTTTCACTGGTTAAAAATAACAAATGAAAAATCAATTTTATAAAACTTTTTGTTAATTCGTTGCAAGAAATTATAACAAACCAGCGCGTTTTAAAAGTGCATCTGGTTTTGGTTTTGCACCTCTAAATTTTTTGTACAATTTCATCGGTTTTTCTGTGCCTCCTTTAGAGAGCACATAATCTTTAAATTTGGTAGCTACTTCTTTGTTAAAAATTCCTTTCTCTAAGAAATACTCAAAAGCATCTGCATCTAAAACTTCTGCCCATTTGTAAGAGTAATAACCAGCAGAATATCCACCTTGAAAAATATGAGAAAAAGCAGTGCTCATTACATTTTCTGCAACATCTGGGTATAATTTGGTGTTTGCAAAAGCTTCATTTTCAAATTCTTTAATAGAGGTAATTTCTGAAGGGTTTTTAGAATGCCAACTCATATCTAACAAACCAAAACTTAGTTGTCTTAAAGTTTGCATCCCTTCATGAAAACTGGCAGATTCTTTAATCTTTTCTACATATTTCATTGGAATAATTTCACCAGTTTTATAATGTTTGGCAAATAGTTCTAAAGCTTCTTTTTCATAGCACCAATTTTCTAAAACTTGACTTGGCAATTCTACAAAATCCCAAGAAACCGAAGTTCCAGACAAACTGTTATAAGTAGTGTTTGCTAGCATTCCATGTAAAGCATGGCCAAATTCATGAAACAACGTAGTTACTTCATTAAAAGTAAGTAGAGAAGGTTTTGTATTTGTAGGTTTTGTAAAATTACAAACAATAGAAACATGAGGTCTTTCGTTAATTCCGTTCTTAATTTGTTGCGGTTTGTTAGAAGTCATCCAAGCACCATTTCTTTTGCCAGCTCTTGGATGAAAATCAGCATAAAAAACAGCAATAAAATTGCCATTATTATCAGTTACGTTATACGTTTTTACATCTTCATGATAGGTGTCAATTGTAAAAACTTCTTCAAAATGTAAGTCAAAAAGACGATTTGCAATTTCAAAAACACCATCAATTACATTTTCTAATTGAAAATAGGGTTTTAGCAATTCTTGGTCTAAATCAAAAATTTCTTTTTTTAATTTTTCTGAATAATATGCACCATCCCATTTTTGGAGTTGATCTATTCCATCTAATTTTTTAGCATAATTTTCTAAATTTTTAAATTCTCTTTCTGCAGCAGGTTTTGCTTTTTCTAATAGTTCATTCGAAAAATCGATTACTTTCTCAGGAGTTTCTGCCATTCTTTCTTCCAAAACAAAATGAGCATGTGTTTTATAACCTAACAGGTTTGCTCTTTTATGGCGCAGATTTACAATGTTTAAAACAATTTGTTCGTTATTGTTTTTATTGTCTTGAAACCCTTTTTTACCAGCAGCAATTGCCATTTTTTTACGTAATTCTCTATGGTCTGCATAGGTCATAAAAGGAATGTAGCTTGGGTAATCTAAGGTAAAAACCCACCCTTCTTTACCTTTTTCTTTTGCTAATTGATGTGCAGCCTCTTTAGCAGATTCTGGCAAACCAGATAAATCTTTTTCATTCGTTAAATGCAATTCAAAAGCATTGGTTTCTGCCAATACATTTTCACCAAATTGTAATGATAATTTAGAGAGTTGTGCGTCTATTTTTCTTAATTCTGCTTTGTCAGAGTCATTTAAATTTGCCCCATTTCTAGCAAAGCTTTTATATTGTTTTTCTAAAAGCATTTTTTGCTCAGAAGATAAATCTAAATTTTTTCTATCCTCAAAAACAAATTTTACTCTTTTAAATAATTCTTCGTTTAAAGTAATATCATTTCTAAACTCACTTAACCAAGGAGAAACTTCTTGTGCAATTTTTTGAATTTCATCATTGGTTTCAGCAGAATTTAAATTGAAAAAAATAGATGTAATTCTGTTTAGTTTTTCTCCTGTAAAATCTAAAGCAACTGTGGTGTTTTCAAAAGTTGGTTTTTCATCATTTTTAACAATAATGTCTATTTCTGTTTTGGCTAGCTCTATGCCCTTTTTAATTGCAGGTTTATAATGTGCATTAGTAATTTTAGAAAATGGAGCTGTATCAAAATTTTGTAAAAGTGGATTCATGTTTTGGGTATTCAATATTTAACATTTAAGTTAATTTTAATGTTTGATCTAAGAATTTTGAATTTTTTTTGCTGCTTTTTCTACCTTCAATTTTAACCCTTCTTTGTAAGCTATAATTTTATCTAAAACGCATTTATCTGAAGCACCAATAATTTGCGCTGCTAAAATACCTGCATTTTTTGCACCATCTAAAGCAACAGTAGCAACAGGAACGCCTCCAGGCATTTGTAAAATAGATAAAACAGAATCCCAACCATCTATAGAATTTCTACTTTTTACTGGAACTCCAATTACTGGCAATGGACTCATAGAAGCTACCATTCCTGGTAAATGTGCAGCACCACCTGCACCAGCAATAATTACTTTTATACCTCGTAAATGTGCGTTTTTAGAATAGTCTACTAATTTTTCTGGAGTTCTGTGAGCAGAAACAATATCTACCTCTATTTGAATATCAAAACTCTCTAAAATATCTATTGCTTCTTGCATTATTGGAAGATCTGAATCGCTTCCCATTATTATTCCTACCATTTCTAATTTATTAAGTTAATAATAACATTTATCATCATTTCTTTTTCATTTGGATTGCTTTCTGCAATCATTAAAGTTAGTGCAACTAAAGTATTATTTTCTATCCTTTTAGCGTTATTATCTTTATACAAATATTTGTTTTTATTTAAATACCAAACAAATAACCATGCAGCAATACGTTTATTCCCATCTGTAAACGAATGATTTTTAACTACAAAATATAATAAATTTGCGGCTTTCTCTTCGATACTTTTGTACAATTCTACACCATTAAATGTTTGGTCTATTGTTGCAATTGAGCTTTTAAAGGATTGGTCTTTTTCGTTTCCGAATAAATTAGAGCCCCCAAATTTTATTTTTAACTTTTCAATAGCTTTTTTTGCCTCTTTATAATCTATTTGATAAGAAACAGTATTATTTACTCTATCTTTAGTTAAAGACTGATGGTCAAACTTATCTAAAATATCTAATGCTGAAGAATAATCAGATAAAACATCAATCAGACCTTCTGTGTCACTCGTTAATTTTGATGTTCTTTGTACGAGCTGAATCGTTTTTTGGAGTTGTTCTAAACGCTTTTCGTTTACAGAATATCCCTTTGTAAGATTTTCTTTTAATACGTTTGTAGCCCAAATTCTAAATTGAGTTCCTTTTTTTGAGTTAACTCTGTAACCGACAGAAATTATAACGTCTAAATTGTAAAAAGTAACTGGTTTGTCTGAATTTGCAATATGCATTTTTTGCATATTGCTTTTTTTATCAAGTTCACCTTCTTTAAAAATGTTGTTAACATGTCTTGAAATAACAGATTGATCTCTCTCAAATAATAGTGATATTTCAGACTGAGAAAGCCATAACGTGTCTCCATCAAATTGTATTTTAACTTCTACAGAATTACTATTTGTTTTATAAATAATTATATCCTGCATATTATACTGTGGTATTTATTTTTTTAAAATTAACTACTAAAAAATACTTGTTTAATAAATGAGACATGTGGGTTTTTTGTACAAATTCAAGTTTTATTCAGAAATAACTCTAATATTTTCTTTAACTTTTTGAGCTATTTCTCTTGCTTTATCAATATCAGGGTTTACAATAGTAACATGTCCCATCTTTCTAAAAGGACGTGTTTCTTTCTTCCCATAAATGTGAGGTGTAACTCCATCAATTTTTAAAATGTCTTCTATATTTTCATAAACAACATCACCAGAAAAACCTTCTTCACCCACTAAATTTACCATAATTCCTGCAACTTTGCTATCTGTATTTCCTAAAGGAAGGTTTAAAATACTTCTTAAATGTTGTTCAAATTGATTGGTGTAACTTGCTTCTATGGAATAATGCCCAGAATTGTGTGGTCTTGGAGCCACTTCGTTTACTAAGATTTTGTCATCTGTAGTTTGAAACATTTCTACAGCCAATAAGCCTATAAAATCTAAATCACTTACTACTTTTAAAGCAATTTCTCTTGCTTTTTCTGCTACTTGAGAGTGTATTCTTGCAGGACAAATAACATATTCTACTTGGTTGGCTTCTGGATGAAATTCCATTTCTACAACAGGATAAGTTGTTGTTGCACCATCTGCATTTCTTGCTACAATTACAGCCAATTCATTTTTAAAAGGAATGAGTTTTTCTGTAATACATTCTACTTTTGGTAAACTGTTTAAATCATCTATATTTCTAACAATTTTAACTCCATTTCCATCATAGCCAAAACGTGCAGCTTTCCATACAAAAGGAAAATCTATAATGTTATTTTCGTAAGAATGTTTTAGTTCTTCTAAGTATGCATAATGAGAAAATGCTGCTGTAGGAATTTGATGATCTACATAAAAGTTTTTTTGCCTAGCTTTACTTTGAATAATTCTTAAATCTTTTGGTTTTGGATAAATCGTTAAACCTTCTGCTTCCAACTTATCTAACGCATCTAAATTTACGTTTTCTATTTCTATAGTTAGTAAATCTACCGTTTTTCCAAACTTGTAAACCGCATCAAAATCTAATAAATCTCCAACAACAAAAGTGTTGCAAATTTCTGCACAAGGTGCATTTTTGTTATTGTCTAAAATAGAGGTATGAATATCGAGTTTTTGAGTTTCTGCCAATAACATGCGCCCTAATTGACCACCACCTAAAACGCCTAATTTAAAATCTGAAGAAAAGTAATTTTTCACTGTAAAAGTTGTTGTGTTTTAGCAAAAATACACAACTTAGATAAAGTATACTATTAAAAATTTGTGATTCGAATTACACTTCCATTTTTAATGACCCTATATTCTATAGCAGGACAAAAAAAACCACTTGTTTGAGGGGCTCCTCCAATACCTTTTCCAACTCCATATTCACTATCATCACATTGGCATTTTAATACAATTCCCCTTTCAAAAGTCATAGGTTTGTTACAATCATTAGCAGGACATAATTTATCATAAGCAACAAATTCACTTCCGTTTACATTTAGTAAAAGAATTCCTTTAGAACCACCAGATAATTCTGCAAAACCTCCAGGAACTAACACATTTATTAATTGAGGATTATTTAAATCGTTTGTAATATTAACAGGCAAAGTTCTAATACATCCCCCTAAATTATCATTATTTGAGCAATTTAAAAATCCTAAAAAAGTAAATAAAAGAAGTGTTTTTTTTATCATGCTAATGATTCGTTTGAATAATAACGATTGCAATTTACAAATATTTTGTACATTTGTAATCTAATCTCATTCCTATTTAGGTAATGGGATTTTTAATTTAAAATTGTAAAAGGTTTTTTATTGATGAAAGTGAATTTTTTTGATTATTTATCAAAAAATAAGGAAGAATTTTAAAACAGCAAAAAATGAGCGATATATCTTATTATTCAGCAGAAGGATTGAAAAAATTGAAAGATGAATTGGTAGAATTGGAGCAAGTAGAACGTCCAAGAGTAACACAAGAAATTGCAGATGCAAGAGATAAAGGAGATTTAAGTGAAAATGCAGAATATCATGCAGCAAAAGAAGAACAATCTCATTTAGAGTTTAAAATTGCAAAATTAAAGAACGTAATTGCTAATGCAAGAATTTTAGATGAATCTCAATTAGACACTTCTAAAATATTGATACACTCTAATGTGGTTATTAAAAATACTGCAAACGGAATGGAGTTTAAATACAGATTGGTTGCAGATTCTGAAACCGATGTTAGAAACGGAAAATTATCTGTAAACTCGCCAATTGGAAAAGGTTTGTTAGGAAAAAAAGTTGGAGAAATTGCAGAAATTCAAGTGCCAAGTGGTATTATGAAATTTGAAATTGTAGAAATTTCGAGATAAAAGTTAATTTGTCATTATCAACGAAATGTAATGAAGTCTAAATGACAAGAATCACTTATAAATTCGGATTTTAGAATCTCTAAAATTCGAATTCTTTTTTATATTTATTAATTACTAATCACTAACCAAATGAGCATATTTACCAAAATAATTTCTGGAGAAATACCAAGTTATAAAGTTGCAGAAAATGATAATTTTATTGCTTTTTTAGATATCAATCCTAATGCAAAAGGACACACATTAGTTGTGCCTAAGAAAGAAGAAAACAAGATTTTTGATTTAAGGAAAGAAGAATATTTAGACTTAATGGATTTCTCATACAAAGTTGCTAAAGCCATAGAAAAAGCGGTTCCTTGTAAAAGAATTGGAGTTAGTGTTATTGGTTTAGAAGTACCTCATGTACATGTGCATTTAATTCCGATAAACGAAATGGCTGACATGCAATTTGTAAAAAAGGAAAAATTAACCAATGATGAGTTTGTTGCTTTGGCTGAGAGTATTGCAGAAAAATTTTAGTAATATGAAAGAATGGATAAAGCTGGGCTTAGGTTGGGGTATTTGGATGTTTATTGCAATGGCATTTTTTTGGCCTTTAATTGATGGTGAAAAAATTACTCTTAAAATTACATTAACTAAATTTATTTTTTGGATGCTTAGTGGTTTAGTCTTTGGCTATATAATGGTAAAATTTAGAAAAATCAGAAAAAACTAAACTTTATCCAACAAAATCTCAAAAGTAGTTCCTTTTCCAATTTCCGATTTTTGCACAGCTATTTTTCCTTTATGGTAATCTTCAATAATTCTTTTAGAGAGCGATAAACCCAAGCCCCAACCACGTTTTTTTGTTGTAAAACCAGGTTTAAAAACTTGTTTGTATAATTTTTTAGGTATCCCTTTTCCTGTGTCAGAAATTGTAATTTTTACTTTTTTAGTAGTATTTTCTATAGCTAATTTTAATGCTCCTTTCCTTAACATTGCATCAATAGCATTTTTAATCAGATTTTCAATTACCCAACCAAAAAGTTCTGTATTTAAGTTGGCATAAATTTCTTCATTTGCAGATGTAAAAGAAAAAGAGATTTGTTTGGAACTACGAGATTCTAAATAATCGAAAGCCTGTTTAGAAATAGCAACAACATTCTGTTTTTTTAGTTCTGGAATAGAGCCTATTTTAGAAAAACGGTTGGCTATAGTGTTTAAACGTGCCACATCTTTTTCAATTTCGTTCACATAAGTTTTGTCTACATTTTCGGTTTTAAGAATTGCAATCCAACCTAATAAAGAAGACAAAGGCGTACCAATTTGATGTGCAGTTTCTTTAGCCATTCCTGTCCATAACTTATTAGTTTCTGCAATTTTATTTGAATTGTAAAAAAGATAAACAACAGACAAAAATAATATCAAAATTAAAATTAATGCTAAAGGATAATAGGTGAGTTTATTTAAAACATCTGAGTTTCTGTAATAAATTAATTTCTTGTTTTTACCATTATAACTGATTTCTATGGGGTCATTTTCTGACTTCATTTTTTCTAACTCAGATTTTAAAAAACCAGGATCTAATAACTTTATAGAATCTAAATGTTGATGCTCGATTTCTCCGTTTTCGCTTACCATAATCATAGGAATGTTATTTATATTCTCTAAAATTTTTAAAGGCAAATCTACATTAGCATTCAAATCTGGGTTATTCACAACTTCTTTTTGAGCAGCTACTAAAATCTCCATTTTTATACGTTCTTCATTTTTAAATTTTTGAAAGAAAATATAGGTGTTCCATAAAATTAGTGAAACAATTACTAAAGAAATTAGTACTGAGATTCTTTTAAATAAAAGTCTGTTTGTTAAAAAATTCATCAAAACAAATATAAAGGTTTCAACAATATAACTCGTTTAAAGATTTGATAGTATCTTTACCTAACAATTTTTCACATACATTCTAAAGTTTTAATTTGTTATGTTAAGTATCGACCCAAAAAAAATATCAACTCAAAAATTACACAGTTATTTATTAGGCGCAATTGCACCAAGACCTATTGCTTTTGCAAGCACTATTGATGCTGATGGAAATCCTAATTTATCGCCATTTTCGTTTTTTAATGTGTTTGGCGCAAACCCACCAATTTTAATTTTTTCTCCAGCAAGAAGAGTTAGAGATAATACTACAAAGCATACTTTAGAAAATGCTTTGATAACCAAAGAAGTAGTAATTAATGTTGTAAATTATGCTATTGTGCAACAAATGTCTTTGAGTAGTTCAGAATATCCTAAGGGTATAAATGAATTCGAAAAAGCAGGTTTTACAATGTTAACTTCAGATAAAATAAAACCTTTTAGGGTGGCAGAATCTCCTGTGCAATTTGAGTGTAAAGTAAATGATGTAATTTTTACAGGTGATAAAGGAGGTGCAGGAAATTTAATAGTTTGCGAGGTTGTAAAAGTGCATATTTCTGAAGATGTTTTAGATGAAAATGGAAGTATAGATCAACATAAAATTGATTTGGTAGCAAGAGCAGGAGGTAGTTATTATTCAAGAGCAAGAGATGGTTTTTTTGAAATTCCGAAACCAATCACAACTTTAGGAATTGGGGTAGATGCAATTCCATCAGAAATTAGAAATAGTACTATTTTAACAGGTAATAATTTAGGAATGTTAGGTAATGTAACGCAATTGCCAGATACAGAAACTGTTAATAACTTTGCAAAAGAACATCCGCAATTTATGGGGATAAAAACCACAAAAAAACATACATTTGCTCAAGATTTTTTAAAAAAGAATGATGTAGAAAGTGCTTGGAAAGTGCTTTTAATTAAATAGTTAAGTAAGTATTATGGAAGTTATTGGAAAAATTAAATTAATAGGAGACGTTCAAACATTTGGTGCAAATGGGTTTAGAAAAAGAGATGTAGTAGTTACTACAGATGACCAATATCCGCAAATGATTAGTGTGGAATTTCATCAAGATAAAACAGATTTGTTAAATAACTATTCTGTTGGTCAAGATGTTAAAATTTCAATCAATTTAAGAGGAAGGGAGTGGATTAATCCTCAAGGAGAAGCTAAATATTTTAATTCTATTGTAGGATGGAGAATAGAAAATTTAAGTCAAGCAGCAGCTCCAAGCAATTTGCCTCCTGTAGATCAGTTTCAGCCAGCATCTAATGTTTCAAACGAAGAACCAGACGATTTACCTTTTTAAAATAGAAGTTAGATTTTAGAATCAAAATAAATAAAAAGAGAGAATTCATAATTTGAATTCTCTCTTTTTACTTTTGAATACTGAATACTGAATACTGAATACTGAATACTGAATACTGCTTACTCCTTTTTAGGCATTGGGCCACGTAAATGAATGATTAACCCATTTAAAAAGTTACGCAAAAACTGATCTCCACATTCTACATATTTTGGATGATCTTCTTTTCTGAAAATTGCTCCTAATTCTCCTTTTGTTACTTTAAAATCTACCAAAGCACAGATTTCTATAATATCTGTATCACGTAGTTTATGAGCTACTCTTAATTTTTTAAAAATATCGTTGTTTGTTAATCCCATATTGTAAATCTAATAATTTTAAGTAACTACTTTAAAAATTGCCCAGGCATAAATTGCAAACCTTGCAAAACGAAACAATCCAAAGAAAACAACATTTTTAAATGGGTATTTAATCATACCAGCAGCTAAACATGCAATTGAAAATGGTAAAGGTAATAATGCCCCAACTAAGATTAAAAAACCACCCCATTTTCTGGTGTTTTTTAAATTGGCAGCCATTTTAACTTCTAAATAGTTTTTTACAGCGTCTATTTTTAATGTCATTCTTCCTAAGAAGTAAGAAATTAAACCACCACAATAAGAGAGTGTTGCTAAAAGTGTTAAGTTTAAAATAGGTTCTGCTGTTTTTTTAGACCATGCAATAAATATCTCTGGAGGAATTAACCCCAATAAAGTTTCAGAGATAAAAAAGGTAATTAAAATACCCAATCTAGAAAAGGTTTCTGTAATGGTTTCTAAACCTTCATTAATATCGTACACATATCTATTAAACAAAAACAAACCAACCACCACTAAAACAATGGGTAAAAAAGCTTTTTTTACACTTTCCCAAACAAATACATAAAAACCAGTTCTACCATAATAATTATGGAGTCTTTTGCCTATGAATGCTGTGTTTTTCTTTCTTTTTTTATGCTTTTTTTTCAAGAAGAATTTTTTTAGTAAGGTTGCAAAAATAAGCACTTCTAAATTAATAAAGTTAAAATTGAACTTAGATTAACGCTTTTTTATGAAATTTGTAAATTTATACCAAAGAAAAAGCATGGTTTGGCTTACAGAAAAAATAGAATTTCCTCCTTATAATTTTACTACCAAAGATGGCATTATTGCTTTGGGTGGCGATTTAAGTGAAGAAAGGCTTATTTGTGCCTATAAAAATGGAATTTTTCCTTGGTACTCAGAAGATGAACCAATTGTTTGGTATTGCCCACATAAAAGAATGGTTTTGTTTGCTGATGATTTAAAAATTTCTAAATCGATGCGAAAAATCATCAACAAAAATGAGTTTATAATTACAGAAAACACAGCTTTTAAAGAAGTAATTTATAACTGCAAAAATATTGATAGAAAAGATGGTTTTGGTACTTGGATTACTGATGATATGGAGCAAGCCTATATTAACTTACACAAAAAAGGAATTGCAAAGTCTATTGAGGTTTGGAGACCTTTTGACTACGCTCAAAGTGACAAAAAAATGGAATTGGTAGGTGGTTTGTATGGTTTAGAAATAAACAATATTTTTTGTGGAGAAAGCATGTTTAGTAAAGTTTCTAATGCTTCAAAAATGGCGTTTATTCATTTGGTTAAAAACAAAAATTACAAATTAATAGATTGCCAAGTGTATAATGAGCATTTGGCAAGTTTAGGAGCTAAAGAAATAGGAAGAGGTTTGTTTTTGGAGATTTTGAAAAATTAATTTAACACTGTCCAAGATTTTGTGTAAATAGAATTTAAGAGGGTTTAACTTATTTAGAGTTGAACCCTTTTTTAAAAAAAAAATAAAAATTGATAGAGCGTCTACTAATATTTTCTATTCAAAAAAACAGCTTATTTCTTCAATTTTTTTTCTATTTAGTTTAGGTACAAAAACTTTTTCTTGGGCATAACCTACTGGAAATAATATGTAAGCTCTTTCATTAGAGGGTCTTCCAAGTATTTTTGCTAAAAAATTCATTGGACTTGGGGTATGTGTTAGTGTAACCAATCCTGCGTTTTGAACTGCAGATATAAACATACCACAGGCTATACCAACAGATTCGTTTACATAATAGTTGTTGTGTTTTGTTCCATCTTTATCAAACTCATAAACTTTTTTAAAAGCAATAACAACCCATGGTGCAGTTTCTATAAATGGCTTATGCATATCTGTTCCTAAATGGGCAAGATCTTTTTTCCAGCGCTCACTCATGCGACTTTCATAGCCTAACTTTTCTTCTGCTTCAGCAGCTTCTCTTATTTTTGACTTTAATTCTGAATTAGAGATAGCACAAAAAGTCCAAGGTTGCTTGTGTGCACCAGAAGGCGCTGTTGAAGCTGATAGTATTAGGTTTTCAATAATTTCTTTTGGAACAGGTTTGTCAGAAAATTCTCTAACAGAGCGTCTATTATTTAACCAATCGTAATACGATTTGCTACGGTTTATCATTTCTTCTACTGGATAGTTTGCAGGTTTATAAAATACATGCTCATATCCTTTAACTATTGATGTTTCTTTTTTATTCATGATTCCAATTATTTGGGTCGTTGCTATTATTTGGTGAGAGGCCAATGATATCTCCTTTGGTGTCTACTCCTAAACCAACAACTGTTCTATTTACGTAATTAAAGTAACTTGCTACTTGATTAATTTCAAGTATTTCTCCGTCAGAAAAACCTTTTTGTCTTAATAAATTAATATGTTCTTCTACTATATTGTTATGATTTAAAGTTAATTCTCTTGCATAATGACACCCAGCAAGATACTTGTCTTCAAAAATATTTTCTAGATTGTCATCAATAACAGCTTGTTTAAATTTTTCTGATACAGCATCATTATCATATATTCTTTTAAAGCCTGCAAAGTGATGTTCAAAACAATAATCACAATTGTTAAGATGGCTTACATAAACTCCAATTGCCTCTAAATACCATTTGGGTAGTGTGTTATTTGAATTATGTAAAACATTTTTATACAGTGTCATGTGACCTATTAAAGAATGTGGTCTTAAACTATGAACTAATAAAATATTGTCAACATTATTATTTGGGCCTTTTACTCGATCATAAATTTTCTTTAATCGAGATTCAGCATTTTCGTAATTTATTATTTTTATCCAACTCATTTGTTTTCTAACTAATAAATAAGGTTAATGTTGTAGCAAGTTTTAATTGGTAATTTAAAACTGTGACAACGAAATTAGCGTTTTTAAAGTTTAGAAACAAACCAAACCAAAAACAACCACTCTCAAAAGAAAATGGTTGTTTAAACAAAGTTTAGGTTGATGTTATATTTTTCGTAAGTAAATATCTCCGCTAATGGTGTTTAATTTTAAATAAGCAGTTCCTTTTTTAATAGTGGCAACTATTTTAGAACCATAAGTTCTTTTCTTTTTGTTTTGATTAAAATCAATATCTAAATCAGAATAAATACCTCCTGTTAAAGTTTTAGCTTCAAATTTTGCATCAGAAATAAAAATATCTATATCACCACTAATGGTTTTTAATCGCATATCTTTTGAGTGTTTTTTTACGGTAATATTTCCGCTAATTAAATCTAAATTTAAAATTCCTGCATAGTCTTCTGCTGTAACACTTCCAGAAATACTTTTTATTTTTAGTTCCATTTTTTTAGGAACATAAATTACGTAGTTTACAATATTACTGTGTTTATGACTGTGGCAATCATCATCGTCTTTTTTATTGTCTTTATCATCTTCTTTATTATCTTCTTTATGAGAATGTTTATGACTGTAATAGCTTCTGTATTTCTTAAAATAATCTCCATAATCAGATTTTACTTTGTAAGTATTACCAATTTTATCGGCTTTTAAAGAGAAATAATCATTGTATTTATTGTCATCTATGTTAACAGTTGCTTCTACTGCTATTTCATTTTTACTCCAGTTTTTTACAATAATATTATTTGCAAACTTTAAATTTACATATACATCTTCTATACCATTTGCTTTGGTGTTTTCTGTTACTTTTTTTTGTGCTGCTAGGTTGTTAAAAGTCAATAACAATCCTATGAATAAGAGAAATCTTTTCATTTTTTAGTATTTTTTAATTGTGTGAATTAGTGTGTTTTTGATGTCTGTTCGAGCGCAGTCGAGAGTTATTTAATTGAGATAATTATATTATATCTCGACTGCGCTCGATAAGACAATTTTACTTTTTACGTAAATAAATGTTTCCCATAGAAGATCTAATAAGAATTTTTACACCTCCGTTGTTTAGTTTACTTACAATGCTTTTTCTGCCACTAACATTTTTTAAACCTTTTTTTGCAGGTACCTCAAAATCGAAATTGGTATACACAGTGCCTTGTGTTCTTAATTCTAAATCTGCTTTTGTATTTCCAGGTAAAGCAACATCTATTTCAGAAACAGAAGTTCTAATTGTTATTGGCGATTTCTGACTTACGGTATTAAAATCGATATCTACTTTACCAACATTGGCATTAACAGTTATTGGTCCTGTAACATTTTTCATTTTAATTTTACCAACATTTGCAGAAGCTTCCACTTCACCAGTAAAACCATCTATGTCTATAGAACCTAAATTACCAGCATCAACAGAAAAATTCATATTTTTTGGTAAGGTTATTTTTATACCATGTCTTTGGTGCATAGATTTTAAATCTGATACATATAACACATTTCCTTCTTTTATAACTGAAAACCCAAACCCATCTGTATTGTCTTTTCCTCCAGGATAAATGGCTGTTAGCCCTTTTCTTTTGTCTTCTTTTTTAGCATCTTCTTTATGCCAATGATTACGATTGTTTCTTTTGTGATTGCCATTATTGTCTTCTATTACTAACTGATTTGCGTTACTAGATGTTAAAACAATTCTAGAATCGCTACTTAAAACGACTTTGTTAATACCAGTTAAAGAGTATTTAAAATCTTTTTTTTGTGCGGAAGCAATTGTGCTAACTAATAATATAAGTGCTACTATTTTTTTCATAATTTCTAGGTGTTTTGTTTATAATAAATTAGGTAAATTAATTTTTATTTCTTGTTTAATAAAATCTGGAGTTTCTTCGTTATCGAGTATGTTTTCCATTGGTTTAATAGCTCTTTTTTCTTGAATTTTGGCTAAAATTTGAATTAAATCTATTTGTACAGATGTGTTTTTATCTGTTACCAAAGCTTTAATTAGAGCGTCTCTAACAATTATTTCTTTCGAAAATTTAGACAAAGCTTCTGCAGAAGCAGAACGTACGTTTGCGTTTTTATCAAATAATAATCGGTTAATTAAGGCTTCAATAATTTTAGAATCGTCTTTTGTAAACTCTTCTGCATTGGTAACTGCTAAAATTCGTTTGCTTGCAGAATTGTTTTCTAACATAGCTAACACTTCTTGTTTATTTTCTTCTTTAGCATTGGCAATTTTTGTAATTGTAGACTGGTGTTTTCCAAATAAAAATGCACTAATAATAATGGCAACACTTGCTGCTACTTTTAAAAATGATTTCCAATCTTGTTTTGGCTGTAATTGCACAACTTTTGGTTTGCTGTTTTCAATTTCTTGCGCCAACATTTTTTCGAAACTTGTTTTTAATTTAGTAGATGGAATTTCCAAATCATTTTTATTTAAAATTGATAAAAATGATTTGATTTCTTCCAATTCTTTTTGACAAGCATCACAGTTTTTTAAGTGCTTTTTTACTTCAGAATTTGCAACTTCTGGTAAATCACCTTCAATAAATTGTGATAATTTTTCTTGTATTTCGTTACATTTTGTCATACTGCTGTTTGAAAATAGATTTCTTTTAACTTTTTTAATGCTCTATGCACTTTTACTTTTACAGCATTTTCATTGCTGCCTACAATTTGAGCAATTTGCTCGTATTTAATTTCTTGAAAACGATGCATCACAATCAATTCTCTATCAGAATTAGATAGCTTTAACAATGCTTTCTGTAAATGATCTAACTCTTCTTGTCTACTGTCAGAAACTGTAGTTTCATTAGTTTTAAGTGTATCATCATCAATAACATTAGAACGTTCTTTTTTTGTTTTTTGATAATGAGTTGAAAATATATTGCGAGCAATTGTATATATCCAAGCTGCAAAATTTCCGTTTTTGTAAGAAGTTTTATACTTTATAACTTTTAAAAAAACATCTTGAGTTAAATCTTCACTAACCATTTTATTTTGAACCATTTTATTGAAAAAATTATAAATCCGTACATGATACCTGTCAAATAGAATCGATAACAATTCTAATTTGCCATTGGCAATTTGTAACATGAGTTCTTCGTCAGTTAAATGTTTCAAGGTTGGTTTTTGGTTAGTTTCTATTCTTAAAACCATCAATTTACAAAAAGGTTACATTTTTAATTTAAAAAAGTATAGAAATAAAAAAATCCCAAGCTATTGCTTGGGATTTGGAAAGATATAAATTGTGAAATTTATTTTTTCTTAGCTAATAAATCTCTAATTTGTTCTAATAATTCTTCTTGACTTGGTCCTTTTGGAGCTTCTGGAGCTGGTTCTTCTTTCTTTTTAGTGGCATTTACACCTTTTACAATTAAGAACATTACAAAAGCAACAATAATAAAATCCAATACGTTTGTTAAGAAATCTCCATATAAAACTGCAACTTCACCAACTACTTTTCCTGCATCATCTGCAACCCCTTCTTTAACAACCCATTTTAAATCTTTAAAGTCTGTGTTAAAAATTAATCCGATTAACGGAGAAACAATTCCTCCTGTAAAAGAAGTAACAACTTGTTTAAAAGCTGCACCCATAACAAAACCTACTGCAATATCTACAAGGTTTCCCTTCATTGCAAAGTCTTTAAATTCTTTAAGCATTCCCATTATTAATTGATTTTTATTAGTTATACTAAAAACAAATGTAGTAAAAAAATTATTGTTTTAACACTTTCTTAACACGTTGCGAAATAGCAGTTAGCGTTTCATAAGGAATAGTTTCTGATGCATTAGCAATATGTTGAATCATATTTTGGGTGTTAAAAATAATGACTTCATCACCTTCTTTACAATCAATTTTAGTTACGTTTACCATAATCATATCCATACAAACATTGCCAATAATGGGTGCTTTTTGATTGTTGATGATTACATACCCTTTTTTATTTCCTAATTTTCTTGACAAACCATCTGCATGACCTACAGGAATCGTAGCAGATTTTGTAGGCTTTTTAGCTACAAAAGCTCTGTTGTAACCTACAGTTTCTCCAGGTTCTATTAAATGAATTTGAGAAATAATCGATTTTAAATTATGCGTGTTTTTAAGTTGTGCAGTTTCTTTTTCATCATTTCCAAAACCATATAAGCCAATCCCTACTCTTACCATATCAAATTCAGCTTTGGCATAATTTACAACTCCAGAAGTATTTAAAATATGTAGCATAGGTTCGTAACCTAAATGTTTATAAAATTGTTGAGCGATGTAAGCGAAGTTATTTATTTGATTAATGGTAAATTCTTGCTCTTCTAAATCTTCACTAGCTGCTAAATGAGAAAATAAAGATTGCACTTTTACGTGATTGGTTTCTTTTAAACTACTAATAATTTTAGGAATATCTGTATGCCAAAAACCCAATCTATTTAACCCTGTATTAAATTTTATATGAATTGGGTAATTCATTAACGGAATTTCATCAGCTAATTTTAAAAAAGCATTAAATATTTTAAAATTGTACAGGTTAGGTTCTAATCTATAATCTATAATCGATTGTAAGTTAGGTATTTGAGGATGCAACACTAAAATTTGTGATTTAATACCTGCTTCTCTCAAAGCAATTCCTTCAACTGCATAAGCAACAGCAAAATAATCTACTTTATCTGCTAAAAATTTAGCAATTTGTACACTATCACTTCCATAACCAAAAGCTTTAACTACTGCCAAAATTTTAGTTTTAGGCTGTAATTTTTGTTTGAAATAATTTAGGTTGTGCAATAATGCACTTGAATCGATTTCTAAAACTGTAACGTTATTATTCATCTATTCTTAAGGTGTTTCAGAATCTTTTAAAATAGATTCAGTATTTTTTTGAGATTTCTCGACTGCGCTCGAAATGACATTGTTTTTTTCTTTTTGTTGATTTTTTAAAGCTTTGTAGTAAGCAGCTCTACTTAAAGGTTCGTATTCTTGGGTTTCGCCTAATAAAACCAAATCATCATTTTGTGCTTTTCTAAAACTATAATGTGCTAAGTTTCCTGTATGTGTACAAACTGCATGAACTTTTGTAACATATTCTGCAGTTGCCATTAATGCTGGCATTGGCCCAAATGGGTTTCCTTTAAAATCCATATCTAAACCAGCTACAATAACTCGAATTCCTCTGTTTGCCAAATCGTTACAAACTGCCACAATTTCATCATCAAAAAACTGTGCTTCATCAATACCAACAACATCAACATCATTTGCTAGCAACCTAATGTTAGATGCAACAGGAACAGGTGTAGACCTAATTCTATTGTCATTATGAGAAACTACTTCTTCTTCATCATAACGAACATCTACAGCAGGTTTAAAAATTTCTACACGTTGTTTTGCAAATTGTGCACGTTTTAAACGTCTAATAAGTTCTTCTGTTTTCCCAGAAAACATAGAGCCGCAAATTACTTCAATCCAACCAAATTGTTCTGTATGATTTACTGTATTTTCAAGAAACATTTTGTAATTTTAGGCGTTTTAGAATGAGATTTAATATTATGTTGAGTTTCAACAAATTTATGAATATTTACGAGTAAAAAATAAAATCAACTTACAACTTATGCACAAAAGATTAGAAAACGATTTAATAAGCCTTGCACACAGCATCTTAAAAATGAAGAATAAAAATGATGTTTTTGCTTTAAAAGAAAAATCGAAAGCCATTTATGAGAAATTATCTTTGTTGGCATTTGTTGAAGAATATATAAATACAACTCCTAATGCATCAGAAACAAAAGAAGAATTAATTACAGAAGTTGAAAAAGCATTAGAATTAAAAGAAATGAAAGATGAGGTTGAAGTCATTTCTGAAGATGATGAAAAAGTGGTGTACCAATTAGAAGAACAGAAAGAAGCTGTAAAACCTGTACCTGAAGTAGAAGAAATTATAGAGCAACCTTTTGATGCTATAGAAGATTTGATGTTTACACCAGAAGTTAGCACCAATAACGATAAAAGTGATGTAGTTAGGGTAGAAGAAAATAAAAATTTATCTTTAGAAGAAGAGTTACAAGATATTATTTCTGTTGATGAGATTGCAGATATATTTGATACACCTGTAGCTGCAAAATCATTAAATGATAAATTGTCTACAAACATTCAAATTGGTTTAAATGACAGAATTGCTTTTGTTAAAAATTTGTTTGATGGTAGTCAAGAAGATTTTAATAGGGTTGTTTCTCAATTAAACACTTATAATTCTGAAAAAGAAGCAAAAAAGTTTATTAAAAATATGGTAAAACCAGATTACGATTGGTCTAGTCAAGAAGAATTAGAAACTCGTTTTATGGAGATTGTAGAGCGTAAATTTGCCTAAGTTTGGTACTTGTAAAAATACGTATACTTGTCATTTCGACTTTATGGAGAAATCTTTTTAAACTTTTAAACAATTTCGCAGAAACTTGAAGCCTATTTTAATTCATACACATTTTCATAAACGTAGAACTGGAGTAACCAGAAGTATTGAAAATGTACTTCCTTTTTTTGAAGAAAATTATGAGACTTATATTTATGGAAATACTGTAAAAGGAACCAACATTTCTTTTACGAATTTAAAAAAAATACTTTTTTCAAAGAGAGAAGTTGTTGTGCATTGTCATAGAAATAACGAAATTATTAGAATGCTTGTTTTTAGGGCTTTAGGCGCAAAGTTTACCTTGATTGCCACACGTCATGCAGAATCACAACCATCTCATCTTACCTTAAAATTATTAAAAAGTGCAGACAAAGTAGTTACGCTTATAAAATCTATGAGCAATAATTTGGGAATAGAAAACACAATTGTTGGTCATGGAGTAAATGTTGATACATTTGTTCCTAATGAAAATATCTCTTTAAAAAATATTTCGCAAGAAAACATCATTTTATGTGCAGGAAGAGTTAGAAAAGCAAAAGGACAAACTGTATTGTTAGAAGCTTCTAAAATTTTAAAAGAAAACAAAAATTGGGCATTGGTAATTGTTGGTAAGGTTGATAAACCTGCTTTTTTAGAAGAATTAAAAACAATTGCAAAAAAACATTCTATAGAAAACCAAGTGTATTTTATAGATGAAACTTCGGATATTGTTTCCTATTATCAAGCTTCAAAAATTGCAGTAGTTCCGAGTTTTTCTGAAGGGTTTTCTTTAGTAACTGCAGAAGCCATGGCTTGTGGATGTTCTGTAATTGCGACTAAAAATGTGGGAGTGCATTCTTCATTAATTAATCATTCTAAAAATGGATATTTATTTGAAGCAGGAAATGTAGTTGAGTTAGAAATGATGCTTCAACAAAAAATAAAAGGAGAATTACCATTATTAGGAACTCAAGCAAGAGAAGAAATTATAAAAAATTGGAGTGCAGAAACTGAGGCTCAAAATTTAATGAAATTATACAAATCCTAATTGAATTTGCCATTTCTATTTTTAAAAGAATAACAGAGTACTTTAAAAGAAGTATTTTATAATTTATAAATTCGTGGCAACTTTTTAACCAATCTTCTGTTTTAACTCCTCAACAACTTTTTTGCTATTTCCAATAAAAATTTCGTTATTAACGATAAAAACAGGGCGTTTTAAAAATGTGTATTCATCTAGTAAATACTGTCTATAATCGGCTTCAGAAAGATTCTGATTTTTCAAATCCATAGATTTATACAATTTTGCACGCTTGTTAAACAATGCTTCATAACTCCCAGAAAGTTCATACATTTCTTCTAGTTGAGCAACTGTAATATTGTTGGCTTTTATTTCCTGACGCTCAAAACCTTCTGTATTTACTTCTTTTAGAATTCTTCTACAGGTATCACAAGTTTGTAAAAAATAGACTTTCTTCATTTTTAATAAATTATATTTACATCAAAATTACATATTAATATTACAAATAAAAACTATGAAACAAACAATTGTTCTAATTGCTTTTTTGGTATTAAGTTTTAGGCTTTCTGCTCAAACTAAATTTTTGAAAGATATTTCTGAAACTCAAAAAAACTCAGAAAAAATTTCAAACTTATTCAAAGAAAATAAAATTTCTTCTGCATTTAGTTATTTAAAGCCTTATTGGCCTTTACCAAACAATGAAATGGAAGCTTTACAAGAAAAAACAATAAAATATATAAATATTATCGAAAATAGATTTGGTAAATCTATAGGTTTTTTAAAGGTAAAAAATGAAACAATATCTAATTTTGCAATTCGAGAAACTTATATTGTACAGTATAATAAAAGTGCAATTCGTTTAATATTTACATATTATAAAAATAATAAAGGGTGGATTATAAATGCTTTCAAGTGGGATGATTCATTTGAAGAAGAATTTAAATAGAAATAAAAAATGAAAGTACAATTTGATATTTTAAAAAAATCGAGACAACTTGTTTTAAAAGAATTAGATGGGTTGTCTTTAGAACAAATTCATAAAATTCCAGAAGGATTTAAAAACAACATAGCTTGGAATGTGGCACATTTGGTTGTAACTCAGCAACTATTGCATTATAAATTATCAGGTTTAAATTGTTTGTGTCCAGACGATTTAATTGAGGCGCACAGAAAAGGAACATCGCCAACAAAAACTTTTACAGAAGAAGAGTTTGAAGAAGTAAAAGATTTGTTAATTGGTTTGCCAGATACTTTAGAAGAAGATTTTAATGCAGGGATTTTTGAGTCTTATAATGAATACCCAACAAGTACAGGTTTTGTGTTAAGTTCTATAGAAAATGCGATTCCGTTTAACAATTTTCATGAAGGGATACATTATGGAATTATAAGATCTATTAAAAAGTTTTTATAAAATTTAAGCATTAAATGAATTTTGATAAAGAAGTATTTTTTAGCAAATGTTTGGCTAGTTTAGACCAAAAACCAAATGAGCAAAACATGTTTAATGCATTTTTAAAATTGTATCCAGAAGTATGGAAACAGCAAAAAATTACTTTTTCTAAATTTAATAGAAGCAAACAGTTTGGTAGAACCATTCCTTTGCCAAAACCAGAAGTTTCTTTAAGAAAAGAAATTCGTGTTTGGTTAACAAAACAAGAATAGTTTATTAAAGGCAAATGCTACAAAAATTCTCAAATCATATACATGCTACTTTTCCTTTTTTAAAGGATAAAAAATTGTTGGTAGCTATTTCTGGAGGAGTAGATTCTGTGGTTTTAACACAACTTTTATTAAAACTAAATTTTACAATTTCTTTAGCACATTGCAACTTTAAATTAAGAGACCAAGAAAGTGATTTAGATGAAATGTTTGTAAAAAAAATAGGAGAAAAGTTGAACTTAGAAGTATTTACAACTCACTTTAAAACTATAGAGTTTGCAAAAAAAAACAAGCAATCTACCCAAATTGCAGCAAGAAACTTACGTTATTCTTGGTTTAAAGAAATTGTAGAAAAACACAATTTCGATTTTATTTTAACAGCACATCATGCAGATGATAATTTAGAAACTTTTTTAATTAATTTAACAAGAGGTACAGGTTTAGAGGGGTTAACAGGTATTCCTGAAATAAATAAAAACGTTGTTCGTCCGCTTTTAAAATTTTCTAGAGAAGAAATTGTAGATTTCGCAAAAAAGAATAACATCAATTGGAGAGAAGATCAAAGCAATGCTTCTACAAAATATATCAGGAATAAAATTAGGCATCAAATAGTGCCTATTTTAAAAGAAATAAACCCTAGTTTATTAGATAGTTTTAGTAATACTGCAAAGCATTTACAAGAAAGTGAACAGGTTGTAAAAGATAGAGTTGCACAGCTTTCTAAAAAAATTATTTCAAAAGAAGTAGATGTTTTAAAACTAAACATTGCAGAAATTTTAAAACTATCAAACCCTAAACCTTATGTATATCAACTTTTAAAGGATTATCATTTTACAGAATGGGAAGATGTCTATGGTTTATTAAATGCACAATCTGGGAAACAAGTTTTTTCTAAAACACACGTACTTTTAAAAGATAGAGAGTTTTTAATTCTATCTAAAAGAGATTTTTCAAATCCGCTCAAAATAACTTTTGAAATTAAAGAAAGTACCTCAGAAATCACACAACCTATTCATTTAAAGTTAGAAGAAGTACATAAAAAATCAACAGAAAATAAACAAACGATTTATGTTGATAAAAATGCTTTGGTTTTTCCTTTAAAGTTAAGAAAATGGGAAAATGGCGATTTTTTCTATCCTAAAGGAATGTCTGGAAAAAAGAAACTTAGCAAGTATTTTAAAGACGAAAAATTATCACTTTTAGAAAAACAAAATACATGGTTGCTTTGCAACGATAACAAAACGATTATTTGGGTAGTTGGTTTGCGTCAAGACAATAGATTTACAGCAAAAGAACAATCAACATCAATCTTAAAAATTTCAATATAAAACAATTACAAAAGGTTTTGTATCTTTAAAAAATTAAATTAACACTATAATTATGAAGAAAATTTGGGTTTTAATAGCAATCATTGCATTGGCATCTTGTGTACCAGAAAAAAAAGTAGATTATGCAATTGTTTCAGGAAAAATTACTGAGGCAAAATCAAATAAATTAACTTTTTACAATCAATTTAATCCTGGTGAGAAAAGCGAAGTTGTTTTAGATGAAAATGGTTCTTTTACAGATACCATTCATATTAAAAACGGTAATAAATATTATTTTTGGCAAGACAGAAATACAGTAAAATTATATTTAAATAAAGGAGATCAAATTCAAATTAACTATAATGCAAAGAAATTAGACTCTACATTTTCTATTTCTGGAAATGGAAGCAGCATAAACAATTACTTGCAAAAGAAAAAAAGCATTAAAAAAGAAAGTTCTAAAGAACTTTATTCTAAAACAGAAGCAGATTTTTTAGCAGCTTTAGCAAAGAGAAAAACAGCACAGGAAAACTTGTTAAAAGAGACAGATGGTATTTCAGATAACTTCAAAGCAGACGAATTAAGAAACATAAATTATGAGTATTTAAGTACATTGTCTGATTATGAATTTGCACATAGGTACTATGCAAAAGATAAAGGTTTTAATGCATCTGAAGGTTTTTTTGATGAATTAAATGCTGTAGAATTAGAAAATGAAAAAGACTTTTTATCATCTTCTAACTACAGAAGAATTGTTTCGAGTTTGCATAGAAAAGAAGCTAATAAAATTATAGAAAAAGACTCTATAGCTAGAGACATTGCTTATTTACAAACCGTAGCAAATATAAAAAATGACATTATTAGAAATAAACTGTTGTATGATGATGCTCAATTCGGAATTACGTACACAGAAAATTTAGAAGATTATTATGCTATTTTTTCTAAAAACTCTACAAACGAGGCTAATAATAAAATTATAGCAAAAGATTACAAAAAATTAAAAGCGTTGGCAGCAGGAAACCCTTCTCCTAAATTTAATGGATATGAAAACAATGCAGGAGGAGAAATGTCTTTAGACGATTTAAAAGGAAAATACGTTTATGTAGATGTTTGGGCAACTTGGTGTGGACCTTGTATTGCAGAAATACCTTCTTTAAAGAAAGTAGAAAAAGATTTTCATGATAAAAATATAGAATTTGTAAGCATTTCTATTGATAGAATAAAAGATCATGAAAAATGGAAAAAAATGATTGTAGACAAAGAGTTAGGAGGTACACAACTATTTGCAGATAATAACTGGGAATCTAACTTTGTAAAAAATTATATGATAAAAGGAATTCCGCGTTTTATTTTAATAGACCCTCAAGGAAATATTGTCAATGCAAATGCACCAAGACCTTCTGATAAAAAGTTGGTAGAAAAACTAAAATCGTTAAAATTATAAACAGTTTATTTTAAGTATATACAAACCTTCAGTTTTACACTGAAGGTTTTTTGGTTTAAATAAAAACAAAATCAATAAACTATGATAAAAAATAAACATTCAATCAAAAAACACTAAAATTTATATCGTTTTCGTAAATAATAGAGCGATTATTGATAAAAAAGTAGGCTTTGTCATTTGAGTTTTTCGTAATTTTATTCCGTAAAATCAAAGAAAAATGAGCAGTTTACCTAAGTTAGAAAGATTTAATGAAAATGTGTTGTCTAAATATCAAATTTACAACAGTATTTTTACAACACTACCTTTTGACACCATAGATGATACAGGAGTTTTATTGCCACTTTTACATAAGGTTTGTGACAAAGGTTTTCAATTAGAAAAAAATCCTACAGAAATTGTAGATCATTTTTTTAAAAAATATCAAGAAAACCCTACAGAAAAAGAGAAAACAGATTTGTTGTTTCGTTTTATTCAGTTTATAGAACGCCAAGTTGTATTGTTTGATGCTATTGAAGATGCAGCATTTCCTGTAGTAAATAATATGGATGGTTTTGGAACCCTAAGAAGCTCTAAAGAATCTGCTACATTAAGTAATAAAAAAGCAGCGTTAAAAGCATATTTAGAAGATTTTAAAGTACGAGTTGTACTTACAGCTCACCCAACACAATTTTATCCAGGCACAGTTTTAGGTATAATTACAGACTTAGATAAAGCCATACAAAATGATGATTTACTATTGATAAAAAAATTGTTGGCACAATTAGGTAAAACACCTTTTTACAAAAAAGAAAAACCATCTCCTTTTGATGAAGCTGTGAGTTTGGTTTGGTATTTAGAAAACGTTTTTTATCATTCTGTACCTAAAATTTACAATTACATTCAGCATCATATTTATGATGGGAAACCAATAGAAAATGAAATTATAGACCTTGGTTTTTGGCCTGGAGGAGATAGAGATGGAAATCCTTTTGTAACTACAAAAATAACATTAGATGTTGCAGAAAGATTACGTCAAACTATTTTAAGAAGCTATTATAGAGATGTAAGACGTTTAAAAAGACGTTTTACTTTTGATGGGGTACAAGAAATTTTGGCGAGAGTAGAAAAAAGGCTGTATAAACACGTTGTAAGAAGCTATGTTAAAGTCAATTTCTCTCAAAAAATTCTTTTAGAAGAATTGTATGCAGCAAGAGAAATTATTGTAGAAAAACACCAATCTTTATTTGTAGAAGAATTAAACGATTTTATAAATAAAGTAAGAATTTTTGGGTTTCATTTTGCAACTTTAGATATAAGACAAGACAGTAGAGTACATCATCAAGCATTTGTACAAATTGTAAAAGATTTACAAAAATCGGGAGATCAAACTTTTCCAGAAAACTATTTAAGTTTATCCGAAAAAGAGCAAATTAAAATTCTTGCAGAAGTAAAAGGGAGTATAAATCCAGAAATTTTAACAGACGAAGTTTCTGTAAAAACAATCGAATCTATTTATGCGTTAAAACAAATTCAACAAAGAAATGGAGAGCGTGGTGCAAATCGTTACATAATTAGCAACAACCAAACTGCATTAAATGTGATGGAAACTTTTGCAATGCTAAATTTATGTGGGTTTGAAAACGAGCTTTCTGTAGATGTAATTCCGCTTTTTGAAACTGTAGAAGACTTGATAAATTCTGAGGATGTAATGCGTACTTTGTATTCTAATAAAACCTACAGATACCATTTGTCTAAAAGAAAAAACAAACAAACCATTATGTTAGGTTTTTCTGATGGAACAAAAGATGGTGGTTATTTAATGGCAAATTGGGGTATTTTTAAAGCAAAAGAAGCCTTAACAAGAGTATCTAGAGAGTTTGATATAGAAGTTATTTTCTTTGATGGAAGAGGAGGACCACCTGCAAGAGGAGGAGGAAAAACGCACCAATTTTATGCTTCATTAGGGCCTACAATAGAAGATAAAGAAATTCAGTTAACTATTCAAGGTCAGACTATTAGTTCAAATTTTGGCACTTTAAACTCCTCTCAGTATAACTTAGAGCAACTATTAAGTTCTGGTATTAAAAATGATATTTTCAATAAAGATCAATTAAATAATAAGCATAGAGAGTTGATGAATGATATGGCTGATACAAGTTATCAAACCTATGTAGACTTTAAAAATCATCCAAAATTTTTACCGTATTTAGAAAAAATGAGTACGTTAAAATACTACGCAAAAACAAATATAGGA
The DNA here is from genome assembly GCF_058147165.1 of Polaribacter sp. 2305UL8-11. NCBI lineage: Bacteria > Pseudomonadati > Bacteroidota > Flavobacteriia > Flavobacteriales > Flavobacteriaceae > Polaribacter > Polaribacter sp. 2305UL8-11. Next base: position 47,804 of record NZ_JBYVJW010000002.1, on the reverse strand, counting down.
AGTAGACCTAGTAAACGTTCAAATTCTGATACTCTAGACTTTTCTGCTTTAAGAGCCATTCCTTTTGTAGGTAGTTGGAGTCAGTTAAAACAAAACGTACCAGGTTTCTTTGGAGTTGGTACAGCACTAAAAAAATATGAAGATGCAGGTAAATTTGATGAAGTTGTAGACTTTTACAACAACTCAGATTTTTTTAGAACACTATTAGAAAATAGTATGATGAGTTTAACAAAATCTTTCTTTGGTTTAACTGCATATATGGCAGATGATGAAGAGTTTGGAGAGTTTTGGAAACTAATTTTTGAAGAATACAAAACCACAAAAAGGTTGTTGTTAAAATTAACTGGACATTCTGAACTGATGGAAAACTTTCCTGTAGGCAAAGCATCTATAGAAATGAGAGAGCAAATTGTATTGCCTTTGTTAACCATACAACAGTATGCATTAAAGAAGATTCAAGAACTTCAAAAATCTGGTGGAAGTATTAAAGAAATTGAAGTGTATGAAAAAATGGTGATGCGTTCTTTATTTGGAAATATTAATGCAAGTAGAAATTCTGCTTAAATAATATTTTACAGGTATTAAAAAAATCTTTACTTTTAAAGAAAAAAATGCTAGTAAAAGTCTATGGATCTGCAGTTTTTGGTATAGAAGCCACCACAATTACGGTTGAAGTTAATATTGATAAAGGAATAGGCTATCATTTGGTAGGTTTACCAGATAAAGCTGTAAGTGAAAGTTCTTATCGAATTTCTGCTGCATTGAATAATAATTCCTATAAACTTCCTGGGAAAAAAATTATTATAAATATGGCACCTGCAGATATTAGAAAAGAAGGTGCTGCTTACGATTTAACTTTGGCTGTCGGAATTTTAGCTGCTTCAAATCAAATTAAATCAGAAAATATTGATGACTATGTTATTATGGGAGAACTTTCTTTAGATGGAAGTTTGCAACCCATAAGAGGTGCTTTGCCAATTGCCATAAAAGCCAGAGAAGAAGGTTTCAAATATTTAATTCTGCCTAAAGAAAATGCCAAAGAAGCTGCTATTGTAGACAATTTAGAAATCTTAGGTGTTGATAATATTATGGAAGTCATCCATCATTTTAATGATGACAAAAAAATAGAGCCGACAATTGTAGATACAAGAGCTGAGTTTTATAAAAATATCGATTTTCCAGAGTTTGATTTTTCTGATGTAAAAGGACAAGAATCTATAAAAAGATGTATGGAAATTGCAGCAGCTGGTGGTCATAATATCATTTTAATTGGCCCTCCAGGATCTGGAAAAACCATGTTAGCTAAGAGACTACCAAGTATTCTGCCTCCAATGACTTTACATGAAGCTTTAGAAACTACAAAAATTCATTCTGTAGTGGGTAAAACTAAAAATGAAGGATTGCTGTATCAACGTCCATTTCGAAGTCCACATCACACTATCTCAAATGTTGCACTAGTTGGAGGTGGACAATATCCGAAACCTGGAGAAATCTCTTTATCACATAATGGTGTTTTATTTTTAGATGAATTACCAGAATTTAAAAGAGAAGTTTTAGAAGTTATGCGTCAACCTTTAGAAGATAGAGATGTTACCATTTCTAGAGCTAAGTTCACTGTAACTTATCCTTGTAGTTTTATGTTAGTGGCAAGTATGAATCCTAGTCCATCAGGTTTTTTTAATGATCCAAATTCTCCTATGACATCTTCTCCACAGGAAATGCAACGTTATTTAAGTAAAATTTCTGGTCCACTTTTAGACAGAATAGATATTCATATTGAGGTTACTCCTGTGCCTTTTGAAAAATTATCTGAAGAACGAAAAGGAGAATCATCAGTAATAATTAGAAAACGAGTAACAGCTGCAAGAGAAATACAATCAGAACGATTTAAAGATTTTGAAAACGTGCATTACAATGCACAAATGAGTGTAAAACAAATTCGTGAATTTTGTAAATTATCTCCAGAAAGTTTATCACTCTTAAAAACTGCTATGGAAAAACTAAATCTTTCTGCAAGGGCTTATGACCGTATTTTAAAAGTTTCTAGAACTATTGCAGATTTGGCAAATGAACCAACTATTTCTCCAGATCATATTGCAGAAGCTATACAATACAGAAGTTTAGATAGAGAGGGTTGGTTGGGGTAATTTTTTTATATTTGTCGGCTATGAAAAAACTCTTACCTCTAATCGTAATTTTGACTTTTGCTTTAAGTGTAAATTCACAAATTACGTTATCTCATAATGTTGGAAATACTCCAATAAAAACAAATTGGGAATCATGCGAAGATGAAGAATATTGGGCAAGAGTTTTTAATTTAGAAGATTTTGGAATTTCTACTTCAGAGCAATTTGTTATTAGATCTGCTCAAACTGCAATAAGCAATGCTTACAATGGAGCAATAATAAGTATTGGAGTGATTGGTATTGATGAAAATTTCCCTAGCTCTAATCAGAAATATTTGGGTGGTGTTACTATAACTACAACAGAAATAGGAGACATTCCAGAAAAAGTTAGTATTGACTTTAAAACTCCTATAGTTGTTCCGTCGAAATTTAAAAAAATACTAGTTGTTGTTTCCCAAATTGATGATATTTATAATCCTAATTATAAAAAAGCACTAATTGCAGGCACATTACAAGATAATGATGTTTCTTGGTTTAGCGGTTGTAGAAAACATTACACATATATAACTACAGATAAACTAGATGTATCTAAACCTAATGCTAATTTTTTTATCAATGTTACTGGAGAAAAAAGAAGTATGTTTAATTCAGGAGATAATATTTATTTAACTCATAATAACACAGATAATCTTATAAAAACTACTATGCCATCCTGTAAAGGAGGTTCAATGTCTTGGTCTAGAAAATTTAATTTATCTGAGTTTGGTATCTCTGAAAATGAAGAATTTATCATTAATATAGGTGATATTGGAATATTAGGTGCTGGTTGGTTAGCTAATGTAACCTTTAATATTTATGCAGTTGATGAAAATTTTCCTGACTCTTTTTCTGAAACAGATTTAATTGGCAGTAGCCAAAAAACTGTAATTCCTGCATTTTCTTGGAATTCTGAAAGCTCGAGAATATATTCAATTGATTTTGAAAACCCAATAACAGTTCCTGCTGATGTAAAATTCATTTTAGTAGAAGTTCAAAGAGGCATTGAATATGGAGATGGTCTTCTATTTGTATCTGGGACAGCAAATGATAAAAATGAGTCTTGGTTTAGAGGTAATTGTCCTTATAATACAAATGGAAGCTTTGAGAAAATGTCAAACCTAACAACTAATGGAAATGGGATAAATTTTTACGTAACTGTTAGAGGAACTAAAAAAACAATACTCCCTTTCGAAATAACAAATGACAATACTTGTTCTAATTTTTCAAATAACTTTAGTTTAACAAATCAATCAGAAATTAAATCTGTAGTTTGGAATTTTGATGATCCAAATTCTGGTGCTAATAATACATCAAATCAAATAGATGTAAATCATCAATTTACAAGTGCAGGAATTTATAATGTAACAGCAATAGTTACTCATATAGACAATACCATTTATACGATACCTAAAGAGGTTGAAATTTTTAAAGCTCCAAATATTAACACTTCAGTCTCTTTAAAACAATGTGATAATAGCGATATTGATGGTTTTAGTTTTTTTAATTTAAATGAAGTAAAAGAAAAAATTATATCAAACCCAGAAGATTATACCATTACCTTTTACGAAGAAAAAGTTGAAGCGGAAAATAAAGGAACAGCAATTACCAATATCACAAAATATAAAAACGAAAATGTAAGTATCGATAAAATTTGGGCAAGAGTAGAAAACAGCAATGGATGTTTCAGAGTTAGTGAAGTTGATTTGTTTGTTTCTACAACAGAAATTCCTTTGAATTTTTCAAAATCGTTTTACGAATGCGATGATGGTATTAACTTAGCAGATGGTATAGCTACTTTTGACTTTAGTAGCATAAGCAACGATATTATAAACCTTTTTCCTGCAAATCAACAATTAGAAATCACTTATTATAAAAATGAAAATGATGCATTAGCAGAGGAAAATAAAATTACTAACATTTCAAATTATCAAAATACAGACTCACCAAATCAAGAAACTATTTATATAAGAGTTGATAGCAAAGTTGACAACTCTTGTCTTGGTTTAGGTGCTCACATTACTTTAAATGTAGAAAAAGTTCCTGTTGCAAACCCTGTAACTGTAAACCCAGAATGCGATAATGATAGAGATGGCTTCTTTTCTTTTGACACCTCCACAATTCAAAATACAATTATAGGTTCTCAAACCAATGTGGAAGTAACATATTTTGATGAAAGTGGTGTTCAACTTTCAAGCCCACTACCAAATCCTTTTATAACAGCTTCCCAAAAAATTAAAGCAGTTATAAAAAATACAATTTCACAGAATAAAGATGGCAAATGCTCTGATGAAACTTTTATAGAATTTATAGTTAATTCTGTGCCAATTGCAAATACAATTGCGACTCAAGAAGAATGTGATACAAATTTTGACGGTATTTTTGCTTTTGATACATCAACTATAGAAAGCACCATTTTAGGAACTCAAACAGGACTGATTGTAAAGTATTTTGATGAAAATAATGTGGCTTTACCAAGTCCATTACCAAATCCTTTTAACACATCAACACAAACCATTAGAGTTCGCGTAGAGAATCCTATTTACGATGTTTGTTATGAAGAAACAACCATAGATTTTATTGTAAGAGAAAAACCAGCAGTAAGTGTTATAGATGAAGATATTATCTGTATGACCAACAATCCTCAATTGCAAATTGGTGTAGAAAATCCCAATGTAAACTATACTTATACTTGGAGAGATGAAAACAATATGATTGTTGGTAATACAGCTAATACAACCATTTTTAAAGGAGGAAAATATACAGTTATTGCAACTTCTGTTTATGGCTGCGATTCTGATGAAGCAAGTATAACTATAAAAGAATCTTCAAAATCGACTATTAATATTAATGATATTAATGTTCAAGATGATTCTGATAACAATTTTATAAAAATAGATACTTCAAATTTAGGTTTAGGAGATTATGAGTTTAGATTGTTAGATGAAAATTCGAACATTTTAATTGATTATCAAAATAATCCAAATTTTGAAAATCTTAAAGGTGGCAATTACACCATAGAAGTCAATGACAAAGATGGTTGTGGAAGTTTACTTTTTGAAGTTTCTTTAATAAGTTTTCCAACATTTTTTACTCCAAATGGAGACAATAACAACGATTACTGGCAAATAAAAGGAATTGACAAAGGCTTTTATAAAAGTGGAGAAGTAAGTGTTTTTGATAGATTTGGAAAACCAATAGCAAAATTTACAATCAACAGTTTAGGTTGGGATGGCACTTACAATGGAAAAATATTAGCATCTAATGATTTTTGGTTTCGAGTAGTTTTAATCGGCCAAAATAATAAGGTAAAAATAAGAACAGGTAATTTTAGTTTAATTAGATAATCTATTACACTTAAAAACGTCTATACTTTTATAAAAATCTTTTTCTTAAACATTAAATATTCTAATCCTAAATAAAATAAGACTACAGATAATGCATATAAGAGCGAAGAAAACTGCTCTGAAAAAAAAGATTGTACAAATAAATTTTGATATATATAGCTATGAAGATTACTATTTTCATTAACTTTAATTAAGTACATACTTTTAGATATAAAACTTGATAAAAAGTAAATTGTAATTGCATTCATGCCAACATACTTAAAAATATTACCAAATTTTAATTTCTTTATATCTTTTAAATAATAAATAACTGCAAGAGTTAAAGTAGCCCAGCCACTAGTAACTAAAACAAAACTACTGCTCCAAATAGCCTTATTTATTGGAAATACAATATCAAAAAGATATCCAGAAATTAAAAGTACAAGAGAAGCTAAAAACAATTTTTTAATTTTTTTAAGACCCTCTAATAATTTACCTATTAAGATACCAGTAATACAAGTTACAATAGAAGGTAATGTACTTAATACACCTTCAGGATCATAATCTGGCTGCCACATGTGTTTTCCTAAAAGATTAAAATCAATATAGTTTGCCCAATTATTTGGAGCTCTATTAAATGTTGGTAATGTTCCATTGGGTAGAGGTATAAAAGCTAAAAACACCCAGTAGCTAATCAATATAAATACTCCTATTCCAAACAAAATTTTCCAATTAAAATTTAAATATAAGATTGAAGAAATAAAAAAAACGATTCCTATTCTTTGTAAAACTCCCAAAAATCGAAGGGTATCAAACTTTTGAATGAAAGGAAAATAAGGTAAGAATAAATTCAAAAAAAGTCCTAAACCTATTAGTTTTAAACTTCTAATAGTTATTTTTTTATAGGTTGATAGGTTGTTTGCACTACTTTTATATGCAAAGTAGATAGAAATTCCTACTATAAAAAGGAAGAATGGAAATATAAAATCGGTTGGTGTTAATCCATGCCATTCTGCATGTAATAAAGGAGCATAAACACTGCCCCAAGTTCCTGGTGTGTTTACCAAAACCATTGCAGTTATTGTAAATCCTCTTAAAACATCAACAGATTCTATTCTTTCTTTTATCAAAATTTGATATTATTTTTTGGACAATCCTACTTTATGACCCCAAAAAGCATAATATAGGATTATAAGATAACAAGGTAATAAAATCCAATATCCAAAAGAAGAAGCTTCTGCAATAGCACTTACTTCATTTACTCCGTTTGTAATTAGTTCTTCTTTTTTGTGATCTACTAAAGCACCATATAATGGAGGAATTATGGCTCCTCCAGAAATTGCCATTATTAATAAAGCTGATGCTGTTTTGGTAAATTTACCCAAACCTGTTAATGCTAGTGGCCAAATAGCTGGCCAAACCAATGCGTTTGCAATACCTAATGCAGCCACAAAAAGTACAGAGGTGAATCCTGTTGTATAAACTATACAAAAAGATAAAATAATTCCTAAAATGGCACTTATTTTTAAAGCGAAAGATTGACTTATATATTTTGGTATTAAAAACACACCTAAAGCGTATGTTGCAACCATTGCCATTAATGTATAGAGTGTAAAAAATTTAGCTTCTTCTACAGGTATATTTAAAGAAATTCCATAAGAAATGATAGTATCACCAGCTATAACTTCTACTCCTACATATAAAAATAATGCTAAAACACCTAATAATAAATGAGGAAACTGAATGATACTAGTTTTTTCTTTTATACCAGATTCAGAAGATTCTATAGGTGCTGCTTCTACATTAGGCAATGGCGCTTTTCTAATTAAAACACCTAGCACAAATAAAACAATTGCCATTACAATATATGGTGTAATAACACTGTCTGCCATTTTATCTAATAAGCTTGCTTTTTCTTCATTGCTAACAACATCTAATTTTTCTTTTATATCGTTTATTCCTGATAATAATATAGCACCAAATATAACAGAGCCTAAACTCCCAGCAACTTTGTTTGCAATTCCCATAATTGCAATACGTTTTGCTGCGCTTTCTATAGGTCCCAATATTGTTATGTAGGGATTAGAAGCTGTCTGTAGTAAAGTCATTCCAGCACCTTGAATAAAAATAGCTACTAAAAATACCCAATAAGTTCTTGCGTTTGCTGCTGGGATAAAAATTAAAGCACCAATAGCCATTATTACCAATCCTAAAGACATCCCTTTTTTATAGCCTATTTTGTTAATTATACGTGATGCTGGTAAAGCCATAACCACAAAAGATATATAGGATGCAGATGCTACAAGATAAGATTGTGCATCTGTAAGTTCATTAATAGTTTTCATAAACGGAATTAAAGCTCCATTTATCCAAGTTACAAAGCCAAAAATAAAAAAAAGACCAGCAATAATTATAATTGCTATTAATGTGTTATTTTGAGTTTTAGAATTCGATGTAGTATTAGTAGACATAAATATTGATGTATTTGTTGTACGTTATCAAATGTAAATTATGTAATATGATAATTAAAAATAAAATTATTTCTACCAATAACAGTTTATTAGTTACAGACAGTTTTATTTAAGAAACAAAATTAGTCCATATTTAATATAATTTTTTTTGCGTGGTGTATATATTTTCTTCCAATAGGAATTCTAGCAGTAGCTATTTCTACTAAATTACCTTCTATACTTTTAACTTTATCTATAGCTATTGTATATGATCTATGAATTCTTAAAAAGCTACTTTCTGGTAATTCTTCTGTAATACTTGTTAAAGATTTATGTACAAGATAGTTTTCTATAGTTGTAAAAACTTTAATATAATCTTTTAAACTTTCGACATATAAAATATCATCAAATTTAATTTTTACTAGTTTTTTATCCACCTTTAAAAAAATGAAAGACTCGTTACTAGACTCCTCTTCTTTTTGTGTTCCTTCTTTTTGCGAGTATACTTGCTGTGTAATTTTATTAATTGTTTTTAGAAACCTATTAAATGGTATCGGTTTTACTAAATAATCTAGAACATTTAAATCGTAACTTTCTACAGCATATTCTCTATAAGCAGTAGTAATAACAACGTTTGTTTTAGAACCTATTATTTCTGCAAAATCTAACCCATTCATTTTTGGCATATTTATATCAAGAAAAATTACATCAATTTTTTCTTTTTCTAGCAATGATAAGGCCTCTATAGGATTATTATAGGTTTTAATAATTTCAAAATTTTGAAATTCTTTTAAATGATTCTCAACAACTTTAATAGCTAAAGGTTCATCATCTATAATTACACATTTTATATTCATAAATTAAAAGTACTAAAATTATAATTGGATTGTTAATTCTACAATATAGTTTTGCTTTTCAGTGCTAGTTTTTAACGTAAAATTATCTTTATATAGCAACTCAAGTCTTCTTAAAACATTCTTATTTCCTATTCCGTGATTTTTATTTTTTATTGTAAACAAATTATAATTATTAACTACAGAAAATATTAATAAACCAGTATCTGTAACTTCAAAACCAATTAAAATATTTAGTTTATTATTTTCTATTGTCCCATGTTTAAAACAATTTTCTATAAAAGGTAAAAATAGTAAGGGAGGTACGTTTTGGTTTTCAAGATTACCTTGCATGTTTATTTGTACGTTTACTTTGTCTCCAAAACGTAATTTTTCTAAATCTATGTAATTCTGAATGTAATTGATTTCTTTTAGCAATCTAATTTTTGTTTCTTTTGCGTCATATAAAATATACTCCATAATTTCAGATAATTTTAAAACAACATCTGGGGCTTGTTTAGATTTTTCTAAAGTTAAAGCATACAAATTATTAAGTGTATTAAAAAAAAAGTGTGGCTGTATTTGGGCTTTTAAAAATTGAAGTTCAGTTTTTAATTGAGTTGCTTGTAGGTTTTCTACTCGGTTTTTCTCGTCAATCCAATCAAATATTAGTTTTATTGTTGCCACAAAAGCAATTACATAAACCTCTCCAAGAATAACAGCTACAATATGGTTAAATGTAAATGCTTTCTGAATACCTTCTGCTTCTGGCCAAATATTTTCAGAAACTAACAGGTAGTTAAACCCTGTTCTAATCACATATAAAAAAACAAGTGAAAGAGTAAAGTAAAGAAAAAACTTAAAATATTTTTTCTTTAGTATAAAATTTGGAAATAAAAAATAAATATTAAAATATACTATAAGTATGTGTAATGGAAACTCAACCAAATTAGATTTTAAAGAGTACCAATAATCATTAAAATAGCTTCCCCACCTAACTACGTTTAGTAGAAAATAACTAACCCAAAATATAAAATGATATTTAATTGGAATTTTAAATCCTATGTTTTTAAATGCAATGTTCAATAAGAATAATTTGAAAAATGAGTTTAATTTAAGCAAATGTAACATAAAATCTAACTTAATTTTACGAATAAATTATACAGCTACTAACTTATACGTAAAAAAATGTCATTCGTTGTTAAATTGATGTTGTTTGTATATTAAATTTTTTTAGAGAGATGCATTAATGATACTTTTATGCAAGATTAATTTAATTAACTCAAATAATTCATGAAAAAAATTTACACAATACTTATTGCAATTTTTTCTTTTGCTTTCTCCTTTAATGGATTTGCACAAGAAAAAACCATTTCAGGTGAAGTAACATCTAAATTAGATGGAACAACGCTACCTGGAGTTAGTGTTATTGTACAAGGTACAACAAGAGGTACAGAAACAGATTTTGATGGTAAATACACTATTAAAGCTTCTGTTGGAGAAATTTTAAGCTTTTCTTATTTAGGTATGAAAGCAAAAACAGTATTAGTAGGCAAGTCTAATACAATTAATGTTATTTTAGAAGAAGAAGCAGGGCAATTAGACGAAATTGTTATTACAGCATTTGGTGTAGAAAGAGACGCTAAAAAATTAGGGTATTTAGTAGAAGAGGTTAAAAATGATGAGCTAACAAAAGTTTCAGATCCTAATATAGCAACAGCTTTAAGAGGTAAATTAGCTGGTGTAGATATTAAATCTGGAGCTACAGGTCCAGGTTCTTCTACTAATATAACAATTAGAGGTATTAGCTCTTTAAGTAGTAGTAACCAACCTTTAATTGTTATAGATGGGGTAATTGTTAGTAACTCTAATGTTGCTCAAGGAGATTTTGCTGGTGGTTTTGACTTTGGTGATGGTTTATCTAACTTAAATCCAGATGACATCGAAAGAATATCAATTTTAAAATCTGGTAATGCAACTGCATTATATGGTTACAGAGGAGCAAATGGAGTTATCTTGATAACAACAAAATCTGGTAAAATAGGAAAAGTAAAAGTAGACATAAGTTCTGCAGTTTCTATTGATAATGTTTTAATTAGTCCAAAACTTCAAAATCAATATGGGCAAGGAAGGTTTAATACTGCAACAAATACTTTAGAATATAATATTACTGATGCAGGAAGTTGGGGACCAAAATTAGACAATAGTCAAAAGACTAGATTTGATGGTGTTGGAACTGCTGCATATTCTGCAAATCCTGGAGATTTTAAAGATTTTTACGGAACAGGTACTACTTTAACAAATAGTATCATTGTTTCTCAAGCCAAAGATGGTATAGATTTTAAACTGTCTTATGGTAATTTAAATAACACTTCTATTCAGAAAGGAACTACTTTAAAAAAGCATAATTTTGGTATTAAAGCTGGAGTAGATATTTCTGATAAAATTAGGGTTTCTGGAAAATTAGATTATACAAAGCAAAATGGTGAAAATAGACCAGAACTAACAGACGGACAGTCTAATACAGTAAAGGCACTATCCCTTAAACCAAGAAATATTTCCAATTCTTTATTGGCAAATAATTATTTGAAAGCAGACGGAACTCCAAATACATGGGCAGGTAGTTTTACAATGAATCCTTATTATGCTACCAACACATTGTTAAACGAAGATGAAACAAACAGATATTTAGGATTAGTAAGTTTAGAAATTGATTTACTTAAAGATTTAAAATTAAACGCAAGAGTTTCTCAAGATGTATCAAATACAAACGCCTTTATATATAGAAGACAAGGTGCTTTTGATATTGCACCAAATGGTAAGTTAGATGAATTTAATACAACCTCAAACTTAACTAGTTACGATTTGTTGTTAAATTATGACACAGAGTTAAATGCAGATTTCTCTTTGGGAGCAACTTTTGGTTTAAACCAAACAAACAGTAGTTTTAAGTCTATTGTAAATACAGGTGAAACTTTTGTACAAGAAAATTTCTTTTCTTTCAACAACTTTAAATCCAAAAATATAAACCCAAGATTAACAAGAAGTAAATCTAATTCGGTTTTTGGTTCTGCAACATTAGGTTATAAAAATTATGCTTTTGTAGAGCTTACTGCACGTAACGATTGGTCATCAACTTTACCTATAGACAATGCTTCTTTTTTCTACCCATCAGTTGGTGCAAGTTTAGTAGTTAATGAAGCAATACCAAGTATCGTAGAAAATTCTCCACTTTCTTTTCTTAAATTAAGAGGTGGTTTTGCTAAGACAGGTAATGCTACAGATCCTTATCAATTACAAAATACATACCTAATTTCTTCTGCAGAATTTAATAGCCAATTATTTTATTTCTTTGGCGTAAATGAAGAAGGAGCAGGAGCAGGAGCTTCATTAAAAAATCCAAATTTGGTTGCAGAAATTTCTACGAATTTAGAGTTAGGATTTGATGCTCGTTTTTTAGAAGATCGTATTCGATTAAATGCAACATATTATACAATAGATACAAAAAACCAAATATTAAGCTTATCATTAACTCCATCAAGTGGTGCTAATGAGCAAAAAGTAAATGCGGGTTTAATTAATAATAAAGGTATAGAATTAGGATTATCTGCAGATATTATAAAAAATAAAAATTTTACTTGGACAGCAGATGTAAACTTCTCTAAAAATAATAATAGAATTGAAGAACTTGCTCAAGGAATAGAAGTACAAGTTAGAGAAAGACAATTTAATGATGTTGTACAAGTTGGAGCAAAATTAGGAGAATCTCTTTGGACATTATTTGGTTCTACTTATGAAAGAGATACGCAAGGAAACATTGTATATGATGCTAGTGGTTTGCCAAAAGTTGGTGAAATTGGTAAAATTGGAGAAACAAACCCTGATGCTTTAGCCAATTTAAGAAATTCATTTACTTATAAAAACTTTTCTTTATCTGTATTGCTAGATGCTAAATTTGGTGGAGATGTATTTTCTTTTTCAGATATGTCTCGTGCAACAGCAGGAACAGATGCTATAACATTACAAGGTAGAGAGTTTTTTACAGGAGGTAATGGAATTATGGTGCCAAATGGAGCTGTAATAGATGGAACTTTAAATCCAAACGTAGCATCTAGAGGTGTAAACCCTCAAGAATATTGGGGACGTTTAGGTCGAATTTCTGAACGTTGGGTACAAGATGCTAGTTTTGTAAAATTAAGAGAGTTATCTGTTAGTTATGATTTTTCTCAAAAAATATTAGATAAACTAAAAGTATCTAGATTGTCTTTAAGTTATTTTGGTAGAAATTTAGCCATCTTACATAAAAACACAACTAATTTTGATCCAGAAACTGGTTTTAATAACAGTTTTAGTGGTGTAGAATATTTTGGCTTCCCATCAACATCTAGTCATGGACTAAAATTAAACGTATCATTCTAAACTAAAAAAAAGATGAAAACATTAAAATTTATAGCTGTAATCTTTATAGCATCAACCTTTTTTTTAGGTTGTACAGAAGATTTCGAAGAAATTAATACAGATCCTTACAGTCCAACAACTGCTCCTGTAGAAGGTATTATGGCTGCAGTACAATACTACGAATTTGCAGAACCTAGGTTTCTTACTTGGAGAGGAAATTTAATTTACTCTAGCCAGTTTGCAAATCAATTTAGCTACAACTATGCTGGTGCTTGGTTTGGTGCAGACGCATTTCAAAACAACCAAGGTTGGACAAATGGAGTTTTTGACAACTCTTACAAAAAAGTTACCTTAAGTAGTAGAAATTTACTAAAAACTTATACAGATGCAGGCGATACAAATGGTGTAGCTGTAACTAAAATAATGATGTCTTGGTTTTTTCAAAAAATGACAGACATTTATGGAAATATCCCTTATAGTGATGTAATTGGTGCTAAATTAATTTTAGAGAACCCTAAACCAACTTACGACTCTCAAAAAGAGATCTATAAGGGAATTATAGATACTTTAAAAGCTCAAATGGATGCCATAGGAAGTTCTACTACAACAATTGACGGCTCAAATGGAGATTATGTATATCAAGGTGATCCTCAAAAATGGAAAGCTTTTGCAAACACATTGCGTTTAAGATTAGCTTTACGTGGTAGAGATGCATTTATTGCAGATGGAGATCAAACATACATAGATCAAGTTATTAACGATTGTTTATCAAATCCCTTAATAGATGAATCAAATCAAGCATTATTAAAAAGGTCAACCTCGCCATTAATTTTATCATTTTTAGATGGTGGTTTCGAAGACGTATATCATGGTTTTGGTGGTATTGGTTCTAAATTTACTTTTGCAAAAAGATACATAGATCTTTTAAACAATAACAATGATCCAAGATTAAAAACTATAGCAATGCCTTCTGCTAATGGAGGTGTTTACGCTGGTTCTGCGATTGGTTCTAGAACACAATTAAGTAGAAACGATTTATCTTCTCCATCTTCATTAATTATTGGTACTTCTACAACAGGTGTTGCAGATATTGTTCCTGTAAAAGTTTTATCTGCAAGTGAGTCTTACTTTTTACAAGCAGAAGCATCTTTATTAGGTTATGGGGGTAATGCAAATACATTGTATCAAAATGGAATTAAATCAAGTATGAATTTTTGGAAAGTAGCAGCCTCAGATGCATCTAATTTTATAACTAATGAACCTATCGCAACTTTATCTGGTAGTAACACAGACCAATTAAAAATGGTATGGAACCAAAGATGGTTAAACGCATTAATGAATGGGTATGAAGGTTGGGCGTTAGTTAGAAGAACAAACCTTATACCTAACCTTACAGATAATACAAAATTTTGGGTAACACAACCTAACAATGGTGTGGTGCCTAAAAGATTACCTTATTCTAGTACAGAGGCTGTTTCTAATGCAGAAAATGTAAAAGCAGCAATTGCTGCCCAAGGAGCAGACGAAATGACAACCTCTATTTGGTGGGATAAAAACTAAAAATAATAATTTGTTTAATATTTGATTTGAATTAGATTCAACCGGAAAAAGACCACACTATTTTCCGGTTGTTTTTTATAGGTTATTTTCTGTTTTTGGTCGAAAAAATTATAAAAAATCTGTTACCTACAATACTTTTATTCAAAATAGGAAAAATATTAAAAACTCTTATATGCTTCAACAAATAGAAACAAAATATCAACCTGCTGGTCAATTTGAAGATACTAGATTCGAAAAAATACATAACGTAATTTTTAAATCATCATTAGAAGCTTCTATATTAGTAGCTAAAGAAATTGCATCATTAATTAAAAGTAAACAACAAGAAGGTAAAAATTGTGTGTTAGGTTTAGCAACAGGTTCTTCGCCCATAAAAGTTTACGAAGAATTAGTTAGAATGCACCTAGAAGAGGGTTTAAGTTTCGAAAATGTAATTACATTTAATTTAGATGAATATTTTCCTATGGATAAGAATAACATACAAAGTTATTTTTATTTTATGCATGAACATTTATTTAACCATGTAAATATTTTACCCGAAAATATAAATATTCCAGATGGTACTGTACCTATAGAAAACTTATTTCAGTATTGTATAGATTATGAAATGAAAATAAAAAATGCTGGGGGGTTAGATTTTCAACTTTTAGGTATTGGAAGAACAGGACACATTGGTTTTAACGAGCCAGGATCTCATTTAAATTCTGGAACTAGAATCATTACTTTAGATCACATTACAAGAATAGATGCTGCACCTTCATTTTTAGGCATAGAAAATGTGCCTAGAAAAGCAATTACTATGGGTATTGGCACTGTTAAAAATGCGAAAAGAATTGTACTTCTTGCTTGGGGAGCAAATAAAAGCAAAATAATAAAAGAAACTATAGAAGGAGAAATTAGTTCTTCTGTACCTGCAACATATTTGCAACAGCATAACAATACAACGTTTGTTCTAGATGAAGAAGCTTCGTCAGAATTAACTCGTGTAAAAACTCCATGGTTGGTTAAAACTTGTAATTGGGATGATAACTTAAAACTGAAAGCGGTTACTTGGCTAAGTAATCTTTTAGATAAATCAATTTTAAAATTAACAGACAAAGATTATAATGATAATGGAATGTCTGGACTTTTAACTGAAGAAATCTCTGCTTATGATTTAAATATTAAAATGTTTAATAAGTTACAGCATACAATTACTGGTTGGCCAGGAGGAAAACCTTTTGCAGATGATTCTCATAGACCAGAAAGAGCAAACCCTACCAGAAAAAGAGTTATTATTTTTAGTCCACATCCAGATGATGATGTTATTTCTATGGGAGGAACTTTTGATAGGTTAGTAGAACAAGGTCATGAAGTTCATGTAGCATATCAAACATCAGGAAATATAGCAGTTTCTGATGAGGAAGCTTTAAAATTTGCAGAAATATCTAAAACACTAAATGGAGAATCTAAAGATTTAGATGCTATTATTCAGTTTTTAAAAGATAAGAAAGGAAATGAAACCATAGATACTTTAGCCGTTAGAAAGTTAAAAGGAGCTATTAGAAAAAGTGAATCTTTGGCAGCAACAAGGTACTTTAATGTTCCTGATAACAATGTACATTTTTTAAACCTTCCATTTTATGAAACAGGAACAATTAAAAAAGGCAATTTGTCTGAAGATGATATAGCAGTAATGAAGAGTATTATTGATGCTGTAAAGCCACACCAAATATATGCTGCAGGAGATTTGGCAGACCCTCATGGAACTCACAAAGTATGTTTAGATGCTCTTTTTATGGCGTTAGAAGAAATGAAAGATGAAAAAGAATACATGAAAGACTGTTGGGTTTGGTTGTACAGAGGTGCTTGGCACGAATGGGAATCTCATGAAATTGAAATGGCTGTACCAATGAGTCCTGACCAAGTATTAAGAAAAAGGCATGCTATTTTCTATCATCAATCTCAAAAAGATGGAGTTATGTTTCAAGGTGATGATTCAAGAGAATTTTGGGTAAGAGTAGAGGATAGAAACAGATTAACAGCAAAAAAATACAACGATTTTGGCTTGGCAGATTATGCAGCTATAGAGGCTTTTAAAAGGTATCATTTTTAAACATGAAGAATTTTAGCTTTATTTTAAGTTTATTTGTATCTATTTTTTCTTGTACAAAAAAAGAGGTGAAAACCTCTGTTAATCAATCCAATTCTATCCAAGGAACTTGGAAAATGGTTTATGCAGAAATTGTAGAAAATGACTCTTTAAAGTTAAAAGACTTATCAAATACCACTTTTATCAAAATAATAAATAAATCCCATTTTTCTTTTTTTAATCAAGAAAATTCTGGGAATAAAAACTTTTATAGTGGAGCAGGGACTTACACTTTAAAAAACAATAAGTATACAGAATTACTTAAATACACCACTTTTAAGACCCTAAAAAATCATGAATTCCCATTTAAAATTAAGATAAAAGGAGACACTTTAATCCAATCAGGAATAGAAAAAGTTGATGCTGCAGGAATTAATAGAAAAATTGTGGAAAAATATATTAAACTTAAATAATCTATGAAAAATCTTATTACAGTTATTCTTCTTGGTGTTTTTCATCAGTTTTTATTTTCTCAAAACAAGTTATCAGAGAAATATAATTTGATGCCTTGGCCACAAGAAATTTCAGAAAATGGGCAACAATTTTTAATTGATTCTAATTTTACAATTGGTATAAAAGATACAGAAAATAGTAAAATTTTTAAAGCTACTACTAGTTTTGTAAGAAGATTGTCTGGAAGAACTGGTGTTTTTATTGAAAAGGGGTTTGCTGTTAAAACTTCGGAAATCAAAAACCCGTCTGTATTAGTAAATTATAAAAGAGTTGGTAAATTAGAATTGTATGAAGACGAATCTTATCAGCTTTCTGTAAAAAAGAATCAAATAACAATTACTGCAACAACAGATATTGGTGCAATAAGAGGTTTAGAAACATTGCTACAGCTTACGTCTTACAATAAAAAGAATTATTTTTTTGAAGGTGTAGATATTAATGATGCTCCAAGATTTCCTTGGCGTGGATTAATGATAGATGTTGCACGTCATTTTCAACCTGTCAGTGTTTTAAAAAGGAATTTAGATGCAATGGCGTCTGTAAAATTAAATGTTTTTCATTGGCATTTAACAGATGATCAAGGTTTTAGAGTAGAAGTAAAGTCTAGACCTAAGTTACATGGCTTAGGTTCTGATGGGCAATATTATACTCACAATCAAATAAAGGAAGTTGTTGCCTATGCTGCAGATTTGGGTATTAGAGTTGTTCCAGAATTTGACGTTCCTGGACATGCTACTGCATGGCTAACAGCTTATCCTGAGTTGGGGAGTAAAGATACTGTCTATTCAATTGAACGTTATGCAGGAATTTTTGACCCAACTTTAGATCCTACAAATAATAAAACTTATGAAGTATTAGAAGATGTATTTTCTGAAATTGCACCACTTTTTCCAGATAAATATTTTCATATTGGTGGAGATGAGAACGAAGGAAAACATTGGGATGAAAATAAAAAAATTCAATCTTTTAAGAAGAAGCATAATTTAAAAAGCAATCATGATTTACAAAACTATTTTAATATTAAAGTTCAGAAAATTTTAAAGAAAAATGGCAAAATAATGATGGGTTGGGACGAGATTTTTCAACCAACATTACCAAAAGACGTAGTAATCCATTCTTGGAGAGGAAAAGAAGCTATGCTAAAAGCTGCTAAACAAGGTTATAAAACAGTTTTGTCTAAAGGATATTACATAGATTTATTAAAATCTACTGAGCATCATTATTTAAATGAACCAATTAAAAAAGAGAATGATTTAACTGTAAATCAATTAAAAAACATTTTAGGTGGCGAGGCTACTATGTGGTCAGAATTGGTAACTCCATTAACTATAGATTCTAGAATTTGGCCAAGAACAGCAGCTATTGCAGAGCGTTTTTGGTCTGCTAGAAATGTAAGAGATGTAGAGAATATGCATAAAAGATTGGCTATAATAAATAACAGATTAGAAGAATTAGGTATAACACATATTAGAAACAAAAATGTTATTTTAAGAAATATTAGCAATTATCAAGATATAAATTCTTTAGTGAATTTAACTAAGATTTGCGAACCTTTAAAAGCGTATCAAAGAAATAAAGGTGGTAAAGAATACAAGTCATATTCGCCATTTACACAGTTTGTAGATGCCTGTAATGTAGATGCAGAAGATGTAAAACCTTTTAATGATACTGTTGATGATTTTTTAGCTGAAAAATCAGAAGAAAATAAAACAAAATTAATTACCTATTTTAACAAATGGATTGAAAATGATGTTGAGTTTCAACAAATAAATAACAATCCAACACTTGCTAATTTAGAGCCTCTTTCTAAAAACTTGGCAACAATTTCTTTACTATTTAAAAATAGATTAATCTCAGGAAAATTATCAAATAGTAACTGCAAAAAAGAATTAAAATTAATTGAAGAATTAGACAAACCAATTGCAGACACAGAACTAGCTATTATTACTGGATTAAAAAAACTAGCAGTACACTTTAAAAAATAAGATGTTGATTAGAAACGTATTAAAAATTAGAATAGCTTTAATATTGCTGGCTAGTATTGTACTTGGGTGTAAAAAAGAAAAACTGTCTGATAAAAGTATCGATTTTACAAAAGAATTTCTATTCACAAAAGGTATAGAAGGTCCAGCAGTAGACAGCAAAGGTAATTTATATGCTGTTAATTTTAAAGAAGAAGGCACTATAGGAAAGGTTAACAAAAATGGTATAGCTTCTCTTTTTATAAAACTACCAGAAAACAGTATTGGTAATGGAATTCGTTTTGATAAAAACGACAATATGTTTATTGCAGATTATGTAAATCATAATATTCTACAAGTAAAAAATAACGATAAAAATATACATGTTTTTGCATCAGATTCTACAATGAATCAACCTAATGATTTGGCAATTTCCTCTGTAGGCTATTTATATGCAAGTGACCCTAATTGGAAAAATAATACAGGAAAATTATGGCTCATAAAGAACCATAAAGTTATTTTGTTAGAAGACAATATGGGCACTACAAATGGTATAGAAGTAAGTCCTAATAACAAAACATTGTATGTAAATGAATCTGTTCAAAGAAATATTTGGAGCTATGATATAAATACTGATGGAACTCTTACTAATAAAAAGCTTTTTAAAACTTTTTCAGATTTTGGTATGGATGGAATGAGGTGTGATACAAAAGGCAACTTATATGTGTGTAGATATGGAAAAGGAACAGTAATTATGCTTTCTCCAGAAGGAAAAACGTTAAGAGAAATTAAATTGAAAGGTAAAAATCCTACAAATATTACATTTGGAGGAAAAGATAGAAAGCAGTGCTTTATTACGATTTCTGACAGAGGAAATTTTGAAACTTTCTTTGCAGAATTTCCAGGAAGAAGTATTTAAAATCATTTCACATTAATATTCAATAAAAAAAACACTAATGGTATTAATAGCAGAAAGCGGTTCAACAAAATGCGATTGGGTTTTAATAGATTCTTTAAAAGAAAGACCTAAAAAAATTAGAACTAAAGGTTTAAATCCTTCAATTTTAAAGAGTAAAGGAATTAAAAAAATTATTACCTCTAACATAGAGTTATCTGAATATAAAAATAAAATTGCAGCTATATATTTTTTTGGAGCAGGTTGCAATACTCCAAAAAGTAAAAACAGTGTTCAGCTTGTTTTAAATTCTTGTTTTAAAGATGCAACCATAATTGTAGAAGAAGATACTATGGCTGCTGTTTATGCTACAACCAATAAACCTGCTGTGGTTTGCATTTTAGGTACAGGCTCTAATTGTTGTTTTTATAATGGTAATTCTATTATAACAAAATCTCCTTCTTTAGGTTTTTTAGTGATGGATGAAGGAAGTGGAAATTACTTTGGCAAAGAGCTTTTAAAAGCGTATTACTATAAACAAATGCCACTAGAACTGCGTCTTACATTCGAAAAAAAATACAACCTGCAAGAAAAAAAAGTACTAAAAAAGTTATATCAATCTAAAACTCCAAATAAGTATTTAGCAGATTTTGCACTATTTTTATTTGAAAATGAAGACCATTCTTTTATAAAAAATCTAATTAATGAAGGAATAGATAAGTTTATAAAAAACCACATTTTACAATACTCAAAAGAATTAGAAACTGTTACGCTTCATTTTGTAGGATCGATTGCTTTTTACGCTAAAAAATATATCAAAAATCAATTGAAAATAAATGGACTAAGTGCAACCAGTATCATACAAAGACCTATAGATAATTTAATTGATTATGTAAAAAGTAATCATGCTTATAATTAATCTTTAATGATAAAACTATCAGATAAAATGTCTTTACAATTTAGTACATCAGTTTTAAATCCTCCTAAAATCAGATTAGTAAAAGAAGAAATTGTTAATACTGCAGAAGTTTATACTCTTTTTACCAATTGGGTTATGGGTGAATTTGATCTTTACCTAAAAGAAGAAACAGAATTTTTAACGGTATACTTTCCAAACGGTTCTTTTAATATTAAGAAGAATGATACTAATAAAAATAATAGTATTTTAATTGAAGTAATTGGAAAATCTACCAAAAGCTGCAAGAAAATAATGGAGCAGTTACAAACTTTATATTTTAGAATGATGCAGATTTTTAAAGAAAAGGGAAAAGAATAAGCGTTATTTTGAAAGCATTTTTTTGTTGAAATACTAAATTACTGCTGTTGTTTAAGATGGGTTTTTTCCAATGGTTAACAGCTCTTTCCATTGTGTGGTAAACCTTGGGCTTCTATGCTCTTTAATTAATGCCCATTCTTTTTCACGATTGCCAACTGACGCTAATTTTACTTTATTTTTACCAAACTTGCTGTTTAAAGCATCAATAGTTTTGGTCAACTTTTCTGATTCACTTTTTTGTGGTTTATAAAATAGATTGGTCTGAATGTCTGTATCTGCAATTAAACCAAATAAATTTACACCTACTTTTTTATAACGATATCCAGGCTTAAAAATTCTTTTTAATCCTTTTATAGCTTCTTGTGTTAGTTTTATAGTACTATTTGTAGGTACCTCTAAAGTAATTACAGTTTTGTTAAAATACTGCTTATCACTATTACTAAAAGAGTTTGTGTGTAAAAAAACTTCTAAATAACGTGCAGCAGAATTTTGCTGACGTAGTAAATCTGCTACTTCTGCCACATAATAACTGGTTGCTTCTTCAATTAAGCTATACTCTGTGAGTTTGTAACCAAAAGATTTTGCAGTACCAATTCCTTTTTTCTTATCAACTTGCACAACCATTTCATGACAAGGAAAATTGTTGAGCTCTCTCCATAAACGCTCACCAACTACTGTCATTTCTTTACGTACCCAAGCCAAAGGTAATTCTGCAAAATCTAAGGCACATTGTGCACCTGTATTTTCTACACGAATGGTATGTTTTCTTCCAATTCCCCAAATGTCTTTTACTTTATTTACAGTTAAAAGATGTTTTCTTTTTTCTTCTGTTTCTACCACATAAACACCTTTATTACTAGGTATTTTCTTAGCAAATTTATTTGCCATTTTAGAGAGGGATTTTGTTTTGGCAACACCAACTCCAACAGGAATTCCTGTATTTTTATGCACACGTTCTTTAATTTGATGTGCAATTTTGTGCAGTTTATCTGTTGGGTAATGAGACAAGTCTACAAAACTTTCATCTATACTATATTCTTCTACGATTGGCGAAAATTCTCTTAAAGTATCCATAACTCTTTGAGACATATCTGCATACAATGTATAATTTGATGAAAAACAAGTAACATTATTCGCTTTTAAAATTTCTTTTATTTTAAAAACAGGCTGAAACATTGGAATGTGTGCCAATGCTTTTGCTTCTTTATTAGCAGCTATTACACAACCATCATTATTGCTTAAAACCACAACAGGTTTTCCTTGTAAACTGGGTTCAAAAACCTGTTCGCAAGAGGCATAAAAACTGTTACAGTCTACTAAAGCTATCATTACAAAGTAGATTTAATAATATAAGTAATTACACCCCAAAGCTGAAACTCTTTTTTAGCGCTATTATCAATTTTTTCAATTTGAAAACCACCATCTATAATAATTAGTGCGAGTTGATTATTTTTGGGGATAATTGATTTATCAATAATTAAAACATCATTCTTTAAAATATCAAATTCGTTGAAACTATCATCAATTACTCTTACATAAAACGTGGCAGAAGGATTGGTAATTAACTCTGCATTTAAATCGATTCTTGGTTCTGTGTAATGTGTGGCAGGACTAGAAAAACCCGTCTGTTTTGGACGCGCAACTCTATAGCTTTTTTTAGATTTTTCTACTAAATTTACTTTGCCTGATTTCACAAACTAAAATTACAAGAAAAAGAAATGCGTTATTGTTAATTTTGAGAATTTAATTAACAAATTTCGAGGTTTTTGATTATCAGTATTTTAAAAATCATAGATTTATTGATACTAATTTTCTCATTCTTCGAAAATTCACTCGAAAAGACAGCTAAAAAAATAGAGGTATTACAAATTGATAATACAAAATCAATAATCCAACAGCTATTAAGTTTAGTACAATTCCAGCTCTTACCATTTGATTTACTTTTACGTAACCACTTGCAAAAACAATGGCATTTGGAGGTGTTGCCATTGGCAACATAAACGCACAACTACTTGCCATTGTTACAGGAATTAATAAATTTAAAACAGGAATATTTAACCCGATAGCAATTCCAGCTACAACTGGTGCTAAAACAGCAACTAGAGCTACATTGCTCATCAATTCTGTCATAAATAACATCAATACAATTAGTAGAGAAACTGTGAGTAAAACTGGAAAATTACCTGCTGCAATTGTTTGTGTTATCAAATCTACTAATCCACTTGAAGCCATTCCTTTTGCTAAAGCCAAACCTCCTCCAAAAAGAATTAAAATTCCCCAAGCTAATTTTTCGGTGTCTTTCCATTCTAATATAAAATTTCTTTTTTTAGAATTTATTGGAATAGCAAATAAAGAAAGAGCTCCAATTAGACTTATAATGGTATCAGACAATTTTAATTCTGGAAAAATACTGTTGATTATAGTTCTTGTAATCCAAAGAAAAACAGTGATTGCAAAAATAACTAAGACCCTTTTTTCTTCTTTTGATATGTTGCCTAGTTTCTCTACTTCTTGATGAATTAAATTTGCTGAGGAACTAAACAAAATATCTTTACAAGGAAACATCCATTTTACGAGTACAAAATAGACAGCAGTGACCATGATTATTGAAAAAGGCAAACCAAAACTCATCCAAGTTACAAATGATATTTGAATGTTGTATTGGTTCTCTAACAACCCTATTAAAACCGAATTTGGAGGTGTACCAATAACAGTTGCAATTCCGCCAGCATTTGCAGCAAAAGCGATGCCTAACATAATGCTTAATGCAAAATTTTTATCACCTTTTGTAAAACCATCTTTATCTTTTATTAAAAGCCGAATTACAGAAATAGCAATAGGTAACATAACAACTGTAGAGGCTGTGTTGCTAATCCACATACTCATAAAAGCTGTCGCTAACATAAAACCTAACACTACTTTTTCTGGAGTTGTACCTGTAAATTTCACAATATTTAGCGCTATTCTTCTATGCAGATTTACTTTCTCTAAAGCCAAAGCCAACACAAAACCACCAAAGAATAAAAAGATGATTGGGCTACCATAATTTGCGCCAACATCTGCAATTTCCATCACTTTTAAAAGTGGAAATAAAATAAGTGGCAACAAGGCTGTTACTGCGATATTTACAGTTTCTGTTATCCACCAAATAACCATCCAAATAGCAACTGCAATTACTGCATCTGCTTTTTCTGAAACTAAAGTGATGGGTAAAAACTGAATGATAAAAAATAACAATGGCCCAAGTAGTAAGCCTATTTTTTTGGTTGGTTGCATTTTGGTTGATTAAGCTTGTGCAAAATAACTATTTCAAAATACTTTTTACAATTTTTAAATGATGATTTGTGTGTGCTTTTAAAAATGGTAAAACTCGTTTTTTATTTACATTTCCAAACAGTGGATGTTTAAAAAAAACATTTTTATCTAAACTTTCAATTTTATGGATATTCTCTTTTGCGGATGCTAATTGAGTGATAATAGCCTCTTTTGAAATAATTTCTGGAGGCATTACATGTTTTGGTGCTTTCGCTTTTCCTTTTGGAAAATAGTTGAACTTTAACAATACTTTTCCTAAAAAACTAAAATTGTCTTCGTATAAATTTGGGTCAGATTTTTGCAAAACACCAATCACAGAATTAATTACTTTTAAACTATGATCCAAATGCCAAGCAACATTGGCTTTTGAAACTTTTGTATTTATACGCTCGTAATCTGGAATGTAGCTTTCTATTTGAGCTAATTGGTTTTCTAAAGTTGAAGTGTTTGGTTTCATTTAGATTTTTTGTTTTTTGAAAGGTAATTAAAAACAACGAAAACTTTTACTATATTTGAAATATGAATATCCAATCAGAAAAATATCAGTTAATTCAGCAAATTATAGAATTGCAAGACAATTCTGTTATTAAAAAATTACGTGAATTTTTATCTAAAGAAACTAACAATGATGATTGGTATTTAAAACTTTCTACTGCTGAAAAAGAATCAATTTCCAAAGGTTTGCAAGATATTGAAAATGGAAAGGTAATACCTCATGAAGAAGTAATGCTTTCTATTAAAAGCAAAATTGCTACACTAAAACAAGTATAGTGGAAATTGTTTGGTCTGTACATGCAGAAAAATCTTACTTAATTATTATTGAACAAGTTTTTAATAAATGGGGTATTGAAATTGTTGAAAAATTAGAATTTCAAGTAAATCAATTATTAGAAAATATTACAAAACACAATCATATTTGTCCTAAATCCTCTTATTTAGATTTACATAAATGTGTTATAAATAAGCATATTTCCTTAATTTATAGGGTTTCAAATAAAAACAAAATTGAAATTGTTTTACTAATCTTTAATCAGAGTCAACATATTTTTTAGCAGACTGAGCTCGTGTTAAGGATTGAACGACTTTTTGAGCTCTTTTTTTATACTAAACTCAATTTAGTATCTGTTGTAACAATTAAATTACTTCTTTTAAAATGCAAGATGCTGAAATAAATTCAGTATAAAAAGTGAGTAGGCTCTCAACTTCGCTCAAGATAAATCTCTAGCCTGTTAAAACGCCCATATTTCGACAAGCTCAATATTGAAAAAGCTCTTTCAAAGAAACTGAAATAAATTCAGCTCAAGTGAAAGAGTTTTCGTGTTTTATGAGATTTCTCCACAAGGTCGAAATGACATTTAGTTTTTAAATTCAGGCTGCTACTAACAACCAAAAACCAACAACTATTTAGTATCTATAATGCTCAGGTTTATAAGGCCCTTCTACAGTAACACCAATATATTCTGCTTGGTCTTTGCTCAATTCTGTTAACTCTACACCAATTTTTGCCAAGTGTAATTTTGCTACTTTTTCATCTAAATGTTTTGGTAACATGTATACTTTATTTTCGTAAGCATCTGCATTATTCCAAAGCTCAATTTGTGCCAAAGTTTGGTTTGTAAATGAGTTAGACATTACAAAACTTGGGTGACCAGTTGCACAGCCTAAGTTTACCAAACGTCCTTCTGCCAACAAAATAATATCTTTTCCATTGATATTGTATTTGTCTACTTGTGGCTTAATTTCTACTTTTTCGCTATTGTTATTTAAATAAGGAACATCAATTTCGTTATCAAAATGACCAATGTTACAAACAATAACTTTGTCTTTCATTGCTTCAAAATGCTCTCCTCTAACAATACCTTTGTTTCCTGTTGTTGTAATAATAATGTCAGAATTTGCAACAACCGTTTCTAATTTTTTAACTTCAAAACCATCCATTGCTGCTTGCAATGCACAAATTGGGTCTATTTCTGTAACAGTAACTATAGAACCTGCACCTTTAAAAGAAGCTGCTGTTCCTTTACCAACATCTCCATAACCACAAACTGTTACACGTTTTCCTGCTAACATAATATCTGTTGCTCTTCTGATTGCATCTACTGCAGACTCTTTACAACCATATTTATTATCGAATTTCGATTTTGTCACAGAATCATTAATATTGATGGCTGGCATTGGTAAAGTTCCATTCTTTACTCTTTCATATAACCTGTGAACTCCTGTTGTAGTTTCTTCAGACAATCCATTAATTCCTGCAGCCAATTCTGGATATTTATCCAAAACCATATTGGTTAAATCTCCACCATCATCTAAAATCATATTTAGTGGTTTTTTGTCTTCACCAAAAAATAACGTTTGTTCTATACACCAATCAAATTCTTCTTCATTCATTCCTTTCCAAGCATACACAGGCGTTCCTGTTGCAGCAATTGCAGCAGCAGCTTGATCTTGAGTTGAGAAAATATTACAAGAACTCCAAGTAACTTCTGCACCCAAAGCTTGTAAAGTTTCAATTAAAACTGCAGTTTGGATAGTCATGTGCAAACAACCTGCAATTCTTGCCCCTTTTAAAGGCTGAGAATCTCCATATTCTTCTCTTAAACTCATTAATCCAGGCATTTCTGCTTCTGCCAATTCAATTTCTTTTCTTCCCCAATCAGCTAAAGAAATATCTTTAACTTTAAATGGCACGTATGCTGTAGTTGCACTCATATTTTTGTATATTTATATTCTAATTTTTGCGATTGCAAAGATACAATATACTTTTTTAAATATTATGGCTCTTTATAAAACTTTAACGATTAGCTCAACAACTAAAGTCTTGATTTGGAAGATTGAAGAATCTATTAAGGATTTAAAAACTGGAATTACACTTTCTGAAAATAGTGAATTACGATTGAATTCTATGAAATCAGAATTACATCAAAAAGGATTTTTAAGTATTAGACATTTATTAAAAAAAGTAGGATATGCAGATGCTGATTTGATTTATGATGAATTTGGAAAACCACATTTAAAAGACGGCAAATTTATTTCGATAACGCATTCTTTTACGTTTACAGCAATTATAGTTTCTGATGATTTACATGTAGGTATAGATATTGAAAAGCAACGTGAAAAAATTTTAAAAATTGCGCATAAGTTTACTCCAATAGAAGAATATAATACAATTGCCAATGTAGATGCTAAAATTAGTAAATTGACTATAGTTTGGGGTGCAAAAGAGAGTTTGTATAAAATTTATGGTAAGAAAAAACTGTTGTTTTTACACCATATTTATATTGAAGATTTTAAGTTTGAAGATGAAAAAACTACTGGTGAAATTCGTTATAATGGTGAAGAAAGCTCATATACCATTGAGTTTTTAGAGTTTGAAGGTTTTACTTGTGTGTTTGCCTACTAAAGGTAGTTACGGATTATAATTTCAAATTTTCTTACAAAATACTGTAACGCTTAATAAAAAACAAAGTATATCTTATAAATAATATAAGAATGAAAGCTAATTTATTAAGATTATCAGTTTTATTGCTTTTAACAATTTCACTTACAAATTGTCATTCACAGAAGACAATAAAGAATCAGACAGGATTTGATGTTTCAATTAATTCAATAGATATTTTTCTTAAATCGAAAATGGATTCGTTAAATATTCCTGGACTTTCAATAGCAATTATTAACGATGGTAAAATAGCATATCATAAAAATTTCGGATATGCTAATAAAGAAAAAAAAATACCTGTTACTAACAAAACTATTTTCGAAGGTGCTTCATTATCCAAATCAGTCTTCGCATCTTTTGTTATGACATTTGTTGAAGAAAGAAAATTAGATTTAGACAAACCTCTTTATCAATATTTACCTTATCCTGATATTGAAAATGATGATAGATATAAAAAAATTACTGCTCGTATGGTTTTAAGTCATCGTTCAGGATTGCCAAATTGGAGAGAAAACGAACCCAATAAAAAGCTAACTATAAAATTTGAACCAGGAACAAGTTATGAATATTCAGGAGAAGGCTATCAATATTTAGCAATGGTACTAAAACATATACTTAAAACAGATTGGAATGGTTTAGAAACTGCCTTTCAAAATAGAATAGCAAAACCATTGGGGCTTAAACATACTACATTTATAGAAGATGACTATGCACTTAAAAATAAAGCTGAACCTTATAAAAATAATGGTGATTGGATTGATTTAAAAAAAGATTATTGGTACAAAAAAGACAAAGGAATTTTCGTTCCTGCTTCTTCTATACGAACAGAACCTATTGATTTTTCTAAATGGATGATTGGTATAATGAATAAAAAGATACTTAATAAAAATAGTTACAAGGAATTATTCAAACATCATTCGTCATTATCAAAACCCGAAGCAAAAATACAACTATATTACACTTTAGGGTTTACAACAGCAGGTAAACCCCTTACTACAAGCTATTTTCACGGAGGAACAAATGATGGTTTCACTTGCTTTTACTTAATGGACATAGATAAAAAAAATGGATATGTACTTTTTACGAATTCTGAAAACGGAGAAAAATTAGGTTATCAATTATTAGATTATCTTTTTAAAGAAAATTATTAAGTTTACAGAATAAAAACTATTAAAAATGAAAATTGTAATTTTTATTGTATTGATACTTCTTATACAACCAATTAGTACAAGTGCATGTAGTATGTACAAAATAACAAAAAATGGAAGAACATTTGTTGGTAATAACGAAGATTTTTTAAGTCCCAACAATCAGTTTTGGTTTGAAGTAGCTGATCGTTATAAAAAATTCGGGGTAATGTATATGGGGCGTATAAATAACTTTGCACAAGGAGCAATTAATGAAGCTGGTTTAGTGTTTGATGGTTTTGCAAATTCAGAATTACCTATTACTAATACTGCAGGCAAAACTAAAATATCAATTGTTAAAGCGCTTAGAAACATTATGCAATCTATGGCTACAGTAGAAGAAGTGAAAAAATATTTAGAAACTATAGATCTAAGTTTTCTTTCAAGCAGTATGTTAGTATTTGTAGATAAATCTGGAACCTATTTAATTGTTGAAGGAGAGTTATTAATTACTGGTGATGAATCAGAAAAATCATTTTCTAACTTTTATTATTCCCAAATAAAATCTTTAAAAGAAGTTGATATCCCAAGATTTCAAAAAGGTTTAAAGTTTTTAGATCAAACAAAAGGTAAAGCCAATTTAGATTACTGTAGCAAAGTTATGAATCATATGAAAACCGAAAGTTCTGAAGTTACTTCTACACAATTTTCTACAATTTATGATTTAACTTCTCTTACAATAAGGGTTTATTTATATACAGATTTTACTAAGTATGTAGAATTAGATTTAAAAAAGGAATTAAAAAAAGGCAACCATAAAACAATGATGATTGATTTATTTCCTAAGAATAAAGAGTCAATAGCTTATCAGTATTATTCTAAATACAACAATGCTAATAATCCTGTTTTATTTCTTCAAGAAAAAATGAACCTTAAGAAGTATTCTGAAAAAGAATTACAGAATATGGGCATAAATTGGGTGATAAATGTAGTAGGATATGAATGGCTAAAAAATAAAAAGAACATAGAAACAGCAATAAAAGTTTTTAAATATGGTATTAACTTAATGCCTAACGATTATAACCTTTATGATAGTTTAGGTGAAGCTTATTTTGATAAACAAGATTGGGAAAATTCAATAAAAAACTATAAAAAATCCTTATCATTAAATCCAAAAAATGAGAATGCCGCAAAAAGAATATTGAAAGCAAAAAAAGTAAGAGAGAAAGTAACTATAAAAAAATAGATTACTTCATAATTCTACTAATAACAACCATCTTTTGTATTTTCGCATGCGTGAATATCTACCAAAACATTTTACAAGCAAAAAAAGACAGCAAAAAATTATTGGCTGTTTTAATTGATTCTGAAAAAACCGATTTAAAAAATATTGAATCTTTTTTTGATAAAGTGCATCAATCTATTGCTACACATATTTTTGTAGGTGGAAGTACAGATAAAAATAATGATACAGAAAAAGTAGTTTCAGCAATAAAAAATATAACAAAATTACCTGTTATTTTATTTCCTGGTGATGTAAAACAAATCACGAATAAAGCTGATGCAATTTTATTTTTAACCTTGCTTTCTGGCAGAAACCCTGAATATTTAATAGAGCAACAAGTTACAGCTGCTCCAATTTTAAAAAACACTAATTTAGAAATTTTACCAACTGGTTATATCTTAATAGATGGTAATAAAGAAACTGCTACTCAAAAAGTGAGTAATACAAAACCAATTGCTCAACATAATTTAAACTTAATATTAAACACTGCTTTAGCTGGAGAATTTTCTGGTAAAAAATTCATTTATTTAGAAGCTGGTTCTGGAGCCACAGTGCCTGTGGACGCAAGTATTATTAATCTTGTGGCAAATAATTTATCAATTCCAATAATTGTTGGAGGTGGAATTCGCTCTAAAAAACAATTAGATTCAGCTTTTAATTCGGGTGCAGATTTGGTAGTTATTGGTACTGCTTTTGAAAATGATGAAAACTTTTTTAATCAACTAAAAAAATAAGAAATGTCAGAAATTTTCGATTTCTTTTTCTCTCAATACAAAACCTACGAAACCATAGATGTTGTTCTCGAAATTATTGCTGTAATTTTCGGATTTTTATCTGTTTGGTTTTCGAAACAAAATAAAATTTGGGTATTTCCAACAGGAATGATTAGCACCTCAATTTTTGTGTATTTACTACTAAAATGGGAGCTTTTAGGAGATATGATGATTAATGGATACTACTTTATAATGAGTGTTTATGGTTGGTACATTTGGACACGTAAAGTAGATGAAACACATGTTACACCTATTTCTAAAACTACAAATAAAGAAAAAAGAATTTCTGTTTTTATATTTTTAGCTACTTTAATTTTTGTCTATATCGTTTACAAAACATTCGATAAATGGACAAGTTGGGTTGCTTACGCAGATACAATTACAACTGCAATTTTCTTTGTAGGTATGTGGTTAATGGCAAAACGTAAAATAGAAAATTGGCTTTTTTGGATTGTTGGAGACCTAATTTCTGTACCTTTATATTTGTATAAAGGATTTACTTTTACAAGTTTTCAGTATTTTGGATTTACCTTTATTGCCATTTTTGGATATTTAGCATGGAAAAAAAACTTAAACAAAAACCCATCAATCTTGTAAAAATTGTTTTGTTTGGGCCAGAATCTACTGGAAAAACAACACTTTCTCGTCATTTAGCACGTCACTACAATACAGTTTGGGCACCAGAATTTGCGCGTGAATATTTGCAAAACAAATGGAATAATGAAAGAAAGACTTGTGAAAAGGAAGATTTAATTCCGATTGCAATTGGACAAATGAAATTGGAAAACTCCTTGGCTAAAAAAGCAGATAAAGTGTTAATTTGTGATACAGATTTGTTGGAAACAAAAGTTTATTCAGAAGAATTTTATGGGGGTTTTGTTGATGAAAAGTTAAACGAAGCTGCAAATACAAACCAATATGATTTGTATTTATTAACTTATATAGACACGCCTTGGGAAGCAGATGATTTAAGAGACAGACCAGAATTACGTTTAGAAATGTTTAATGCTTTTGCACAATCTTTAAAAGACCATAACAGACCATATATTTTATTAAAAGGAGATAAAGAAACACGATTAAAAAAAGCTGTAAAAGCAATTGACAAAATTATTGCTAATAAAGAAAATCTATTTTCTTTTTCAGATACCTTACAAGATATTGATATGCATTTTTTGCATCAAAGTTCTGACTTTGGTGCTAATTTTGATTATTAAGTAAGAGAGAATTAAAACTGCTTTCGCTTTTAATATTAAGTCTTAAGAGTTGATTGTAACTACAAAATAAAATTAATTATATTCCTGTCTCCTCGAGCGCAGTCGAGAGGTTTTAATAGTTCTCGACTGCGCTCGAAGATATAATTATTTTATTTATGGATAAAGAAAACATCATAAAAGAGTTGCAATTCAAAGCCATTAGAAGTTCTGGTGCTGGAGGACAACATGTAAATAAAGCTTCTTCTAAAATTGAACTGACTTTCGATTTAGAAAATTCTGAATCGCTTTCTGAGAATGAAAAAGAGCTTTTAAAATCAAAACTTCAAACCAAATTAACCAAAGAAAGTTTTCTCATTTTATTTTGTGATGAAACTCGCTCTCAACATAGAAACAAAGAAATTGTTATCAAACGTTTTTTGGAGTTAGTAAAGAAGAGTTTAATACCACCCAAAAAAAGAAGACCTACAAAACCAAGCAGAAGTGTTAGAAAAAAGAATGCAGAAAGTAAAATTAGAAATTCTGTAAAAAAAGCACTTAGAAAAAAACCAAGATTAGAGTAAAACTAAAAGTTAACAAACAAGTTTAGCCCAGATTGAGCCTTTCGTCAAGCTCAAGACAGGCTCTCTGTTTGAGCTCTTTTTTATGCTGAATTTATTTCAGCATAAAAAAAGCGAGTGCAGAAAGCTGGAAATAGCTTCTAAAAAAAATCACTTTTCTATTTCATAATAAAAATATCCAACTTAATTTTGCAGCGTTCTCATAAAGGGGTGCTAATTTTAGTTGGCAGTTTTTTAGTATTCAGTAGGCAGTTAAACTGCAAACTGCATACTTATGACTGAATACTGGAAAAGGCTGAGATCATACCCATTGAACCTGGAACAGGTAATGCTGTTTAGGAAAACAGCAACTTTTTTAAGTTGCAAAAAACAATTATTCAATATTAATTACAAGAATAATTACCTCTTTTTATTCGTTTTAAATTATTTAAAATGAAAAAAATACCTATTTTTTTATTCTTGTTTGCAAGTATACTTGTAAACGCCCAACAATTTACACTTTCTGGAAAAGTTGTAGATGAAAACAAAAAACCTTTAGCTGGAGCATCTATTTTAGTTAAAGAAATTAAAAAAGGAACATCAACAGATTTTGATGGTAATTTTAGCATGCAGCTAAAAAAAGGAAACTATACTGTTGAAGTCTCTTACTTAGGTTACAAGTCTATTACAGAAAAAATTACACTTTTAAAAGACGAGAATTATCTAATTCAATTAAAAGCAGAATATTCTGTTTTAGACGAAGTTTTGGTTTCTGCAGTTCGTGTAAATGCAGATGTGCCAGTAACATTTTCTAACTTGTCTAAAAAAGAAATTGCAAAACGTAATTTAGGACAAGACATTCCTGTTTTAATGAACTATTTACCAAACGTAGTTTCATCTTCTGATGGTGGTGCAGGAATTGGTTACACCTATATGAATGTGCGTGGTTCAAATAGCGAACGAATTAACGTAACTGTAAACGGAATTCCCTATAACGATGCTGAAAGTCAAGGAACTTTTTGGGTAAATTTAGGTGATTTTGCATCTTCAACAGAAAACTTGCAATTGCAACGTGGTGTTGGAACATCTACAAACGGTTCAGGAGCTTTTGGAGCAAGTTTGAATATTTTAACAGATGCTATTTCTAATAAAGCTTTTGGAGAAATATCCAATTCTTTTGGATCGTTTAACACTAAAAAACATACTGTAAAATTTAGTACAGGTAAGTTAAATGAACATTTTGAAATTGCTGGACGATTGTCTAAGATATCTACAGACGGGTACATAGATAGAGCCTTTGTTGATTTAAAATCATATTTTTTACAAGGTTCATATTCTGATGAAAATACCTTGATAAAAGCAGTTACTTTTGGTGGAGAAGAGCAAACCTATCAAGCTTGGTACGGAACTCCTAAAGTTAGATTAACTGGAGATACTCAAGGTATTGAAGATTTTATTGTAAACAATGGTTTAAATACTGCACAAGCAGAAAATATTAGAAATTCAGACAGAAGATACAATCATTATTTATATGATAATGAAACAGATAATTATACTCAAAATCATTATCAATTACACTGGAATGAAAAATGGGGTGAGCAATGGAGCACAAATATTGGATTGAATTACACAAAAGGAGCTGGTTATTTTGAGCAATTTAAAGAAAAAGAAGATGCAGCAGACTTTAACAATTTAATTGTTGATGGAACAGATGTTATTGTAAGACGTTGGTTAGATAACGATTATTATGTGGTAAATTTCAACACCAACTATAAAACAGAAAATTTAAATTTAATTACGGGAATTTCTTATTCAAATTATACAGGAGATCATTTTGGAGAAGTAATTTGGGGAGAAGATTTAGCACCAAATACAAATATTAGAGATCGTTATTATTTTTCTGATGCTAAAAAAACAGACGTTTCCATCTTTGCAAAAGCAAACTTTGAAATTAATAAAAAATTATCTGGTTATATTGATTTACAAGGACGCTTTGTGAGTTATCAAACTGCTGGTTTAACTTCAGATAGAGACCCAATTGATGTTGATAGAAATTTTGATTTCTTCAACCCAAAATTAGGATTTACATACAATGTAAATGAAAAAAATAATTTATACGCTTCTTTTGCTGTGGCAAACAGAGAACCCAATAGAAACAATTTTGAGGGTGGAGTAACCACTCCAGAAACCTTATTTGATTATGAATTTGGATGGCGTTTAAAATCAGAAAACATTAAACTAAATACCAATATCTATTATATGGATTATGACAATCAATTAGTCTTAACAGGTGCTTTAGATGATGTTGGCCAGCCAGTAAGAGCAACATCTGGAAGCAGTTACAGATTAGGTTTAGAAATTGATGCAGACATTACTATCTCAGATCAAATTTCTATTAGACCAAATGCTGCTTTTAGTACAAATAAAAACAGAGATTTTTTTATTACTAAAGATGGAAACTTACAACCACAAGCCTTAGGAAATACAGATATTTCTTTTTCTCCAGATATAGTTTTAGGAAACATCTTTACCTATAAACCTTTAGAAAATTTACAGTTTTCATTTTTATCTAAATATGTTGGCAAACAATTACTAAGTAATTTTAGCAGTGCCATTTCTAATACTGATGTTTTAAATAGTTTTTTTATAAATGATATAAACATTGTATATCAAATTAACCCTAATAGAATATTCGAATCAATTACATTTACAGCTTTAATCAATAATATTTTTGATGTTGAATATGTAGATAGAGGGTATTATTTTACATTTGATGATACTTGGTCTAATCCTGGTGTTACAACCACTGTTGATGGTGCAGGTTATTACCCACAAGCCACAAGAAATTTCTTAATTGGAGTTACCTTGAAGTTTTAAATTATCAACTTTAAAACTTGAATTTTTTCTATAAAAAAATGCGATTGTAGTTTTTACAATCGCATTTTTAATAAAAATTTTTAAAAGACTTACATTTTCTGCAACCAAGTCTTTACAGCAACTTCTGCTTTTATAATTTCTTTTAAATCTGCAATAGCAACTCTTTTTTGTTCCATAGTATCTCTATGTCTTATAGTTACAGTATTATCGTTTAAAGTATCATGATCTACTGTAATACAAAATGGAGTTCCTGCTGCATCTTGCCTTCTATAACGTTTACCAACAGCATCTTTTTCATCATAAAAAACGTTGAAATCCCATTTTAAATCGCTCATAATTTTACGAGCAACTTCTGGCAAACCATCTTTTTTAACTAATGGTAAAACAGCTGCTTTAAAAGGTGCTAAAACTGCTGGTAATTTTAAAATGGTTCTTGAGGTTCCGTTTTCTAATGCTTCTTCTTGCAAAGAATTAGAAAAAACAGCTAAAAACATTCTGTCTAAACCAATAGAAGTTTCTACAACATAAGGCACATAACTTTTATTTTCTTCATGGTCAAAATATTGTAATTTTTTACCAGAATATTCTTCATGTGCTTTTAAATCGAAATCTGTACGAGAGTGTATACCTTCTAATTCTTTAAAACCAAAAGGAAAATTAAATTCTATATCTGCAGCAGCATCAGCATAATGAGCCAATTTTTCATGGTCATGAAAACGATAATTTTCTGCACCCATTCCTAAACTTAAATGCCATTTTAATCGGGTTTCTTTCCAAGCTTCATACCACTCTTTTTGTGTTCCTGGTTTTACAAAAAACTGCATTTCCATTTGTTCAAACTCACGCATTCTAAAAATAAATTGTCTTGCCACAATTTCATTTCTAAAAGCTTTACCAGTTTGTGCAATTCCAAAAGGAATTTTCATACGCCCTGTTTTTTGCACATTTAAAAAATTGACAAAAATACCTTGAGCGGTTTCTGGACGTAAATATAAATCCATTGCAGTATCTGCAGATGCACCTAATTTGGTGCCAAACATTAAGTTAAATTGCTTTACTTCTGTCCAATTTCTAGAACCCGTTAAAGGATCTGCAATTTCTAATTCTTCAATTAATAACTTAACATCTGCTAAATCTTCATTTTCTAAAGATTTAGCCATTCTTGATAAAATGGTGTTTATTTTTTCTTGATAACCTAAAACCCTGCCATTTGTAGCAAGAAATTCTTCTTTATTAAAAGCATCTCCAAAACGTTTGGCTGCTTTGGCAACTTCTTTATTTATTTTGCCCTCAATTTTGGCACAATAGTCTTCAATTAATACATCTGCTCTGTAACGCTTTTTAGAATCTTTATTATCGATTAAAGGATCATTAAAAGCATCTACATGTCCAGAAGCTTTCCAAGTAGTTGGGTGCATTAAAATTGCAGCATCAATACCTACAATATTTTCGTGCATTTGCACCATTGCTTTCCACCAGTAATCTCTTATATTTTTCTTTAGCTCAACTCCATTTTGAGCATAATCGTAAACCGCACTTAAACCGTCATAAATTTCAGAAGACTGAAACACGTAACCGTATTCTTTTGCGTGCGATAAAACTTTTTTAAATTGATCTTCTTGTTTTGCCATAATGAGCGCAAAGATACACGTTTAAGCACATTTGTCAAGCAAAAAGAGTTCTTGTTTTGTGAAATTATTTCAAAAAACAAGTATCTAAAAATATTTTTTTATCTTTAAAAAGAATTGCTAAGAAAATGATTCCTTTTATTAAAGATTTAGTTGAGATATTTTATCCTAAGTTGTGTGTAAGTTGCGACAATTTGTTGTTAAAAAATGAATTGTATTTATGCACTTTATGTAGGCATGATGTACCACTTACTAATTTTACAAATTATAAGAATAATAAAGTAACAAAAATTTTTGATGGAAGAATTGCTATCGAAAAAGGATTTGCTCTCCTTTTATTTAGAAAAGAGGGGATTACTAAGAAAATAATTCACGAATTAAAATACAAAGGCAATGAACAAGTAGGTGTTTTTATTGGCAATTGGTTAGGCGAAATGTTAAAAGAAAACAAACAATTATCTGAAATAGACGCAATTATTCCAGTTCCTTTACATCAAAAAAAAATAAAAATTAGAGGTTATAACCAACTAACAAAATTTGGCGAAAGATTAAGTTTTTATTTAGAAAAACCTTTTTTAGAAAATATTTTACAAAGAACTTCTACCTCTAAAACACAAACATTTAAAGCTAGGTATGAAAGATTTAATAATAATGATACTAAATTTCAACTAAAAGATACTTTGGTTTTAAAAAATAAACACGTTTTATTAATTGATGATGTTATTACTACAGGTGCAACTTTAGAGGCTTGTGCAAAAGAATTACAGAAAACAAAGGGTGTAAAGATTAGTGTTTTAACAATGGCATATACAGAATAAAAAATTATCATTTTAATGTCGAAAATATATTGTTAATTTGTATAAAATTACTTTTTTGTGAAACCATTTTTAAAATTTATTTTTTTAACACTTTCCATCATAATTTTATCTAATTGTGCTAGAACTGGTAGGCCAGAAGGTGGACCAAAAGATGAAGAAGCGCCTCTTTTT
Organism: Polaribacter sp. 2305UL8-11; assembly: GCF_058147165.1. Taxonomy (NCBI): domain Bacteria; kingdom Pseudomonadati; phylum Bacteroidota; class Flavobacteriia; order Flavobacteriales; family Flavobacteriaceae; genus Polaribacter; species Polaribacter sp. 2305UL8-11. The sequence continues at coordinate 9,176 of NZ_JBYVJW010000002.1, read as the reverse complement.
GTAACTGCAAATCCACCTTACGAATCTGTTAATTTTGATAAAAATGAGGTGAAGATTTATTTTAATGAGTTTGTAAAACTCAAAGATTTAAATAAGCAATTAGTTGTTTCTCCACCTCTAAAAAATCCTTTACTAGTAACACCTCAAGGTTCTGCAAGCAAATTTTTAAAATTAGAAATTTTAGATACTTTACAAAAAAACACAACCTATATTTTTAATTTTGGAAATGCAGTAGAAGATAATAATGAAAACAACGTTTTAGAGGGTTTTAAATACGTCTTTTCTACAGGAAGTTATATAGATTCTTTAAGTACTAAAGGAAACATAAAAGATGCTGTTCTTAAAGAAACACCTAAAAATATAAACATTTTATTGTATAAAATTGATAGCTCTTATACAGATTCTATAGTATTTAAAAAGAAACCAAATTACGTTACAAATACATTAGATACTACTAGGTTTGAACTTACCAATTTGCAAGAAGGAAAATATTTAATGATTGCTTTGAAAGAAAGTTCTAGCGATTATATTTTTAACCCTAAAGAAGATAAAATTGGTTTTTACAAAGACACAATTACATTACCTAAAGATAGTGTCATAGAAACTCCGATTATTTTATTTAAAGAAATTCAAGAATATAAATTTAGAAGGGCAAAAGAAGTTACCAAAGGAAAAATCATATTCGGTTTTGAAGGAAAAAAGAAAGATTTTAAAATAAACGTCTTGTCAGATGTTCCAAAAGATTTTAAAAGTATCTCAAAATTTGAAAAAGATAAAGACACTTTAAATTATTGGTTTACTCCAATAGAGCAAGATTCACTAAACTTTGAAGTTTCAAATGCTAATTTTAGAGATACAGTTACTGTAAAATTTAGAAAAAAGAAGATAGATTCATTAACCATAAATGCATCTTTAAGAGGTACTTTAAATTTTAGAGATACCTTTTTCTTAAAAACAAACAATCCTATTATAGCTTTAGATACAAGTAAAATTTCTTTGTTTGATAAGGATACCATTTCTAAAAAATTTACAACCATAATTGACGAAAAAGAAAACAAAGTAGCCTTAATTTTTGATAAAAAACCAGAACAGAAATATACAATAACATTATTACCAGAAGCTTTGTCAGATATTTTTGAGCATAAAAATGACACATTAAAGTATTCTTTAAAAACAAAAGAAATAGAAGATTATGGTAGAATTACTTTGTCTGTTTCAAACCCAAATTCAGAAAACATTATTATAGAATTAACAGAAGGTAAAAAACAAAATTTAGTAGAAAGAAGGTTTATTTCTAAATCTGAAACATTAGTTTTTGACTTATTAGAGCCTAAAACATACATTATTAAAGCCATTATAGATTCTAATAATAACAAAAAGTGGGATACAGGAAACTTCTTAAAAAGGATCCAGCCAGAAACAATAATTTATTATCCAGAAGAACTAAAATTAAGGGCAAATTATTTCTTAAACGAAACGTTTATTGTAAAAAAAGAATAGAAAATTTTGTAGTTCGTATATTTTTACTATATATTTGAATTTTACTTTAAGACCCCTAAATCTTGAAAACCCCTATAACAATTATTTTCATAATTGTTTTTATTCTAGAAATTAAGGCGCAACATTACACCCATGAAATTGGTGCATTTGTTGGCTCTACTAGTTTACAAAGCGATTATGGAGAGCGAGGAAACTTCGCTAGCGAATGGAACAACAATAGTATATCATACTCTGTCGCTCATTATTTAAGTTTTTATAACCGAACTTTACGTTGGGATCCTAACAATGTACTGCATAACCATTTAATGGTTAAGACAGAGTTACATTATATAGGAAATACTCAGTTAAGACACGAAGGCCAATGGGCTAAGAAAAAATCTGCGGCTGGTGTAAAATTAAAATCAATGAAAGGTACAGTTAGAATGCTAAGTGTTGGTGTTAGTTTAGAGTACTTTTTATTGCCTTTAGAAGAGTTTATATATCCTTATTCAGACAATAAGTTTAATCCCTTTTTTACCTTTGGTTTTAAATATTCTGCATTTACAAATGGTTTGACTTCTGAACTTGGAGATTGGCGACAAGATATAAGTGTTTTACCACAAAAATATACCTTAAAAAATGCGTTAGCTATTGGATCTGGACAAGCCTTTTCTTTACAAATGGGACTTGGAACGCGCTATAAAATTTCACCAAAAATAGATTTGGTTGCACAATTTAATTATCAATATTTCTTTTCTGACAAAATTGATGGGTTGCAAGCAGAAGTTTTCGAAAATAAAAATAATGAATGGTTGTTAAATATTCAGTTTGGGTTGGTTTATCACTTAAACTTTAGCACACCATTATTCTATTAAATCCCCCAAGAGTATTTAAATATATCCCCTAATTTAGTATTTAAATAAAAAAAGAGTGCAATTGGCACTCTTTTTTTATGCATTTAATGCTTGTTCTAAATCTTTTAGCAAATCTTCTACATCTTCAATACCCACACTAAGCCTAATTAAAGAGTCTGTAATACCAATTTTTAGTCTTTCTGCTTCAGGAATCGAAGCATGTGTCATTGTTATTGGATGGCTTACCAAACTTTCTACACCACCTAAAGATTCTGCCAACGTAAAAATTTTTGTATTTTCTAAAAAGTTTAATGCTGCCTCTTTATGTTCGTCTTTTAGTCGGAAAGAAACCATTCCTCCAAAATCTCTCATCTGCTTTTTAGCAGTTTTAAAACTTGGATGGTTTTTAAAACCTGGGTAATACACTTCTGCTACTTTAGAATGATTTTTTAAAAAATAAGCAACTGCTTTTCCATTTTCACAATGTCTTTGCATTCTAATATGTAGTGTTTTTATGCCTCTTAAGGCTAAAAAAGAATCCATTGGACTAGCAATTGCACCTGCTGCAAACTGAATAAAATGTAGCTCTTTTGCTAAAGCATCATTTTTTACAATTAGTGCTCCCATGATTAAATCTGAATGCCCTCCTAAATATTTGGTGGCAGAATGCATTACAATATCTGCTCCTAAATTTAAAGGTTGTTGCAAATATGGAGTTGCAAAAGTATTATCTACAGCTACTAAAATGTTAGGATTTACTTTTTTTACTGCTGATGCTATTTCTTCTATATCTGCAATTTTCATTAATGGATTAGTAGGAGTTTCTATCCAAACCAATTTTGTTTTATTATCTATAGCAGTTGTAACATTGGCAACATCATCCATATCTACAAAATCGAATTCTAAACCGTATTTTTTAAAAAGTTTTGTAAACATTCTATATGTACCTCCATACAAATCATCACCAGCAATAATTTTATCATCAGGTTTTAATAATCGTAAAACACAATCTATAGCAGACAAACCAGATGCAAAAGCAAAAGCAAATTTTCCGTTTTCTATGGCTGCAAGATTATTTTCTAAAGCAGTTCTTGTAGGGTTTGCACCTCTAGAATACTCAAAACCTTTATGAACTCCTGGACTAGATTGGGCGTAAGTAGATGTAAAAAAAACAGGTGGCATTAAAGCACCAGTAGTTTCTTCTGGTTTTTGACCTCCGTGAATTGTTTTGGTGTTAAATTTCATCTCTTTAATTTTTTTTTATTTAGAAATTTACAACAGTAATATTCAAAATTAGTTAGAATTTAGCAAAACATACTTCATGGCTTTTGCTTTTAATAAACATTCTTCATACTCCTTTTCTGGGGTAGACTTTGCTGTTATTGCACCACCAACAGAATAAGAAACATATTTTTCTTCTTCATTGTACAAGATGCTTCTAATAATTACGTTAAAATCGAAATTGTTTTCTGGGGTAAAATATCCAATGGTTCCAGAATACAAACCACGTTTAGTTTCTTCTAATTCTTCTATAATTTTCATTGCAGAAACTTTTGGAGCTCCTGTCATACTTCCCATAGGAAAAGTACTTTGTATAATATCTATTGGGTTTGTGTTTTCTGCAACTTCAGAAACAACCGTAGAAATTAATTGATGCACTTGTTTAAAAGAATATACTTTGCATAATTCCTCTACTTTTACACTTCCAATTTTTGCAGTTTTAGAGAGATCGTTTCTTACCAAATCTACAATCATCACATTTTCTGCACGTTCTTTTTCATCTCTCATTAAATCGTTTGCCAATTTTAAATCATCAAACTCGCTAACCAATCTTTTTGCAGTTCCTTTTATTGGTTGAGAAATTATTTTAGTTCCTTCTTTTTTTAAATATCTTTCTGGTGATGCACATAAAGCAAACTGAGTATCAATTTTTAAAAATGATGCAAAAGGAGGTTCAGAAATCTTGTTTAAATGTTTATAAACTTCTATAGGATTTATAAGAGTGTTTTCTGCGTAAAATTCTTGACAGAAATTTGCTTCATAAATATCTCCTCTTTTTATGTGGTCTAAAACTTTTGATACTTTAGAGTGATATTCATCCTTATGAATTCTCAACTTTATTTTTAAATCACTTTTAGAAGTATTCTTTTTTTGATTTTTAAGATTGATAATTTGATTAAAATCACTTTCAATTTCATCTTCTATAAATTTTAAATACTTAAACTCTACAGAGTTTCCATTGATAAAGATGAGCTTTTTAGGTTGAAAAAAATACAAATCTGCAAAGTTTAAACCATCAAAATTATGAGAAGAAAGTCTTTCTACATCGTTTTTAACATCATAGGTAATATAGCCAAAAATATAATCTTTGGTTATGTTTTGATAATCTTTTAACTTGTTGAAAGCGTTGTAATAATCGGTTTTTATGGATGTAAAATCATCTGCAGCTAAAGCGCAATCAAAACTAGAATATTGTTGTTTATAGTGGTTAGAATCTAACCAAATTATGGTTTCAAATTGTTGTGACCAAGACAATAAATTATTTTTAAAATGGCTAATATCATCAACAGTAAAAGTGCGGATTGTTCTTTGCATATTGGGTTTAAAAATACAACTCTTAATTTTTTAAAACGTTTTTCCTAAAGTTAATTGTAGTGGAATTGCAACTCCAGAATTTTCAGTAAAAATATTTCCATTAGAATAGTGCATAATTCTTAGCTCTAAGTTGTATGTGCGTTTTTCGCCAAAAAAAACACCAAAACCCATAGTGTCTTGAAAGGTAGTTTTTGGTCCTGTTTTTAAGTTATCTATATTGCCTTTTGTTAAATAAGTAGGTCCAATAATAGAGTAATTTGTATAAAAATCAAAGCTTGGTTTTCTAAGTAAATAAAATCGAAAAGTTGGGAAAATTGAAAAAGCAAAAATATGATTATTAGATAATTCTGTATTAAAAGCGGTTACACTAACTCCCCAATCTAAAGAAAAAATACGTTCTGACCTGTATAACAATCTTTGATAGGTAATTGAATAAGCATTTGCAGCTTTGACTTCTCCTACCCAAAAAACGGGAATTCCAAAACTCTCAAAATTACCTACTTTTAAACTCATACCAAAAAAACGATTGACACCAAAACCAATTTTACTAGTTCCATAACTTACTTGTAAAATATTATTTGGGAAAAAGTATTTTTTGTTTTTAGAATATGCCAAAGCCAATTCTTTTGGAAGCGATTGAATATGGTATTCAAAACCTGCAGAAATTTGTGAAATAGAGGGTTGGTTGTTTTTCTTAGATTCTGGGACAAAAGTTGAATTTAAAGACAATCTCCATTTATCACTTAATTTATAATTTGCGCCAAAACCATAAATAATACTTGCAAAATGAGCACTAGGATAAACAGGAATATCGTTAATTTCGAAACCAATTCTAGTTACATTTGCAATACCAGCTTCTGCATATAAAGAAAACTTTTTATTTAGATTAAAATTCTTTTTTAAAGATAAAGACCATACATTAATCCATACACTTCTATCATATCCAATATTATTAATATTGTCATATTTAAACCAAGCTGCAGGTCTCATTGTACCAAATTGAACAGCAAGATTGGGAGTTATTTTATGACCTAATAGCATTCTTCCAGAAAAAAAATTTCTACTAAAAGTTGAGGTTTTATAACCATCTATTAAATTATTATTAGAAAATGGATAAAAAATAGCTCCGAAATTAATACTGTAGTAAGATTTTGATAAAAAATTAGAAGGTTGACTTTTTAGTCTTTTTTCTTGTTGACCAAAAGAAAGTGTAGTTATTGTTAAAAAAAGGATAGACAAGAATAGTATTCTTTTTTTCATTTGCTAAAAATACTACAAGTTTATAAGATAAAAAAGAAAGTCCTAATTTCTAAATTGAAATTAGGACTTTTACAACGAAATTAATCAACCAAAATTATTTTCCGTCTTCTGTATTTTTACGCTTTTTCATTCTTCTTTTCTCCATTTTTTCTTTCCCTTTTTTTAATCTTTTCATTGCCATCATCTTTCTTCTTTTTTGTATTTTCTCAAACTTTTCAAATTGCTCTTTATTCAAGATTTTTTGCATGCTATTTTTCATCATAATTTGATTGTCTAGCTGCTTACTTTTCAAAGCATAAATTTGATCTGCAGTTGGTTTTTGTTTGTTTTTTCTAGCTTCTTTTCTTTTTAGCATTGCTTTTTGCTTTTCAGAAATCTGAGCCAACAAAAGAGGTTTAATCTGGTTTTGTTGCTTTTCTGATAAATCTAAAGCTAAAGTCATTTTTTTAATAGCCAAATTTGCATGCTGTTCTGCTGTTAATTTTGGCATTTTTTTGCTTCTTTTTTTCTGAGCTTGTGTTGTAAATGTAAAAGCAAATACAAAAGCTAAAATTGTTGCTAAGTTTTTCATGGTAATAAATTTTATTTATTGTTTTTATCTATTTCTTAGACTGGATAAAAAGAGAAAAGTTTAATTTAAAAAATTGATTAACAGGTTTTTAACACTTTAATGTTACTGTAAAAAAAAACTCGAATCCAATTAAGAATTCGAGTTTTCGTATAAACTAATCAACCCAAAACTAGTTATTTACTGTCTCTTTTCTTTCTTTTTTTATTTTTTGATTTTTCTTTTCTTTCTTTTGCAATTTTTTTAAACTTCTCAAATTGTTCTTTATCTAAGATAGTCGCCATATTTTTGTTCATAGCAATTTCTGCATCCATCCTATCTTGCCTCATTTTCTTTCTATCTTGTTTAGATGGTTTTTCTCCTGCATCTTTCATTGCTTTTCTTTTTTCATTCATCGCTTTTCTTTCTGCAATTTGAGCAAGTAATAAAGGTTTAATTTTACTTTGCTGTGCTTCAGTTAAATTTAAATCTTTAGTCATTTTTTTTAGCATTTTATCTGCAGAAACTTTACCACCTTTTCTTTGTGCTTGTGTAGTAAATGTAAAAGCAAATACTAAAAAGATTATGCTTATTATATTTTTCATTTTAAACAAATTATTTTTTTTAATTACACTTCTTTGACACACAAAAAAAGAAAAGGTTTAAATTTGCGACTCAAATTAACAAGCTTTTAACAAATATGGTTATGAGAAATCTATTTCTGATATTTTTATTTATCCCTTTTTTAGCATTTGCTCAGACAAATCCTCAAGATAGTGTACGTATAGATTTAAGAAACCCACATGCAACAATTTACACACATCTGTATTTTTTGCAATCAGATTCTTATGAACCTAAAAAAGCGGCAAAAACCATTTATGGTCTTTCTGAAGAAAAAGCTGTAAAAAAAGCAATTCAAATTAAACAAGTTTTAGATGGAAAAGGGCTTTTTGTAGATGTAAATAAAATTCCTGTAAATCCAAACTATCAAGATACAATAGGGTATTCTTCTTACAAAAGATATGTTTTATTTCCGCAAAGAATGCCACAGATTTATGTAGAGAAAATTGGAGATAAGTGGTATTATTCTTCAGAAACTGTTGCAAAAATTGAAGGGTTATATAAGGAGGTTTTTCCTTGGTATGTTCAAAAATTGCAAAAGATAATTCCTGTATCTGGTCATAAAAAGTTTTTAGGGTTAGAATTATGGCAACTAATTGGTTTAATTTTACTTATTGTACTTGCTTATTTTATTTTTCTATTAGCTAGAAAAATTGCCTTTTTTGTTTTGAAGAAAATTCAACATCAAATTACAAAAAATACAAATTTAGAAGTTGACAAAGTTTTAAAAAAATTAGCCAGACCTATAAGTTTATTAGTTGTTGTTGCTTTTGTTGATAAGGTTTTTCCATCATTACAATTTGGATTAGATATTAATACTTGGGTATTTCTAGGACTAAATATTGCAAAAACTGTTTTTTGGATTTATGTTTTTCTAAAATTAGTTCAAGTTGTTATGCGAATTTACTCTGAGTTTACAGAAAGGACTCATAGCAGGTTAGATGATCAATTAGTGCCTATTTTACATAGTTTTTTTACAGGTATTGTTTTAGTGCTAGGTCTTTTTAAACTTTTAACTTTATTTGGTGTAAACACAACTACACTTTTAGCTGGTGTTACCATTGGTGGTTTGGCTTTGGCATTGGCATCTCAAGACACTGTTAAAAACCTGATTGGAACAATAATGATTTTTCTGGACAAACCTTTTCATATAGAAGATTGGATAGAGGCTGGAGAAGTAGTTGGAACTGTAGAAAAAGTTGGTTTTCGTTCTACAAGAGTGCGTGCAGCAGATACTTCTGTATACCAGATTCCAAATAGTAGATTGTCGGAAATTGTAATTAATAATAAAGGTTTACGATTGTTTAGACGTTACAATACCAATCTTGGTTTACGTTATGATACACCTCCAGAATTGATAGAAGCTTTTGTTAAAGGTGTAAGAGAAATTGTTATTGCACACCCAGAAACAAGGTCTGATTCTTATAATGTAGAATTTACTGGTTTTGGAGACTCAGCTTTATTAATAATGGTAAATGTATATTTTAAAAGTTTGGCTTGGGGTATAGAACAATCATCTAAACATAGATTACATATTGCTATTGTAAAATTAGCAGCAGAATTGGGTGTAGATTTTGCATTTCCATCAACAACAGTTACTATCGAAAATTTTCCAGAAAAGAAAGGGTTGAACCCCAAATACGATACTGAACAAAAAAGAATTGACGAAGCAATTTCTAAAGTCTTAACAGATTTTAAAAAAGAAAAATTTGAGGTAGAGTAGGGTTTATTTTATAAAAAAAGGGTAATGTGGCAAAAAATGGTTGGTAATTTTTACATCAAGATTTGTTATATTCCCAAAGTTAATTTGAACAGGACAT